>CAYPII010000135.1:927-5425 GCA_964410765.1 uncultured Myxococcales bacterium | reverse complement strand
GCGCTCTACGGCATGGGCCGAAACGAGCGGCGAGGCCGCGCCGGTGAGCTCCTCGAGGAGTTCGGCCTGGCCGAGGCCGCCGGTCGCAAGTTCGGCGGCTATTCGAGGGGCATGAAGCGAAAGCTCGCCATCGCCGCCGGGATCATCCACCGGCCCGAGATCCTCTTTCTCGACGAGCCCACGACGGGAATAGATGTGGCCGGCGCCCGCCAGCTGCGCGGGCTCATCGCCGACCTCAACAAAAACGGGACCACCGTCTTTTTGACCACCCACTACATCGAAGAGGCCGAGCGCCTGTGCGGGCGCGTTGCCTTCATCGTCTCCGGCCGGATCGTGCGCATCGACATGGTCGAGCGCCTCATCCAGCCGATCCGGGAGAGGCACGTGGTCGAGATCGCGTGCGCGCAGGCGCCGGACGACATCCTGCGCGGGCTCGCAGGATCCTTCCCCGCGCTGGAATTCGCCGCGCCGAATCCGGAACAGCTTCGCGTCGAGGCCGACGAGCCGATTCGCGCGGGCCCGCTGGTCCGCTTCCTCGAGGACCATGGTGTCGAGGTCGCCGAGGCGAGGAGAATTCGGCCGTCCCTCGAGGACATCTTCGTGCGCGTCACCGGCATCGAGGCGGGTGCCATGCGCCGCGAGAAGGAGAGAGCGGGAGGCGGCCGATGAAACTCTGGATCGCCTTCTGGAACATCCTGGTCAAGGACATGCGGACCTATTACCTCAAGCCGCCGAACATCAGCTGGGGGCTCATCCTGCCGCTGGCATGGGCGGGGATGTTCTTCATCCGGTCGGGCGGCGGTCTGGAGATGATCCCCGCGTTGCTCCCGGGCCTTGTTGCCTTCTCGATCCTCTTCGGCACCACATCGCTTTTGGCAGTGACGGTGACCTTCGAGAAGAAGAGCCGCGCCTTCGAGCGGCTCCTCGTCGCCCCCATTCCACTCGAGCTCCTGATGTTGGCCAAGACGGGCGGGGCCATTCTCTTCGGCGTGGCCAACGCCTTCGTGCCCGTCGTCCTCGCGGCCTTCTTCGTCGATCTCTCCTTCGTCGACTGGGGCGCGTTTTTCCCGGCGGTCCTCTTGATCGCCGTCTCGTCGACCTTTCTGGGATTGTTCATCGCCGTTGCGGTGAGTGAGGTCTTCGAGGCCCAGACCTTTTCGAACTTCTTCCGCTTTCCGATGATCTTTTTGTGCGGGCTCTTTTTCCCGATCGCGGGGCTTCCCCTCTTTCTGAGACCGATCTCCTACGCGCTGCCTTTGACCTACGGAGTGGACGTCCTGCAGGGCGCCGTCACCGGGAGGCATGTCATGCCCTTCGCCCTGGACTTCTTTGTGCTCGGCGCATTCTGCGCAGCGCTCTTCGCCGCGAGCCTGTGGAACATAAGGCGCAGATGGATTCGTTGACGGGGAAAGGGTGTGCAGCGATGGGGAGATCAGGATTCGGGAGAACTGACGATCGACTGAAAATGAAGCGTTCATCCAAAAGATGTCGGGCAGTCATTGCGGTGACAATTATCGCTCTTGTCGCTCTGTGCGCGGGGTCCCACTCCTTCGCGCGCGCGGAGGAGATGCCTTCGCCCGAAGGGCGGGGAGCGGTTCTGTATTTCTTCTGGGGCGACGGCTGTCCGCACTGCGCGAAGCAGAAACCCTTTCTGGAATACCTTGAGCGCGCCTACCCCGGCCTCAGGATCGAGGCCTTCGAGACCTGGTACAACAAGGGGAACGCAAAGCTCTACGTCGACCTTGCGCGCGCGTCGGGCGTGAGGCCCTCGGGGGTGCCGGCCACCTTCATCGGAGACAGGGTCTGGATCGGCTTCGCCGAGCGCGTCGCCCGCGAGATCGAGGCCGAGGTCGTCGCGTGCATCGAGACCGGATGCGCCGACCCCATGGAGCGTCTGCGCGGGCCCTCGCAGCCGGGCAAGATCGCGCGAGACGAGCGGTCCATCTCGCCGCTGAAGCCCGTCTGCGTCCATCTCTTTTTGAGGGAGGGCTGTCCTCAATGCGAGGGAGTGGTCCCCTACATCGACGGATTGAGGGACGAGTACAACATCCACCTCGTGAAGCACGATGTAACGCAGGGCGATCAAAAGGCGCTCTACGATCACTTCAAGGACACCTATGGTTTCGATTACGGCGGATATCCGGCCCTCTTCATGGGAGATCGGTATTTGCTGGGCGATACCGCCATCCGCAATAACCTGGAGCGCCAGATAAAGGAGTGCAGCCTCAAAGGTTGCGTCTGTCCCGCCGAAAGGATCAGGGGCATCGCCCCCTATCTCCCGAAGCCCCGGGACATCACGCCGGAGGGCGGGAGCGATGTGGAGATACCGTTTTTGGGCGCCGTGGACGCCCAGGCGATCTCCCTGCCGCTCATGACGGTCATCCTCGGGGGGCTCGACAGCTTCAACCCGTGCGCCTTCTTCGTCCTCTTCGTCCTGCTCGGCATGCTCGTGCACGCAAAATCCAGGGGCCGGATGCTCCTGATCGGCGGGACCTTTGTCTTCATCTCGGGTCTCGTCTATTTTCTCTTCATGGCCGCCTGGCTCAACCTCTTCATGATGGTGGGGCACCTCACGGCCATCACCGTCGCCGCCGGGATCGTCGCCCTCATCGTGGCGTTTCTCAACATCAAGGATTTCTTCTTCTTCGGCAAGGGGGCGTCGCTCGTCATCCCCGACAGGGCAAAGCCAAAGCTCTTCCAGCGGATGAGGGCGCTTCTGAAGGCCACGTCGATCACCTCCATGATGATCGGCACGATCGTTTTGGCCGTCGGCGCCAATGCGTATGAACTGCTGTGCACCGCGGGATTTCCCATGGTGTTCACGAGGATTCTCACGCTGCACGATCTCTCCGGCCTCGGCTATTACCTGTATCTGGCCCTCTATAACGTCGTCTATGTGATCCCGCTGTTCATCATCGTGCTCCTCTTCGTGATCACCCTGGGCGGGAAAAAACTTTCGGAGGCGCAGGGTCAGATATTGAAGCTTCTCTCCGGCCTCATGATGCTCTGCCTCGGGCTCATACTCCTCATCGATCCGGCCCTGCTCAACAACATATTCGTCGCCTCCGGCATTCTCCTGGTTGTCATCGTCTTCACCGCGGGCATCGCCCTCCTGAGGAGATACACCAGAAAGCTCAAGGGGCGGGCGCGCCGAGAAACGGAGTCGGGTGACCGCAGGATTGGAGACGACAGGCCATGATTCACAAGAAGAAGATACTCTTTCTCTGCACCGGCAACTCCTGCCGCAGCCAGATGGCGGAGGGGTGGGCGCATGCCCTCCTGGGAGATGAGGCCCTGGCGTTCTCCGCCGGCATCGAGGCGCACGGCCTCAACCCTCTGGCGGTGAAGGTCATGGCCGAGGCGGGCGTGGATATCTCGGGGCAACGCTCGAAGACGCTGGACGAATTGGGCGGGATTAAGCCGGACGCAGTCATCACCCTCTGCGGTGACGCCAATGAAAACTGCCCTCTCTATCCTGCCAACGTCCGGCGCGAGCACTGGGACCTGCCCGACCCGGCAAAGGCGAGAGGCAGCGAGGAAGAGGTGAACGTGGTGTTTCGGAGCGTGCGAGATGACATCGAACGTCGCATTCGGGAACTCGCCGAGAAGTTGAAAGGAAAATAAGCGGAGTGCGGCTTTGATTCCATACATTTACATCAGTCCGATTTCCTTCGGCTCTGTAACCTTGTGGCCTTTCGGCATCCTGGTCGCAGCGGCTGTCCTTGTCGGTGTTAAGCTCGCTCTATGGCGCAGTCGCCGCCTCGCGATGGAGCCCCACGAAACCGCCTCTTTCATCCGCGTGATTCTCATCGGAGGGTTTGTCGGAGCGCACGTTTTCGCCGCGATCTTCTATTCTCCGCGCGAGGTGTTGAACCAACCATGGTTATTGCTGGAGTTCTGGAACGGACTCAGTTCGTTCGGTGGGTTTCTCGGCGCGTTGCTGGGTGCGCTGATCTGGAAATATTATGAGAGGCGCGAAGTCGTGAACCTCGGAAGATTTCACCTCGTGCGTCCTACGCGGCGCAAAACGGCTGCGGCGATCCTGCCTTTTGCAGACGTCATCATGGCGGTGTTTCCCGTCTCGTGGTTTTTGGGCAGGGTGGGATGCGCCATCGTTCACGACCACCCGGGTATTCGCGCTCCGGACGGTTCATGGCTGGCGGTTGCCTTTGGTCCCGGCCCGGTCGAACATTTTTGGTTCATCGGGCTTCGATACGGCACACAGCCGCGTTACGATCTGGGGTTGCTCGAGATGGTGTTCGCCGCTTTGTTGGCTGTTGGGTTCGCGTTGACGTGGCGTTGCGGCCGCGCGAACGGATGGTATGTCGTCGCGGCGAGTATCATCTATGCCCCTGTGCGCTTCGTTCTCGACTTCCTCCGTATCGCCGATCCCGTCATCGGAGATATGCGTTATGGCGGACTCACGCCAGCCCAATGGGCGTGCTTCCTGTTGCTTGCCTTCGGCACGTGGTTCTTCATAAGCCAGCGCAGCCACGAA
>CAYPII010000135.1:0-917 GCA_964410765.1 uncultured Myxococcales bacterium | reverse complement strand
GCCTTCGGCATTGTCCTTGGCATTCGGATTCGGAGACGGAACAAGGTGCGAACGAGCTGACGGGGAGAGGTGACTCGCATGTCATCCATCGTTGAAGCTGCGACAAGAATGAAAGGGACCCTCGGTCTTGAGACCGGAGGAGACCGTCATCGGGTTCCCGGGTTCTCTTCTGCACCCGCTCCTTCGACGATCCCCCGCGGCTCGCCGAGGGCGCAAAGACAGAGGACGAGGCGCTTGTTCATTATCGCCGCGTCCGCGACGAGATCCGCGCGTTTGTGGAAACGATGCCGGATATCCTCAAACCATGAGCGGCAAAGGAGATTCGCATGGATCGTAAATCCGACAAAAAGGGACAAGGCGCTGTGCGCAACATCGTCCGCGAGGAATACGGGAGAATAGCGAAACAGGGTGGGTCATGCTGCGGGGACGCATCCTGCTGTGGCGGTCCTTCCGGAGAGGCAGTTGCCGCTGCGGTGGGTTACAGCGGCGAGGAACTCGCCGGACTCCCTGACGGCGCGAACATGGGGCTCTCCTGCGGAAATCCGACGGCGATTGCGTCGCTCAAAGAGGGGGAGACGGTGCTCGATCTGGGTGCAGGCGGCGGCTTCGATTGCTTCATAGTGGCGCGCCGGGTTGGCCCTTCGGGACACGTGATCGGCGTCGACATGACGGCGGAGATGATAGAGAAGGCGCGGCGCAATGCCGAAACATTTACGGCATCGACAGGGCTCGGCAACGTCGAATTCAGGCTCGGCGAGATCGAGCACCTGCCCGTCGCGGACGCCGGCGTCGACGTCGTGATCTCCAACTGCGTCATCAACCTCTCGCCGGACAAGGCGCAGGTATGGCGGGAGATCGCCCGCGCGCTCAAACCGGGGGGGCGCGTTTCGGTCTCGGACCTTGCGCTTCTCAAACCG
>CAYPII010000134.1:0-5440 GCA_964410765.1 uncultured Myxococcales bacterium | reverse complement strand
GGCTGCCGCCTTCTTCGATGTTGCGGGCCGCGCCGAAGAAGCGCTTGGGCTTCTGCAGGGCGTTGGCATCCACACCGCCGGTCAGGATCTTGCCGGAGTGGGGGACTTCCGTGTTGTAGGCCCGCGCCAGACGCGTGATGGAGTCCAACAGGATCACGACGTCCTTGCCGTACTCCACGAGCCGCTTGGCCTTGTCGATCACCATCTCGGCAACCTGTACGTGCCGGCTGGCCGGCTCGTCGAAGGTGGAGCTGACCACCTCGGCGTTGACCGTGCGCTGCATGTCGGTGACCTCCTCGGGGCGCTCGTCGATGAGCAGGACGATCATCAGCACCTCGGGGTGGTTCGTCGTGATCGCGTTCGCGACGTTCTGCAGCAGCACCGTCTTGCCCGCACGCGGCGGCGAGACGATGAGCGCGCGCTGCCCCTTCCCGATCGGGGTGAAGAGGTCCATGATGCGCGTGGAGTGGTTCTTAGGATCGAATTCGAGCGTCAGGCGCTGCTCCGGATAGAGCGGCGTCAGGTTGTCGAAGAGGATCTTCTGCTTCGCCTTCTCCGGGCCCTCGAGGTTGATGTTCTCGACCTTGAGCAGCGCGAAGTAGCGCTCCCCCTCCTTCGGCGGGCGGATCTGGCCGGAGACGATGTCGCCGGTGCGAAGCCCGAAGCGGCGTATCTGCGAGGGCGAGACGTAGATATCGTCGGGCCCCGGCAGGTAGTTGTAGTCGGGCGAGCGCAGGAAGCCGAAGCCGTCGGGGAGGGTTTCCAGGACCCCCTCGCCGAAGATGGCGCCGTTCTTCTCGGTGTGCGCCTGGAGGAGGGCAAAAATCAGCTCCTGCTTGCGCATGTTGGCGGCGTCCTCGATCTTCATCTCGTTTCCGAGTTCGAGGAGATCGCCGATCTTCTTCGCCTTGAGTTCATTCAGATGCATACGGGCCTCTCTCGCTCAAAGAGCACAGTCCTTCAGACGGGGGGATTTATGGATGACAGGGGCTTCACTCGCGTGTTTCAACCGATCGGCTGAAATGTCCTTGATATTTCATTACTTTGAAAGAGTCAGCGGATTGCGCTGTCACTTTTCCCGGCAGGTGAGAGGGAGAATTTCTGAATTCCCCAAAAAAGTCAAATATTTTCCCCTGTCCCCCCCGGGGGATGTGGATAACCCCCTGAAATTCTACTTCTTTCGCAATACCGGGGATGTGGCTCAACCGCCCGATATCCTTGACAAATCGGCGCCCCCCTGTTATCGTCTTACAAAATTTTCTTTCTATTCCAATATGTTACGTGGTTCCGTCACAGAAGCGGAGGAACGATGCCAACGGCAAAGAAGGACACAAAGGCGAAGAGCAGCAAGAAATCGCGCGGAAAGGTGCGCCCCTTTTGGAAGATGCACGGCGTCGGCAACGACGTCATCCTCTTCGACTGCCTCAAAGGAACGCTCTCCAATCCGCCGCACGCGGCGCGCAAGCTCTGCAACCGGCACACCGGCATCGGTGGCGACCAGCTGGTGATGCTCACGAAGTCGCGCAAGTGCGATTTCGGGGTCCGCTTCTTCAACGCCGACGGGAGCGAGGCCGAGATGTGCGGCAATGGTATCCGCTGCGTCGCCCGCTACATCAAGGACCGGAAGATCTCCACGAAGAAGGAGCTCGTCCTCGAGACGCTCGCCGGGCCCCGTACGGTGAAGCACGCCGGAAAGCTCATCGAGGTCGACATGGGCGAGCCGATCATGAAGGGCAAGGAGATCCCGGTGAACCTCTCCGGGCGCGTCGTCAATCGCCCGCTCAAAACCGAGGCGAAGGACTTCCGGATCACCTGCCTCTCCATGGGCAACCCGCACTGCATCACCTTCCACGAGCACCTCGATGAGCTCGAGGTCAAGCGCTTCGGCCCGCTGCTGGAGACCTACTCGGTCTTCCCCAAGCGCGCGAACATCAGCTTCGTCAACGTCGTCAGCAAAAACGAGATCCAGATGCGTGTCTGGGAGCGCGGCACCGGCGAGACGCTCGGCTGCGGGACGGCCGCCTGCGCCGCCGCGGTGGGTTCGGTCCTCAACGGCTTCACCGACCGCAAGGTCACCGTCGCCCTCCCCGGCGGCAAACTCCAGATCGAGTGGAGCACGAAGGACAACCACGTCTACATGAAGGGTCCCGCCGAGACGGTCTTCACGGGCGAGATTGTCATTTAGCTCTCAGCCTTCAGCTTTCAGCTGAACAACCGCGGCTCCTCTCATCATCGACGGACGCGCATCTCCCCTTGTATCCCCCGCTGAGAGCTGATAGCTGAACGCTACGGGAAGAAGAGGTTTTCCATGCACTTTCAAGGTTCCATGACCGCGATCGTCACTCCCTTTCGCGACGGGCGCGTCGACGAGCGCGCGCTCGCCGAGCTCATCGACTGGCAGATCGCCCAGGGGATCGACGTCATCGTCCCCTGCGGCACGACGGGCGAAGGGGTGACGCTCGCCGACGCGGAACACGCGCGCGTCATCCGCGTCGCCGTGGAGACCGCCGCGGGACGCGCGCCGGTACTCGCCGGCGCCGGATCGAACAACACCGCCCGCGCCGTCTCCCTGGCGAAGAACGCGAAGGAGGCCGGAGCGGACGGCACGCTCCAGGTGACCCCCTTCTACAACAAGCCGACGCCGGAGGGGCTCTACGAACACTTCCGCGCGATCGCCGAAGCGGTCGATCTCCCGCTCGTGCTCTACAACGTCCCGGGGCGCACCGCGGTGAACATGAGCGCGGAGACGACGCTTCGTTGTGCCGAGCTGGAAAACGTCTGCGGCATCAAGGAGGCGAGCGGCGACATCACACAGATCAAGGCGATCGCCGCCGGGCGTCCGGACGACTTCGCCATCCTCTCCGGCGAGGACGCGATGAACCTGGATATCTATCGCGCCGGCGGCAACGGCTGCATCTCGGTGGCGGGCAACGTCGCCCCCGATCGCGTTTCCGCCATCTGGGACCGCTTCGCCACCGGGGAAGAGGATGCCGCCGAGGACGGGCAACGCGTGCTCGCAGCGCTCAATGAGGCGATGTTCCTCGTGACCAACCCCATCCCGGTCAAGACCGCGCTGGCGATGATGGGGCGCTGCCGCGAGGAGTTCCGCCTCCCGCTCACGCCGATGGGCGAAGAGGTGCGCGACGAACTCGCGCGCCGCCTTCGCACCGACGGGCTGCTCGACTGACGGCCAGCGACGATCACGGAGGAGAAGTCATGTTGCAGATCATCGTCAACGGCGCACGGGGACGAATGGGGGAACGCCTCCGCGCCCTCATCGCGGAGTCCGGTGACCTCGCGCTCGCCTCGGGCGTCGATGCCGGCGACGACCTCGCCGCAGCGCTCGCGTCGGCGGATGCCCTGATCGACTTCTCGACGCCGGCGGCCACCACAGCGGCGGTCGGCATCGCCGCCGACCGCGGCGTCCCGGCGATCGTCGGCACCACCGGTTTGGACGAGCAGCAGCGCCTCGCGGTCGAGTCGGCCGCCGCGCGCATCCCCGTCGTCTGCGCCCCCAATATGAGCGCGGGCGTCAACGTCCTCTTCGCCCTCGTCGAACGCGCCGCGCGCGCCCTCGGCGCCGATTTTCGCATCGCCGTCGAAGAGACGCATCACGTCCACAAGCAGGACCGCCCGAGCGGCACCGCACTCGGCATCGTGCGCGCCATCACGATTGCGCGCGACGGCGATCTCGACGACGCGGCGATCGTCGAGGAGGAGGAAACCGCGGAGGGACCGCTCGTCGTGCGCTCCCGTCGGCAGGGGGAGGTCGTCGGCGATCACGAGGTCCGCTTCACCGGGCCCGCCGAGACGCTCACCATCGCTCATCACGCCGAGAGTCGCGACATCTTCGCTCGCGGGGCGCTCGCCGCCGCGCGCTGGATCGTCGGCAAACCCGCCGGGCTCTACGACATGCAGGACGTCCTCGGCCTGCGATGAGCACGCACCTCGCCTACATCGGGCTCGGCAGCAACGTCGGCGACCGTCGGGCGCACCTGCAGCGAGCGGTCGAGCGGCTGCGCATGCATCCCGCGACCGCCGTCGAGTCCTGTTCCCCCCTCTTCGAGACGCGCGCGCTTCGGGGGGAACGCTTCTCCGTCGATCCCCCCTTCCTCAACGCGGCGATTGCGCTCACGACGACGCTCGCACCGGAAGCATTACTCGACGCGCTCCAGGAGATCGAGGAGGCGCTGGGCCGGCCGCGCGTGCACCCGAAGGGAACGGCACGCACGATCGACCTCGATCTCCTCCTCTACGACAACCGCGTCCTGACGACACCGGTGCTCACCCTTCCCCACCCGGAGCTCGCCAAAAGAATGTTTGTACTCGCCCCCCTGTGTGCTATAGCCCCCGACGTCAGGGATCCGCGCACCGGCCGCACGATGCGCCAGCTGCGGACATCCCTCGACGCCCCCGCCGATTGGGGGGCGCTCTCTTCGGAACGGCTGGAACCGTAGGAGGAGTTGTCGCACATGCTTCGGATCGCCCTCGTCGCCCTCATCGTCTACGTCATCTATCGCCTCTGGAAACGGGCCGGTGCACGACCGCGCGCGACCGACGCCCCCTCGCAGGCCGGCAGCGGTGAGATGATCGCCTGCAGCGCCTGTGGAACCTTCGTCCTCGCCGAGGAGGCGCTCTACCACAGGAACCAGGCCTACTGCTGCGCAGCCTGCACGCAACGCACGAAGGAGGAAGCATCATGAAGCTCTTCATCGACACCGCGAAGATCGAGGAGATCCGCGAGGCCAACGCCATGGGCGTCCTCGACGGCGTCACCACGAACCCCAGCCTCGTCGCGAAGACCGGCAAGGACTTCAAGACGGTCGTGAAGGAGATCCTGGGCGAAATCCCCGACCGCCCGGTGAGCCTGGAGACGACCGCGCTCGACGCCGACGGGATGATCGAGGAGGCCAAGAAGCTCGCCGACCTCGGGCCGAATGTCGTCTGCAAGATTCCCTCGACGGGGGAGGGGCTGAAAGCCGTGAAGGCGCTCTCCGAGATGGGCATCAGGACCAACTGCACGCTCTGCTTCCAGTCCAGCCAGGCGCTGCTGGTCGCCAAAGCGGGCGCGAGCTATGTCAGCCCCTTCGTCGGGCGCCTCGACGACATCACCCAGGTCGGCATGGAACTCATCGCGGACATCGTCCATATCTATAATAACTACGACGTCGAGACGGAGATCATCGTCGCGAGCATCCGCAATCCGCTGCATGTCCGCGAATCGGCGCTGCTGGGCGCCGACGTCGGCACGATCCCCTTCTCGGTGATCAATCAGCTGATGCAACACCCGCTCACGGACATTGGCATCGAGAAGTTTTTGAAGGACTGGGAGAAAGTGCCGAAATGAGCTGAATTTTTTCGGCACGAAGAAATTCATGTCATTTCGGTAACCATTCACGTGCCTTTGGAGGGATTGGCAACATCCCGTGAATTCGCAAGG
>CAYPII010000133.1:0-5477 GCA_964410765.1 uncultured Myxococcales bacterium | reverse complement strand
TTTTTGCAGGTCAACCTTTTGTCCTGACACTCCCTATAGGCACGTGAATGGTTACTCATTTCGAGCATCCTGAGCGAAGCATCGAAGATTGCGGAGTTGAAGGATCTCGAAGGAAATGTGAAGTCGAAGTATCCCGGGGGGAGACGCGATGTCCTTCATCAACGAGAAGACAAAAGAGATCAACGCCAAGATCATCTACTCCGGACCCCCGCGCGCCGGGAAGTCGACCTCGCTGCGGCGCGTCTACGAAGAGGTCCGGAAGGGCGCGAAGGGCGAGCCCCTCTCGCTGCGCGAGGAGAACGACCAGACGCTCTTCTTCAACTTCGTGCCGCTCACCCTCGGCACGGTCCGCGACTTCACCGTCCGCCTGCACCTCTACACGGTTCCGGGCGAAGCGGCCTACCGGCAGAGCCGCTCGCTCATCTCGACGGGGATCGATGGCGTCCTCTTCGTCGCCGACTCACAACTCGAACGGATGGAGGACAACCTCGCGAGTTTGCGCGAGGTACGCGAGCTGCTGCGCACCGAGGGGGAGTCGCTCGAGGAGACGCCGCTCGTCTTCCAGTACAACAAGCGCGATCTCCCCAGCGCCGTCCCCGCGAAGGAACTGCACCGCTATCTCAACGAACAGGGCACGGCGGAGTTTGAGACGATCGCCACCAAGGGCTTCGGCGTTTTCGAGGCCTTTCGCGAGATCAGCCGCCGGGTCCTGCGTCGGCTACAGGAGGAAGGGAGCACGACATGATGCAACGTGTATCGACCAGCGCGTTCCTCTTCGCCCTCGTCCTCCTACTGGGCACCGGCGCGGCCTTCGCCCGCGGACCCGATTGGTGCCCCCGGCGGTCGAAACAGCAACCCACGCCGGACCGGATCGATCGCACGCGCTCCGCCTGGTGTCGCGAGCACCCCGATCAGTGCGCCGAGCGCTCGCCTGAAGACCAGAAGTGTCGGACGCAACAGGAGCGCTACATGGACCAGAAGGGCAACCGCGACGGCTACGTCTCGCAGTGGGAGCGCGACCGCTTCGGCGGCCCCTACCGTCCCTGGAACTGATCCGTCAGAGAAACGAAAAAAACCCGGCATCGCGCCGGGCTTTTCTGTGTTGGTTTTCGAAAGCGTTACTTCTTGAGTGCCCCGCGGCAGTCCTGGCAATAGTCGAACCACCCCTCCGGGAGATTCTTCGCGCGCTTCTTCAAAAACTCGATCTGCTTTTTCGGCGCGATCTTCTGACCGCACTCCTTGCAGAAGGCGAACTCGAAGGTGACGTTCCAGAGCGGGAAGGTGCGCGTCGTCTCGTCCTCCTCGACCTTGATGTAGTTCGTCGGGCAGACGAAGGCGCAGGAGCCGCAGCCAATGCAGTCGTTCGCCTCCTCGTCGAAGGGCGAGGAGACCTTGCGCTCCGGGCCGCGTTCGGAGAAGGAGATCGCGTTAGCGCCGACGACCTCGCTGCAGGCGCGGATGCAGTTGCCGCACAGGATGCATCCCTCGTCCTGCGTCGGGAAGCGCGTCTCGTCCACGCCCATCCGTCGCGCCAGCTCGATGATCTCCGGCGTCTTCGAGGAGCGCGCCAGCGTCAGCTCCATCACCATCCGGCGCTCGCGCTGGACCTTCTCTGAATCGGTGCGGAAGACCTGCCCCTCCTTCACCGGGAAGTTGCAGGAGGTGACGATCTTCGACCAGTCGCCGCGATCCCACTCCACGATGCAGAGGCGGCAAGCGCCGTAGGGCTCCAGGTCGTCGTTGTCGCAGAGCGTCGGGATGAACTTCCCCGCGCGGCGGCAGACGTCGAGCAACCGCTCGCCCGGCGTCGCCTGGACCTTCAGATCGTCGATGGTGATCGTAATCTGTTCCGCCATGGTTTCTGCCTTTCCCTCACGCCTCGCTTCGAGGAGGCGGTGCTATTTCACCAGGATCGCATCGAACTGACAGGCCTCCGCACAAAGGCCGCACTTGATGCACTTGTCCTGGTCGATCGTGTGCAGCTTCATCTTCTCGTTCTTGCCCGCCGGCGCGCGCGTATCGGTGGCCACCGCCGCATCCACCGGGCAGGCGCGCGCGCAGGCCTTGCAGCCAACGCACTTCTCATCGACCACCGTGAAGGTGATGAGCGGTTTACAGACCTTCGCCGGGCAACGCTTCTCCTTGATGTGCGCGTCGTACTCGTCGCGGAAGTACTTGATCGTCGAGAGGACCGGGTTCGGCGCGGTGCCGCCGAGCGCGCAGAGCGATGCGTCGAGGATCGTCTCGGACATCTCCTCGAGCAGATCGATGTCCCCCTCCTTCCCCTCGCCGTTGCAGATGCGCTCGAGGATCGTGAGCATCTGGCGCACGCCCTCGCGGCAGGGGGTGCACTTCCCGCAGCTCTCCTCGGTGAGGAAGTGCGTGAAGTAGCGGGCCACGTCCACCATGCAGGTCTCCTCGTCCATGACGATGAGGCCGCCGGAGCCCATCATCGAGCCCGCCTTCGTCAGCTCGTCGAAGTCGACCGGCAGGTCGAGCTGGTCCTCCGGCAGACAGCCGCCCGAGGGGCCGCCGGTCTGCACCGCCTTGAACGTCTTGCCGGCCGGCACGCCGCCGCCGATGTCCTCGATGATCGTGCGCAGGGTCAGCCCCATCGGGACCTCGACCAGGCCGGTGTTGCTGATCTTGCCGACGAGCGAGAATATCTTCGTCCCCTTGCTCCCCTTGGTTCCGATCTTGCCATACTCCGCCGCGCCCATCCGAATGATGAGCGGGACGTTCGCCCAGGTCTCGACGTTGTTCAGGCAACTGGGCTTCCCCCAGAGGCCGACGTTGGCGGTATGGATGTACTTCGCACGCGGCTCGCCGACCTTGCCTTCGAGTGAAGCCATCAGCGCGCTCGACTCGCCGCAGACGAAGGCGCCGCCACCGCGGCTGATGATGATGGCGAAGTCAAGGCCGGAGCCCAAAATGTTCTTGCCCAGCAGCCCCATCTCGTAGGCCTGCTTGAGCGCGATGCGCGCGTTCTTGACCGCCAGCGGATACTCGTTGCGGACGTAGATGTACCCCTCGGTCGCGCCGATGGCGTGGGCGCCGATGATCATCCCCTCGATCACGCTGTGCGGGTTGCCCTCGAGCAGCGAGCGGTCCATGTAGGCGCCCGGGTCGCCCTCGTCGGCGTTGCAGATGACGAAGCGCTTCTCGCCCGGCTGGGCAGCCCGGCCTGCTTGACCTCCTCGATCACCGCCTCCGGCTTCATCGCGAGCGCCTTCTCGATCGCCGCGTAGCCGCCGTCGGCGATGTAGTCCTCGATCGAGTCGGCGTTGATGCGCTGGTTCGCACCGAAGACGAGGCGCTCCTGCTTCGCGTAGAAGGGGACATCCTGCTCGAGTGCCGACTTGGCCTCCGCGCCGCCGTCGTAGATGAGCTTCTCCACGACCTCGTCGCCGAGGATCGTCTTCTCGATGATCTCCGGAACGTCGGCCGGGTCGATGCGCTGGTAGAAGATCCCCTTCGGGGTGATCAGCGCCAGCGGGCCGCGCTCGCAGAAGCCGTGACAGCCGGAGACGCGCAGCTCGAAGGTCTTCTCGAGCTTGCGCTTCGTGCGCTCCTGGCGGAAGGCCTCGATCACCTTCTGGCAGCCGTAGCCGTGACAGCCGGTGCCGCCGCAGACGGTGATGACCGTCTTCTTCGGGTCGCGCGCCTCGACGATCTTCGTGCGCAGCGTCTCCAGTTCCTTGGTGCTCGTGAGTTTCTTCATGACGATTTCGACCCCTTCAGATCATCGATGAGTTTCGCCGTCTTCTTGCCGTCCATCTTCCCGTGGTACTCCTCGTTGACCACGATCACCGGCCCCAGCGCGCAAGCGCCGACGCAGTTGACCGTCTCGAGCGTCACTTTCTTGTCCTCCGTCGTCTCGCCGGAGCCGACGCCGAACCCACGCTCGAGCTCCTCGAGCAGGCGCTGCGCGCCGCGCACGTGGCAGGCGGTCCCCATGCAGACGTTGACGACGTGCTCGCCGCGCGGCTCGAGCGAGAAGGCCTTGAAGAAGGTCGCCACCGCGTAGACCTGCGCGAGCGGAATGCCCAGCGTCGTGGAGAGGCGCTCGAGCGGCTTCTTCGGCAGGTAGCGATAGTGCGCCTGCACGTCCTGCAGGATGCCGATGAGCTGATCGGGGCGGTTGTCGTGGTCCTTGCAGATATTGTCGACGGGCTTCGTGTCCATTGCGCTCCTCGTTCCTTATTTCCCCTCCAGGCCGCAGCGCCGGCGCAGCCGATGCCACTCCGACGTCACGCGTTCCTGGATGTAGGCCAGGTCGTCCTCCTTCAGGTGCCGGAAGCGTCCCTGCTTCTGAAAATACTCGGTGACCGGCAACAGCTCCTCGACGTCCATCGAGAGCTTCCACTCGCCGTCCACGATCTCGTAGAGGGGGAAGACGCCCGAGAGGACCGCCTTGCGCCCCATGCTGATCGCGAGCTCCGAGGGGGCGCGCCAGCCGGTCGGACAGACCGAGAAGATGTGCAGGTAGGCCGGCCCCTCGACCGCCTGCGCCCGCTTGACCTTCTGGATCAGATCGAACGGATAGCTCGGACACGCCGTCGCCACATACGGAACGCGGTGGGCCGCCACGATCTCCGGCATGTTCTTCTTCCAGGTGTGCTGGCCGATGCTCTTCGCGCCGCTGGGCGATGTCGTCGTCGCAGCGCCGTAGGGCGTCGCCCCCGAGCGCTGGATGCCGGTGTTCATATATGCTTCGTTGTCGTAGCAGACGTAGAGGACATCATGGCCGCGCTCGAGCATGCCGGAGAGCGCCTGGAAGCCGATGTCGGCCGTGCCGCCGTCGCCGCCCATCGCCACCACTTTCACGCGGCGCTCGCGTGGGAGCAGGCCCTTGCGGCGGAAGACCTTCGTCGCCGCCTCCACGCCGGAAGCGACCGCCGCCGTGTTCTCGAAGAGCGTGTGGATCCACGGCACCTCCCAGGAGGTGTTCGGATAGCAGGAGCCGATGATCTCCATGCAGCCGGTCGCGTTGACCATGATCACGTCGCGGCCGAGGGCCTTTGCCACCTGACGGACGGCGAGCGCCTCGGCGCAGCCGACGCAGGCGCGGTGGCCGGGGGTGAAGGCCTCGTCCTTGTCGACGAGCCGGGAGGCGTAGACGTTGAAGTTTTGCATAGCGACGATTCCTCTCCGTCGAATCGGTTTCGGTTATTCCCGCACGCCCAGGAGCTCAAAGCGGCGCTCCTGTTCGGTCGTCTGCATCCCGCGCTCGATCATCTCGACGAACTGCTCCGGCAGGATGTCGCGACCGCCCAGCCCCGCCGGCCGGCGGAGGCTGTCGGGGTCGTGCGCGGCCGTATTTTCTTTAGCGTTATCCGGCGGAGCAAAGAAATGGTTGAATAGATAAATCCCGTCCGCGTCCTGCCGGTAGAGGTGGGCGGCGGCGGCACGGAACAGATCGTGGGAACGCATTTCCCGGCGGCCCGGGCGCTGCAGGCGCCGGTCGATATTGCCGT
>CAYPII010000132.1:0-5489 GCA_964410765.1 uncultured Myxococcales bacterium | reverse complement strand
GCTCGAAGCGCCCCATCAGCCGCTCCACACCGCGCTCCACGATGCGCACGATGCGTCCCTCGAGCTTTCCGCCGCGCCCCGGAACCACGCGAACCTCGACGAGATCGGTGTGGAGGGCGTCGCCCACCGCATGTGCGGGGACGAAGACATCGTCGTCGCCCGGCCGATCGGCCAGGACGAAGCCGTAGCCGTCGCGGTGGAGCTTGAGCTCGCCGGTCCGCCTCTTCGTCTTTGCCGGCCCCCGCGATGATGCGGCCTGAGCCGTCTTGCGCCGCGCCCCCTTGCCGGGCCGGCGGCTCCGCTCCGACTGCTCTGGCGCGCGACCGCGCTCTTTTCCCCGTCTCCGCATGGGTGCCAGAATACGGGCTCTGCGCTGGATTGGCAAGCGCGCTCGCAGCAAAGGCCCGCAAATGCCCGCAGGAGCCATATTTCTTGACAGTGTTGGTAGAACCGCACTATGGTTTTGCTGGGCGCCGCGGCGAACGGCTCCCGGAGGGAGGCGATGATGGCGAAGAAGCGGAAGTCATTGAAAAAGAAGGTTTCACGGAGCAAACCGAAGAAGAAAAAGCCGATTGCCCGCAAGGCCGCTGCGAAACGGAAGAAAAAAGCAGCGAAGAAGCGGACGACGCGGAAGACAGCAGTGAAGCGCCCCTCCCGAAAGAAGCCCACGAAAAAGAAGACCCCGAAGAAGCGCTCCCAGAAGAAGACCGCTCCGAAGAAGACAAAAAAAGCCGCACAGAAGAGAACGAAGCATCTTTCCAAAAAGAAGCCGACCAAAAAGGCCTCCGCAAAGAAGACGCGGGCTGCGAAGAAGGTCCGACCCGTCAAGCCGGCCCCCGAGCCGCAGGATCTCGTCTCGGCCTCGATGGGCTTCGAGGAGCTCATCAGCCGCACGATCGACGACCGGAAGCTCGACACGACGACCGATCCGGGCTCGCTCTTCGGGATCGCGCCCGGGCATGCGCCAACCACGGACGAGCCGCTGGAGCGCACGGAGACCGACCGGCTCCGCTTCCTGACCGTCGACCCGGGCTTCGCCTTCGCCTACTGGGAGGTCACCCCCGGCTCGCTGCTCAAGGCCGCGCAGCGGCTCGGCCGCGATGCGAAGCTCACACTGCGTTTCCGCGAAGCGGCCACCGGTCTCATCGAAAACCCCGCCGCATGGGATGTGGAGGTCTTCGACCGGCTCGGGAACTGGTATCTGAAGCTGGACACGCCCGACCAGCACCTGGATGTCGAGATCGGCGTGAAGAGCCCCACCGGCGAATTCATCCCGATCTCCACCGCGGAGCGCCTGCAGCTCACCAAGGAGATGCTCTCGCGCCCCGGTCCGATGAAGTGGATCGCCAACGGCGAGTACATCGACGCCGACCCGGAATCGCTCAAGCAGATCCTCGGCCCCTACTTCTATGAGCTGCTCGTGCGTGGGCGCTTCGAGACGATCATCGGCTCGAGCGTGGAGGCCATCTTCCACTCGATCGACGCGCTCAAGATGGGCGGGCATTCGTAATGCCCTGATCCCGTTCGCAATCACAAACGCGAAGGGCTGCCCTTCGCGTTTTTTGCATCGAATCGTTGCTCTCATCGAACGAGCCGGGCATGATGTCCGGCGGGGGGAGAGATGAAACGCGCGATACCACTCGTCGTCAGCTTCCTGGGCCTATTGGGTTTCCCGCTCGTCGCCGCCGGGCCGCTCTGCGCGGAGGTTACGCCGGAAGAGACCGGGCAGCAGACCCTCACCGACGTCACCTCCCTGGAGGAGGAACTCTTCTTCGAGGAGGAGGAGCTGGTCACCGGCGCCTCGAAGCGCGCCATCAAGCTCAGCGAAGCACCGGCCAACGTCACCGTCATCACGCAGGACGACATCATCCAGTCGGGCGCCACGAATCTGGGCGAGGTCTTCCGCCGCGTCCCCGGCATGGACGTGGTGACGATCACGCCGGCCGAGACGGAGGTCTCCGCGCGCGGCTTCGTCGCCTCGGTGCTCGACGGCAACCGGATGATGGTGCTCGTCGACGGCCGGCAGTTCAACCTCGACTTCGCCAGCTCCACGATCTGGTCGCTCTTCCCGGTGCCGCTGGCCGACATCAAGCGCATCGAGGTGATCAAGGGGCCGATGTCCGCCCTCTACGGCAACCACGCCATGCTGGGCATCATCAACATCGTCACCTTCCAGCCCGAGGAGACACGCACGCTGCTCGGCGGCGGCGGTGGGCGCTTCAAGACGGCGGTGGGCGATTTTGTCCACGCCGGGGAGTTCGCCGAGGGCTACTGGTACAAGATCACCGGCAAGTACAACCGCGCCGACCGCTTCGAGGACGTCGGCATCGGGACGGGCGAGAAGGACCTGGAGGTCTTCTCCACGACCGGCCGCTTCACCATGCAACCGCAGGATTCAACGCGCATCTCGATCGACGGCGCCTTCACGCAGGCCGAGGGCATCTTCGATCTGGGCGGCCTCAACCGGATCACCGACCGGAAGGGCCACGTGGAGGGAAAGCTGGAGCAGGATTTCGGCCGCTTCGGAAAACTCTCCTTTCAATCCTCCTGGGAACGCAACCGCATCTTCCTGGCCGCGATCGCCGGCGGCGTCCCCTCCGACTTCGATACGATCGACGCCGAAATCCGCCACTCCTTCGGCATCGACATCACCGAGAACATCCGCAACCACCTGACCTACGGCTTTCACTATCGCTACGACGACAGCGACGACGTACAGGTGCGCTCCATCCACAACTTCGCCGGCTTCCTGCAAAACGAATTGCGCTTCTACGAGCAGTTCATCCTGACCGGCGGGGTGCGCGTCGACTACCAGAAGGACTTCGCCGGCATGGACACGTCGGCGAACGGGAGTCTGGTCTGGCTCGCGCACCCGATGTACACGACGCGCGTGGGCATCGGCACCGCCTTCAACACGCCCAACATCATCCACTACTTCACGCAGATCTTCCAGGGAGCCGCGCCCAACATCACCTTCGTGGGCAACCGCAACCTCAAGGCGGAGCGCATCCTCTACGTCTGGTTCGACAACCGGATCATGCCGCTGGACTGGCTGACCTTCAACGCCGACTTCTTCTACTATCGGCTCAACGACATGATCGACCCGAACGCCACACCGCTGGCACCTCCGCAGATGCAGATGGGCTACATCAACGACGGCGGCGCCGAGGCGGTCGGCGGCGAGGTGGGCGTGGAGCTCGCCCCCTGGGAGTGGATGACCCTCTTCGCCAACTGGTCGTATCAGCAGTTCGATCCGATCAACGGCAATCAGTTCACGAATGCCAATCTGGGCAACCCGAAGAACAAGGCGGGGGGCGGTTTTCGCGGCAAATGGTTCGACCAGCGTCTGACCTTCAATCTGGAGTTCTACTACGTGCAGGATCGCTGGGCGACCAACTCGACGTTCAAGCTGCCGACCTCGCCCGTCGTGCGGGTGGACGACATCTACCTGCTCAACGCGCGGCTTGGCTTCTGGCCGATCGCCGATCACCTGGAGCTGGCCGTCTCGACGTGGAATCTGCTCGATGACAACTCGGCGCAGACGCCGGCGATGACGGCAACGGGCGTGCCCCTGGCGGAGCGTCCGAAGCTGACCGTCTGGGGCTCGTTGCGGTATGTCTTCTAGGAGAACGATGCGATTACGACCATTCATCCTGCTCTGTGTACTGCTCGCGCCGAGCAAACTGCTCGCCGCGGAGGCCTGCGTCGTTGTGAGCAACGACCTGCAGCCCTATCGCGAGGCATTGGCGGGCTTCGAGCAATCCTTCCCGGGGACGGTCCACGACTTCAACCTCAAGGGATCCGCGGAGGGGGCAAGCGCGCTGCTGAAGAAGCTGGAGAAGACCCGCTGCGATCTCTACGTCGGCTTCGGCTCGCTGGCCTTCGACTTCCTCTCGCTGCGCACGACCGAGAAGCCGATCGTCTACGCCGTGGTCCTCAACGTGCTCCCGCAGAAGAGAGGCGGTCGTCCGGTCGCCGGCGTACGTTTGGAACCCGATCCCGACCAGGTCCTGGAGGCGATCGAGACGGTCCTGCCGGCCGCCCGTCGCATCGGCGTACTCTATTCGCCCGCACTCACGCAGCAGTATGTCGACGAGGCGAAGCGCGCCGCGAAGCGCCACGGCCGTACGCTCGTCCCGATCGCGGTGCAGTCGATCGGCGAGACGGTTCATTCGGCGCAGACGCTGGCGAAGAGCGCCGACCTCATCTGGATGATCGCCGACGCGGTCACCTCCTCGAAGCTCGTCTTCGAACAGCTCCTCGTCATCTCCTTTCAGCGGGGGATCCCCCTCTTCGGCCTCTCGCCGCGGCACGCCCGCCACGCGGCCCTGCTGGCGCTGGAGGTCGACTACCGCGCGCACGGCGAGAAGGCCGCGGAGATCGCCGGTCGCCTGGCGGCGGGAAACGCGCGCGATGTGGGCCAGCACGCGACCGTCCCCCCCAGGGGCATCGTCATCAACCGCAAGACGGCGCGCAAGCTCGGCCTCCCGATCCCCGAGGCCGTCTATCGACAAGCGGTCAGCATCTTCGAGTGATCGACACCTCGAAAGCCCTTCTCACCTCGTCGGAAATCGGCTATAAATGAGGGCCATGGCGCTCGACGAATCCACGTTCGGGATGCCCGATGCCGGCGCCCTCGTCGACGGAAAGTACGAGCTCGTCCGTCGACTCTCCGAGGGAGCGGGGGGCGTCGTCTGGGAGGCCGACGACCCACAGCGCGGTCCGGTGGCGCTGAAGTTTCTCAAGTGGTCGCCGCTCAAGTCACGCAAGGTCGCCGCCGAACGATTCAAGAACGAATTCGCCATCCTCAAATCGCTCGCGCATCCGAACATCTCGCAGATCTATGACTTCGGCCTCGACCCGGCCAGCGACGCCTACTTCTTTACGAGTGAGCTGCTCACCGCGGGCGATCTGAAGACGATGATCGGCGCTCCGATCGAGACGGTCGAGGAGCTCCTGCTGCAGGCGCTGCGGGCGCTGGAATACCTGCGCGGGCACAAGCTTCTGCACCTGGATATCAAACCGCAGAACCTGTTGCTGCGCCACGACGGCGAACATCCGCAGCTGGCGATGATCGACTTCGGCCTGGCCGCCTTCCGCCCTCCCGACCGGCCCGGCGGTACGGCGAACTACATGCCCCCCGAGGTCGTTGCGCGTCGCCTGGCCGACGAGGTCGCGAGCTCCGCCCTCCCCCCGCCCGACCACCGCAGCGACCTTTACTCGCTGGGCGTCACCTTCTACTTCTGCCTCACCGGCGAGCATCCCTTCTGCGTGCGCACGCCCGACGGCAAACGCGTGGACGCGATGGCGACGCTCAAGCAGCACCTCACGCACGAGCCGCCGCCGCCGTCGGCCTATCGCAGCGAAATCCCTCCCTACCTCGACCGCATCATCATGAAGCTCATGGCGCGCGAACCGGAGGAGCGCTATCCCTCCGCCATCGTCGCGGCGCAGGCTGTTGCCGCACGCCAGCACGAGAAGGTGCGAGA
>CAYPII010000131.1:0-5512 GCA_964410765.1 uncultured Myxococcales bacterium | reverse complement strand
CCAGATCGGCCGGCCGGCCTCCTCGGGTCCTATCGCCAACCCCCCCGCTTCGTGACGGGCGCGCTCTTCTTTCAGAAAAATGAAGTGCATAAGGAGCCCGATGACGACGCTGAAGACGACGGCACCTACCGCCCTCGCCACGCCGAGTTCGAGCCCGAGCACGCGCGCCGTGAGGATGATCGCGAGCACGTTGATCGCAGGCCCGGAGTAGAGGAAGGCGACGGCGGGCCC
Source organism: uncultured Myxococcales bacterium (assembly GCA_964410765.1). Lineage (GTDB taxonomy): Bacteria > UBA10199 > UBA10199 > 2-02-FULL-44-16 > JAAZCA01 > CAYPII01. Next base: position 5,281 of record CAYPII010000131.1, on the reverse strand, counting down.
GAGCCCCGCGCCGCGGCGGTAGATCCCCATGAAGAGCGGAAGTACCGTGCAGGAGCACACCGCCAGGATGGTGCCCGAGACGGAGGCGATACCATAGGCCAGGAACTTGTTGGCCTTCGCGCCGAAGTATTTGATCACCGAGGCCTGGGAGACGAACGCGGAGATGGCACCCGCGATGAAGAAGGCCGGAATGAGGCAGAGGATCACGTGCTCCTGCGCGTACCATTTGACCAGTGCCAGCGCCTCGACGATTGCAGAGTCGAAGCGCGCCCAGCCCACCGGCAGAAACCAGCAGGCGAGAAAGACCGCGACGAGGATCAGCAGTTTAGAGCGCTCCTTCATGTCCTCTTCCTCCCCTTCGGCGCGACGATCTTGCAGCAGCCGCCCTCGATCCTGATCGCCTTGATGTTGACGAGCGCGTCGGCGATCTTTTTGTTCGCGGAAGCGAGCATGCGCGAGACGGTGGAGCGATGTACCTTCATGAGCTTCGCCACGCCCTCCTGATCGTGCCCCTCCAGCCAGGCCAGGCGCAGCGCCTCGAACTCGTCGACCGTGAGGACGACGCCCTCGAGCTCCTTGAGCGGCGTGCAGCGCGGTCTGAAGCAACGCTCCCCCGGTTCACAGCGCACCCATCGCTCTTTTTTCGGCCGCATGGTGGACCCCCGTATCAGGTTATGCACAAACGTGCAATACCTTTGAGAACACCGTTGACAGGGGGGTCGGGCGCCGAGCATAAACGCTCCAGAAACACCAGACGCAGCGATCACACTCGCCGTCATGCCTGACCCCGACAGGCTGCGTATCGGGACAACGGAGAGGAGATCACACAACAAAAAAAACGATAACCTGCCTGAGAGCACTTTGGGCCTCAGCGCCCTCCCGTCAGAGGCACTCGCGGTTGATGTCGTCCGCGATCTCTAAGGGCCGGAAAATCATGCCCGCGGCGGGTTCTTCAGGAAATCGGGGAAGTTTTTCGGATGAAGGATCTCGACCTCCTTCCCCATGGCCCTGAAAGCGGGTTCGTGACGGAGCTTCACCTCGAACGGCACCACCTTGCGCCCGAGCGGTATGATGAGATCGATCTCCTTTTTCTGCTTCGTCGAATACCAGAAATACACGCGATCGTACATTCGGCCCGCGTGGTTGACCACGGCGCTCTCGAGCTGCCTCCCCCTGAAATCCGCGTCGTTCAACCTCTCGGTCATCCAGTCGAAACAATTCGGTATGCCCTCGCGCCACGTCGCCGCGATGACGTGAAGCAGCGGATCGATGAAAAATATCTTCCTCGCCTTCTGATATGCGGGCCCTTTCGTCCGGCCGTCGTAGCAATAATGAATCGAACAGAGAAACGCGTCCTGAAGATGCTCCACGTACTCCAGCGCCGTCTCGTGGCTCCTGACAGGAGAGTCCGCGATCAGGACCGGCCACGTCACCCTCGACGCCATCGTCTCTGATATCCTGAACAGTATCTGTTTCAGCGTCTCCTGCCTCAAACCGTAGCGCTGCGCATCGCCCGCGACCCAGTTGCGGTACGTTTCATAGACGGCGTCCGTCACCTTCCCCAGCGTTACGAAATCGGCGATCGCCCTCGGGAAACCGCCGACCGCCATATAGATATCCAGCAACTCGCCGAAGCCCTTCCCCGTGAAGCACTCGAGTTCGCCCATCTCGATGATGGAGAGCGGATAGAGCTTGTGATCGCGCCCCTTCCCCCTCCGCCCGGGAAGGCGCTCGCTGCTCTGCTTGAGGTCGCGCGCGTTGGAGCCGGTGAGAACGAGGGAGGCATTGCGCAAAAGCCCCATGTTCGCGACCGCGAGGACCGCGCGCTGCCACTCCGAAACGAAGGAGATCTCGTCGAGGAAGAGATGGGCGCGGCCCGCCTGCCTCGCCGCCAGACACTCGACCAGGACCGGCTGCAGGTCCTCGAACGATTTGAATGACTCGCAGCTCAAATAGACGATCGAGGCGGGCTCCCGGCCGTCCGCGAGGAGTTTTTTGACGATGAGCTTGATCGCCGTCGTCTTGCCGACCTGCCGCGGGCCCCGGATGACATGGATGTCACCCGCCTCAAGAGAAATGGAATCGACCAGGGGAGGATGATATTCATAGGACCTTCCCGCAATTTCCAGAAGGTACTGATCCCGATCGATCGCGGAAGGATCTCCCCACCAAGGATTTTGAAGGTCCATGACTCTCGAACTTATAACCATATGATATCCTTTGAGTTATTATTGATAGGAACAATTTGCGATTGCAATCGCATATTATGCCTTTCGTATTATTTGTCGAGAAATTTCTCCATTTGCGATCTTCCTGGCAATCCTCGGTTTCAAAACCCAGGCGCGAGGACCCACCCTTCGGCGGGCCCGGAGCAGGCCATCGAAACCGCTCGAATAAAAACGAGGGAGAAGATCAACCACCCGGAACAATCACGAGCACGAGGTAACAATCGGTATTACTAAGGGATTGTGATGATATATAATTAAACTACAATATTAATGGTTTACATATATACCACCATTTATGAACTGTTTCATATGCCATCTTTCGCTGGGTTTGGAGCCGCCTCACTACGGGAAGCATCTCGTCTGTTTTGAAGCGCTCTTTGGCGTGAAGGGGCGAGCGACATTCCATTCCCTGGCCAGGCAGTCCGTCGTGAGCGGCGACGAAGTCCGAGTCATCTCTGAAAACCCGCATCTCACGTCGTATTTCAGCGGTCATTATCGAAAGTACGAGGCCCGGCTCGAAGGCGCGAGCTATCTCCTCAAGATGTCCAAAGACGATTATCCGGAACTGGCGCCGGTCGAGGAGCTGTGCAACCGGATCGCCGAACGCTGCGGGATCGGCGTGCCAAAGCCCCACGGTCTCATCGATTTCGAGGGCGAGCCGGCCTTCGTCTCCCGGAATTTCATGTCGGACCGGACCGCACACTCATCGCTGCAGCACATCTATCATTTCCTCAAGCCCGGTCCCGAACACTACAATGTCGAGGAGATCAGCAAGGCAATCTTTCAGGAGACCCACTCTGTGGAGGACGTGGAGATGTTCCTGCGCGCACTGCTCTTCGACGCGCTGGTCGGCAATCACGACCGCCACGGTCGTAATCTGGCGCTCGTGATCACGGCCCGGAAGAGACGGCTTGCACCCGTCTATGACAACCCCTCAGCCATCGGGCTTGCGAGCGGCTCCCTCCTTCGGGCGCGGTTCGCCCCAAAGGGCAAGATCTGGACGCGTGATTCGCGCGAGCCGGAGATGAAGGAATATGTCGAGGAGCTTTTGCGTCTTGGGAAAGGGAATGTCGTCGAAACATTCCATGCGCAGATCGACCCGGATGCCCTAGCGCAGATGATCTCTTCGTTTGCCCCGCTGACGCCGGGGATGCGCAATGCCATGACGAAGCTCATCATGGTTTGCTACGAGGCGCTGCATGAATACGTCAAAACCAAATAAGGTCCTCGTCTTCAGCGAGACGAGGGGAGGCAGGGTGCTCGTCGGCGCGCTCACGCGCAAAAAGGGGCATTTTCTCTTCACCTACGAGCGCGCCTATCAGCGCCTGAAAAACGCCATCCCGCTCGGCCCGGAACTGCCGCTGTGGCGCGATCGCATCACGAGCGATGAACTCTTCCCCACGCTTGCCGACCGCATCCCCTCGCGTCGCAACCCCGCCTACGACGACTACTGCCGCCAGTGGGGCATTGATCCGAAAGAGGGGGATCCCTTCGTGCTCCTCACGACGATCGGGCGGCGCGGTCCTTCAACATTCGTGTTTGAACCGGAGTCCCTGGAAACCTATGGCGCGGCCGAGGTGAAGGCCTTCCGCAACCGGCTCGGCCTCAACCAGCGCGAGTTCGGGGCGCTCTTCGGCATCAGCCACGCCACACTGGTAAAGATCGAGAAGGCGAGGTCAAAGAACCCGCTCATCCTAAACTTCCTGCAGATCTGCGATGACGAGCCGCGGGCCCTGCAGCGGCTCCTCGAATTGCGCGGTTGTCATCTGGGCGATTGGAAGAGGGAGACGATAGACACGATGGCTGCATTTCAGGAGGCGTGGCAGAGCTCTCCCGCCGCGCAGATCATGGCAGGTTCTCCAAAGGGCAGGCTGTCGTATGGGGAGAAAGGCGACGAGTTCATACCGCTCGTCTTCGGGGTCTTCATGAACAAGACGCTCGGAAGGCTCGACGAACTCGTCACACGATTCGAAATCGCGGAGAAGGGCAAGAAACATGCTCGCAATATGTTAGAAGAGGATTGGAGGACATATCAGGATCCAAAATGGCTGTCGGAAGATCGCGAAAAGAGGAGGACGCATAGGAATAGGACGCTCTCCCTCATCGCCGAGCTTGCGGTCGCCGATCATCTCCGATCTCAAGGAAAAGATATCCGCAACCTGGGAGCATGGGTGGAAGAGGAGAAGGCCCCTGATATCATCTTCCGGGACGGGGCGAAGGAACACGTCGCGGAGGTGAAGCTCATTCCGGAATCGCCGGAATCCTTTAAGAGCGTCATCAATGCGCTGAAAGGAGAAGAGAGCGCGTACAAAAAATCAGTGCAGAGCACGGTCGATTATGTCTTCTTCAAGCCCCTGAAAAAAGCCGTCGCGCAGCTTAAGCCCTATCCACGAGAGAGCCGCGAAGTGTGGCTTGTCTTCGATTGTCACCATCCTGAACCGGCCCACACGATGCGGCAGGTGCTTGACTACCTGCGTTGGTGCGAAGAGGAGAAGGCCCCCGCGTTGTCCGACGCGGCAGAGGGATGCCGGGCGAAGGTGCGGGAACTTGTGAAAAAGACCAGGACTCTCGTCCTGGCCGAAATGAAGGGATGGACGATCGCCCAGACGGCCGTCGCGCATCGGCCCTGATACGCCCGCCTCACTCGGCCGCGTAGCGCGGACCCCGGCCGAGCCTAGAAAACGAGGGGACGCCTGCCTGCCGGTAGGCAGGGCAGGATTAGTCCCGTTCTCTCTGAGGGAACATTCGATCTTGTCTGAAGATGCTTCGGATCACGTGCGACAGTCAGTACTTGATCTGACACTCTTGAAAGAAGCGTACGTCTTCATCTTTGCAATCTCCCCAACGCAGATTCACGCGGATAGACGCTGATACTTCAATTGCCATGAAATAACGTGTTTTTTGCTTGATCCGCGTTTATCAGCGTGTCCCGTCCCACCTATCCAGACCCCCCTTCGTCCCAGCAACTTGGGCCCCCTGATGTGAATCGGATTTAGGTGTTCATTTTTGTGATGTCAATGTCGTTCATTTTCAGCCTTCCTTTCAGTCGATAA
>CAYPII010000130.1:0-5566 GCA_964410765.1 uncultured Myxococcales bacterium | reverse complement strand
CGTCGTCCCTCACCGCAAAATAGCCCTGCTTCGCGGCATCGAGACCGTGTCTTGCGCTGCGCCTTTCGGATGAAATTTTTCCTCCCGTGTAAATCGGTTGCGTGGCAACAATGGACGCCTGGTAATCATTCTGCGAGCTGCCCAAATATTTTCGTTTGCCGGGTATGACGTAGGAGAGCCGGTCGTAGCTTGCGGCGATGCCCAGCTTCGGTTTGTTGTCCGTTGAGACCGCTTTTAATTTTTCCCTCTGTTGATCGATTCGGCGCTCCGAGATGGTCAACTCGGGATATTCCTCGAGCGCCACCGATATGCATTCCTCCAGGGAATAGACGGCCGACGCGGCGCTCCCCTCCTGCGCCAAAAGCCGGTCGGCGGTCAGAAGAAGAAAGGAGAACGCGATAAGTTGTATTGTTATAAATTTCATCAATCCGCTTGTGGTGATTGCAGTATCTTGTCGAACTGTTCGAACGAGTAGATCACCGGGAGTCGGAACTTCTCGATCTTTCTTCCGTCCGACATCGGAATGACCAACCTGTAATCGTCCGAAGAGTCCTCCCAGCGGATGAGCACCGCGTCGTTCGCGCCGGCCTCCATCGCCGCAGCGGATGAATCGTGATAGATCACGTTGCCGGCCTCGGGGAGAAACCTTTCGACCTCGTCCCTGCCGAGCGCGGTGTGTATAGGCATCTCCACTATGTCGCCGTAATCCACAAGCCTCGTCCTCGCGCCGACTAGCGTATGACCGCTCGCCAGCCGAAGCTCCTGCGCGCCATTGAGCTCATTCCCCCTCGCGAGCCTTCCCACCAGGAATGCGTTAACCGTTCCATCCTTGAGTAACGCGATGGCCTCGGCCGTGCTCCCGGCAGGCCTGAGTTCGATCCGTGGGTCGCCCAAGGCGAGCGCGGCGGCCATCTCCGACATCGTGGGGCAATAGCCGAGGACAACGCTTTTAAGGGCTGATGAATCGCCGCGGGAGCTGACCCATGTGCGCGCGATCACAAAAACAACGGCGGCAACGATGAGGACAACTGCGAACGCCGCAACGACTGCCCGGCATCTTTTGTGTGAACACTTCATTTCAGTCCAGCATCAGCCAAAACGGCGTGAGGTCCTGCTCCTCCCAATATTTCCTGCCCTTGCCGCTCAGAAATTTACCCAGCTTTTCGACGGCGGGGGACGGCTTTCCCCTGGTGACGAGCAGGAGCGGCCTTTTCATATCGACCGTATCCACGATCCGGAGCTTGCCGCGGTAGAAGAAGGCCTTGCTCGTGAACCCGATCGCGCTCTCGTTGACGCGAACGATGTCATCGACCTTGGCCGTGGGCGTCGAATCGATGCAGCGCGCGACGAACGGGGCGCCTCCCATGACATTGTCCTGAAAGACCTGCCTCGTCGCCCGGCCCTTCTCGGGGATGACGACCATGATGGGCAGATCCTTTCCTCCCACATCTTTCCAGTTCGTGATCGCGCCGCTGAATATCCCGCGGAGCTGCTCGGCTGAGAGCTTCTTAACCTTGTTCGCATAATTCGTGATAACGAGGATCTCGTCCTCGTAGATCCTGATCTTCTCGAAGGCCCTCTCATTGAAATCCGGCGCCGATTTCCAGCCCGAGGCCCTTGCAGCCTTCACGATCTCGGGCAGCTCCGCGCTGGCGAGCAAAACGTCAGCCCGGCCCTTTTCCAGGGCGATGAAGCCGGGACCCGTCCCCTTGATCTCCTCCTTGATCTCGATCCCCTCCTTCTCGATCCCCTTCATCGACGGCTGGATGATCTTTTTGAAGACCGTGCTGGAGCCGACCATCCTGACCGTCTCCGGGGCGCACCATGCGTCGCCAGCGATAAGAAACGAGAGAACCGCCACAAAAGTGAATGCCATCGCCTTTTTCATGCCTGCCTCCTTTGTCGTTCGATTGTAGACGAACATCTCACCCTTCGGATATCATCGCGCTAAGATGATGTAAATCATCGACAGGTAGATGCCGATCAGGATGAAGACGACACCGGTGGCATAGCGCAGCCAGAGCTCGATCTTCGTGAGCCTGTGAAAGACCTTCGCCACCACGTGCGTGCCGAACGCGAGGAGTATCGCGAAGGCCGCGACAGGCAGCGCAGTGCCCAGGCCATAGACCAGCGGGAGCCAGACCCTCGATCCCTCACGCGCCGCCAGGGGAACGAGGCTGCCGAAGAAGAGCGCCGCCGATACCGGGCAGAAGGCGAGCGCCAGCACCATGCCCAGGGGTGCCGCGCCCCACACCCCCATCCTGTCCACGCGATCCTTCATGCCCCCACTCACGCCCCTGCCGCCGAAACTTAAGCTTATCAGGTTCACGAGCACCATGCCCACGAGGATGAGCAGCGGCCCCAGTATCTTGTTCATATATGTCTGCAGGAAACCCGAGACTGCGGGCGCGGCGAGGATGCCGGTGACCAGCAGTGCCCCGAGCGCCAGGTAGGTAACTGCCCTGCCCGCGATGTAGAGCAGGCTGCTGGCGAACATCTTTCGCGGGTGCTCGACGAGCTTCATGAGATAGGAGACCGCGGCGATGTTCGTGGCGAGGGGGCAGGGGCTGATCGATGTGATCACGCCCAGCCACAATGCGGTCGCCGAAGCCAGGAGCATCTCATTCATCGCTGCCGCCTTTCGCGAGATAGGGGGAGATCGCCCCCCTCACGTATTCCACGAAGGCCGGCTTGTCCCTGACGAGCCTCCAGACGAGGTCGAGGTTCTTCCAGTTCTCGGCGGCGCCTCCCCTCATTTTGGCCACGACCGCGCCGGGGGAGGCGAGGCGGAAATCCTGGATGAAGTGGCGGTTGCCCGGCGCCTCCACGTTGACCGAGCGCCACTCAAGGGAGCCGGTGGCAATCTCCTCCGGAAATGAGGTCTCTATCGTCTCCTTAAGATATGCCTCGATCGTGCGACAGGTGTAGCAGCGGCGGTTGCCGTAAAAGTAGTAGAGCGCGACGACATCGCCACGTGCCTCGACCGGGGCCTTGTCGGCAACCGCTTCGCTCGGGGCCGGCCGGTCCTCCTGAGACGGATCGGAGCCGTACTCCCTGGCGATCAGGAGGGAGACGCTGCCGACCACGAATATCAGCAGCACGATGCGAATGATAGACTTCAAAGCCATGGATCCCCCTTGCGCAAATCGTATGAACCGTGATCAGCACCGATACCGTCAGCAGCACCCCTTTTTGCCGGCGTTTCCGCCGCAGCAAGGCTGACGATCCCCTTCCTTGAGACCGATAAGATTGTCGGCCAACTCGTAGATGGCCGATACAGGCCGCTCCTTGATCATACACGCAAGGGTCGCAGCCGCCTTCATCTCCTCCTGCGAGCAACCCGCCTTCTTCGCCTCGGCGAAGTGATACTTGAGGCAGGGTTCGCAGCCGGCAGCTATCGACGCGCCGATGGCTATGAGCTCCCGGGTCTTCTGGTCGAATTCAAAGGTCATAAATCCCCCTTTTTTCGCGCCCGGCGGATCCACTCAAGCAACTCCTCCTTCGTGGCGAAAGAGATCGCTCCGACTGGACATTCAGCCGCGCACTTGTCGCATCCGACGACGCAGTTCATCGGATTCTTTACCAGCATGCACTCGGCGCCGGCATCGAAGACGTCGTTGGGGCAGAACTCTTTGCACGCCCCGCACAGCGTGCACAGATCGGCGCTGATGCGAGGGTACCATGGGATATCCTCGCGCAGAACGCCCATGTAGGTCTTTTTCATGGCGCCATCCCCTTCGCCTTTTCAACGGCCGCCTTAATGTCCTCCACCGCCTGGTCCGTCGTCTTCTGCGCGATCGACACTGGAATCCAGTGTTTGTCGTCCATCGGCACTCCGGCGCGCTCAAATCCGGCCATGAGAAGCTTCTTCTGCCGGCCTTCGGCGCAGGCGGGCGTTATGTAGATCGTGTCCGGTTTGAGCAGATCCTGCATCAGCGCCTCGCCGTTCTCCTCACAGAGCCGTGGGTGAAGGAGCAGATAATCGTGGGGCACCTCCAGCCGGATGTGCTCGGCCAACTCCCAGAAATCGATTTTCTCCATACTGGGACAGGCTCCGCTGCAGGAACATACGATAATCGCTATTTTCATACTGACCTCCTTGGGAAAAACGACATGTAGCCCATCAACACGATCCGCCGCAGCAGCATCCGCCCTTCTTTGGCGGCTGCTTTGCATCCGGACTCTTTTCCGCCGACAGGATCTTCGCGATCTCGTCGGGAGACGGCACGTTCCCCGTGGCCACCACCTCGCCGTCCACGACCAGCGCGGGCGTCATCATGACGCCAAAGCCCATGATCCGGTCGATCTCGGTGACCTTCTCAAGGTTATACTCGATGCCGAGTTTTTCCGCCGCGGCAGCCGCATTCTCCGTGAGCTTTTTGCACTTGGGACACCCGGTCCCCAAAATCTGGATTTTCCTCATCTCTTCCTCCTTTTGCTCGTCTCTTCGTTCGTCCTATCGTCAAATCGCAATGTGCCTGCACCTCTTGTCCTTCACGATCAGCACCGCGCAGTCGGCCTTCCTCGACACCTTTTCGGTCGTGGTTCCGAGCAGCGCGTGTTTCACGTTGCTCTCACCGCGGCTGGACAGGACCACAAGGTCTATGCACTTGGCCCTGGCGTACTTCACGATCTCCGCGAAGGGGTGCCCCTCCTTGATGGATGCCTTCGCCAGAAGCTTCTTCGGTACTGCCCTCGCGATAGCGTCGATCGCCTTCCGCTTCTCCGCAATGAAGGTTTCGTGCACCTTGTCGCACATCTTCTCGAGCGGCGGGTGTCTCTTGTGGATGCGCCTCATGTGAAAGATGTCCTCCTCGACATGCAGGAGATGGATCTTGCCGCCGCAGCAGCCCGCGAGCTTCACCGCGACGTCGAGCGCCTTCTGCGAAAATTGAGAGAAGTCGATCGGCACCAGGATGTTGTCGAATTTCATACCCCCCCCCTTCATCATCAACCAAATAGATGGCCGAAGATCAACCCGCTTATCGTCGCCATGACGACGACGAGCGCGACATAGACGACCGTCTTCTTCGTCCCCATCACGCTGCGGATGACGAGCATGTTGGGCAGCGATAGCGCAGGGCCCGCGAGCAGAAGTGCCAGCGCCGGCCCCTTGCCCATGCCGCTGCCGATGAGTCCCTGCAGGATCGGCACCTCGGTGAGGGTCGCGAAGTACATGAACGCACCCGCCACAGAGGCGAAGAGGTTCGCCCAGAGCGAATTGCCGCCCACGAGTCCCTCTATATAATGAGAGGGGATGAGCCCCTCATGCCCGGGCCTGCCGAGGAGGAATCCCGCGATCAGCACTCCCGCCAGAAGCAGCGGCAGGATCTGCTTTGCGAATCCCCACGAGAGCATCACCCAGCTGCCCAGCTCCTGTCGCTTGAACCATCTGACGAGGGCGACGGCGAGGACGACGAGCGATGCCGCGGCCAGGTACCACTTCGCGGCATAGACCCCATGCCAGAAGCCGGACGAATCGCCTTCAGGCCTGCCCCAGTTGGCAAAGACGAGGAAGGCCACCATCGAGGCGATGAAGACGACCTCTTGCCAGATCGGCCGGCCG
>CAYPII010000129.1:2352-5581 GCA_964410765.1 uncultured Myxococcales bacterium | reverse complement strand
GGGGAGGTAGGCCACGCTTCCTCACAGAGCAAACCTCGTGCCAAGTGAGATGGCAAGAGAGGGCGTTCAAACCGGGCTGAGCACGAAATAACGAAGGGAGGGGTGCCGCCCGGGGGGCACCTCTGCCCTTTTTGCTCCGTCTGGTGGGGGGCGCGGTATCTGTCTTGTCGTCCATCGCGGCATGCGCTACGTCTCCTCGGGGTCACCCATCCGCAAGGAGGTCGCCATGAAACGCTCGATCCTGCTCACCGTTCTCGCGCTGTCCTGTATCACCGCCCCCCTCTTCGCCCAGTCGGCGGAGGAGGAGGGGGCGGTCGATTATCGACAGCGGGGCCGACATCGCGGGCCGCCGCAGGAGGCGATCGAGGCCTGTTCCGGAAAGCCGGAGGGGGCGGAGTGCTCCTTCGTTGGCCGGCGCGGAGAAACCCTGGAGGGGACCTGTTTTGCGGGCCGTTACGAGGGCGATCTCGCCTGTCGCCCGTCGCATGGTCCAGAAGGGCGCGATATGCCGCCGCCCCGAGAGGAACCCCCTGCCGAAGAGAAATGACATTCCACCGCCGAGAAGAATACGCAAGGGGGCCCCAAAACGGGGCCCTTTGGCATGGAAAAAGGGGGCAACAAACGTGACGAAATGACGATGCAGTGGTGGAGGGGGAAGGGGAATATCCGATGACGGGCAGAGCGACTATTGCAAAACAGAGCACCACACCGAATCGAAACGTTTCGTTCCAGAGCGTCGCTGTGCGAACGCCGGAACCACGGCCGGTGGCGGTGATGATCCCCGGCGATGGTTTTCGGGCCGGAACCTTTCAAAACTTTCTGCACGCCTTTCCGCAGCAGGGCGTTCACGCCCTCGCATTCGACTATCTGTGGAACGAGAGGGCGCCGACGCCGGAGAATTCGGTGCAGGACCTCTGCGATATCCTCGCCCACGCGCTGCCGGCCAGTGCCTCGAAGATCTTTCTCATCGGCCACAGCCGCGGTGCGAAGATCATCTCCGATTATCTGCAGACACCCCACGACGGAGTGGAGATCTCCGGCGCGATCTTTCTCGGCGGGACGCTCGGCGCCGAATACGACGAGCCGCAGTTCACCGGCGGGCTCGTCTGGCAACTCCTGACCGGCGCCTTCTGGATGCTCCTTCCCGGCGTCCTCGGCGGGACGAGGGGCATTCGCTTCAGCGACGAATTTGCGCGCGGACGCTATCTCGCCGATCAGCTCTCACAGGAGGAGTATCGCGCGACGGTCGCGCCGCTGATGACCTCGACGCCCTTTGCCATCCTCCGTGCCGATCCAACGGTCGATCGCACAAAGATCGATGTCCCGCTGCTCGTCCTCTACGGCGGCGAGGATCATGTCATCATACCAATGCCGGAGACACCGGAGAAACACGACTGGATTCGCATCGTCCCCGGTGCGCCGCACAACTTCATGATGGCCCCCAACTGGCGCGAGACGGCGGAGATCATCACCGACTGGATTCACGAGCGCATCGCATCATCGAAATGACCACGATGTGGTGAAGACAACTGTGTATGCCTCATTAGCATTGGCGCGAAACTTTGTCGGGTCGTCGACCGATAAGAAGGGTGACGGCGGAGGAGAACCGCCACACAGAACAAACCTTGGCGTGGGGCCCGCATGGTGCGGGTCCCTTTTTTTATGATGTGGTCCGCTGTTACTTGATGCGCAGGAGCTTCTTGAAGACCTGCACCTCGTTGCCGTAGAGGACGATGCGGGCAAAGGCGGGGAGGTCGATCAGGAGCATATCCTCAGCGAGGTGATCCTTCTTCGATTTTGGGACGAAGTGGATCGTTGCGTCGAGCCCCCCCATGACGAGTGGGCAGACGACGTCCTCCGTCGTTTTTTGGCAGCGTTTGATGTGATTCTTGGGCTCGGTGCTATAGGGAAAAAAAGTGAAGAGAAAATCCTTCAGCTCACTGAGCTTCCCTTCGGCCTGTTTGACGGCGAGACGAAATTCGCCACTGCCCGGATCTCCGTATTCCGAGGTCGTATTGCAGATCATGCCGCGGCGACTGTCGAGCATGGAGATCTTCTTCAGCTCCGGATCCCTCGTCAGACATGTTCCTCCAATCTTCTCATCGAGCATAAAAATCGCATCGACCGTTCCGTCTTCGTCGACATCAATGGCGTGGATGCGTTGACCGCCGTTGGTCATCGATTCGACGCGCGTCGCGTATCCCGGGGTTCCGATTTCCCCGTCGGAGGTGAAGATTGGTTCGTGCAGGACGATGCGGATTGGTGCGCCCATGGGTTTCTCCTCTGGCGAGTGGACCTTCTCGCAGAGGGTATCGGTTTCCTCCAGGGGAAGTGACCGGCTTTTGGCGTAAAAGTGTATCTCGGGGGGATACGAGGATCAGCCGTCGGCCTCGTCGACGAACATCCGCAGGAGCGCGGTTCGGAGGACGATCTGCATCGGGACATCCATAGGCAGGATCGCCCTCATCCGCAAGACGCGATGTGTCGCCGGTTTGGTCGTAACACTATTCTCCGATCTGTCGACGGCGGGATGAGGCGGGTTGTCCTTTCGCACGGGAATTGGTACAGTCGCGTCCTTCACAAGGGGGAACCATGAGCACCAACCTGGATGCGATCATCGAAGCGCGGATGCGGATTTTGGCGGAGCACTGGCGGTGGGCGGCCGTTGTCGGCGTCCTGCTCGTCATCCTCGGGGTCGTCGCGATCGGCGTGCCGGTCGTCGCCACCCTCGCCGTCGAGCTCCTCTTCGGATGGCTCTTCCTCGTCGGCGGCATCGTGCAGGTCGTCCACCTCGTGCAGACGCGCGCCGCGGGCGGATTCTTCCTGAAGCTCCTCGGCGCGCTCCTCTATTGCGCCGCCGGCGTCCTCCTCCTGCTCTTCCCGCTGCAGGGGACATTGACGCTGACGCTGCTCATCGCCGTCCTCTTCATCGTCGATGGGGTCCTCAAGATCTCCACAGCGTTTCACCTACGCCCGATGACGAGCTGGGGGTGGGTCTTCTTCAGCGGACTCATCGCCTTCGCGCTGGGTATCCTCATCTGGTTCGAGCTCCCCAGCTCGGCGGCGTGGGCCATCGGCCTCCTCGTCGGGATCAACTTCCTCATCTCCGGCATCACCCTCGTCTCGCTGGCGCTGGCCATGCGCGGGGGACCGCGCCCGCCGGCCGCCGCCTGAGCAGGAGATCTCGGCGAACAGGTTGAATGGACGGAGGAACTTCCGTGGCCGGATG
>CAYPII010000129.1:0-2252 GCA_964410765.1 uncultured Myxococcales bacterium | reverse complement strand
ATGGACGGAGGAACTTCCGTGGCCGGATGCGGCCGAGAAGGAAAGCGGAGGAGAAAACTCGACACAGAGCGATTTCTGTAGTATATACGACGTGTTATGGTGAAGACAACCACGATTCTCATCATCGATGACGAGCCCGATTTCGTCGAGTCGCTCAAGCCGCGGTTGGAGTACGAGGGGTTCGAGGTCCTCTATGCCGCCGACGGCCTCGCCGGTTTTCACCGCCTCATCAACGAATCGGTCGACCTGATCCTCCTGGACATCATGATGCCGGGGATGGATGGCTTCAGCTTCATCCGCGCGGTGCGCGAGGAGGAGGATCGGCTCAACTCGCCCCCGATCATCGCCATCTCGGCCTTTCGCAGCATCCTCAGCGACGAGGATATGGAGATCCTCGGCGACATCCCCTTCATCAACAAGCCCTTTGAGTTCGAGGAGCTCCTGCAGATGATTCATGCTGCTCTCGGCGAGAAGGCATAGTCCTCTTCCCCTCGCGTATCCCTCCGGATACGAAATCGTCTTCTTTCTCGAAACGTTTTGTTCGCTCCTCCGATACGGGGGAATACGGTTGGCTCCGCCGATGCCAACATATGCCGAGGAGAGGAGGAGACATGCGCATCGAGGGCTTTTCACACTTCCGGGGAGGAGTGCCGAAGGGGCTGGAGGAACTGGTGTCGCAGGAAGAAGGCCCCGCCGTTGCGAAAGCCAATCCCGTCAACCTCATCGTCAGCGGGGGGACGACCATCCCCGTCGAGGAGCCGGCGATGCGCGAGGCGCTCGCACCGCTCGACACAAACGGTGACGGACAGATCGACGCCGATGATGTGACGCTCACCAACGACAAGATGCCGTGTGCGCTCAAGCGCCAGGATCGGATCCTGCACTACGCCATCAGCCACGTGCTGGAGCGTTCCGGGTATCTCACACCGCAGCAGCGCAGCGGCTTCGAGCGTTTCCTTCAGCTTTCGTTCGATGTCTCGCACGCCAACTGGATTGTGCGAAGGGAGTGGAACTCATACAACACCGATCGCTGGGGAAGGGAGATGGAATTCAACGCAGATGCATGGCGTGAAAAGGTGCTCCCCTATATCGTCGGCGATGGCGTCCTCTCGCCGCATGGTCCGCGCTCCAATCCCTATGGGGCCTACTCGGCGGCGAGCGCGCACGGGAAGATCGGACTGGGGCTCTCGGCCGAGCTCTTTGCAACGCTCACTGCGCTGCAAAACCTGAAGGGGCAGGGCAATCCCTTCATTGCGGGCGGACGGATGGCGCGCTCGATTCCCTACGATCCCGAGCGCATCCCGGCATTTCTCGCCGAACCGGTCAACGCGCTCATCACGGATTGGCGTCAGCTTCGCAGCTTCTTCGACGGAGCGGGGGATGATCTCTTTGCGCGCTACACGCAGATCGAGTGCGAGGGGGAGGGGTGTCCGGTCAACGATGAATACGGCGTCTTCTTCGCCGAGATCACAGAAGGGCCGATCGTCGAACGAAAGCGGACCAGCTGTGGCGCCTGGGTCCTCTTCGGCTACGTCCCCTGGGCCTGCCCCGAGGAGGGCGCGGATCACTGAATGGTGGGGCGGTTGGCCCACGCCGGGCCCGGCCGTTCCAACGTCTGGAGTTTGTTGACCTCGACCACCAGCCGCTCGTCGCCGTTCTCGAACCAGAGGAATTCGTCGCTCACCGCCCGGAGGTGGTAGCGCTTTCCATTCTTCGCATAGCCGATGCACTTTCGTTCGGTGGTGTTGTAGAGGAGCGCCTCGCCGGTGAAGGGGCGGGTGCGATGGCCGGTTTCGTTCATCGCAACCTGATAGAGTTCGATGAGGGTGCCCGATTCATCCTCGAAGAGAAATTCATTCTCCAACGAATAGAGGCGCTCGTCCGGCTTTCCCTTGCGCCCGGCGCCCTTCCGGGCCGTGCGCTCGAAGAGTGCCTTCGGTTTTCGATACAGGACCTTTCGCACGAGCGGCTCGTGCATCTTTCCCCCGGCGAAGATCGTCGGGACGCCCTCAGGATTTCGGAGCAGCATCACGTTCCCCTCCGGGAGGGGGAGGCGCTGCCCATCAAAATAGAAATGATGCTGGCTGCGGTGCTTGATGATGTGGATGTTCTCCGCCAGCTGCATCGCCGGGATGGCTTCCCCCTCGACCACGAGGTAGGGGACGCCGTTGTGATGCAGCTGCGCCGGTCGATCGATCGCCCCGCCCATCAGACGCCCCCGCTTGTCGTAGGCGAGCAGCTCGATGCCGTGT
>CAYPII010000128.1:0-5618 GCA_964410765.1 uncultured Myxococcales bacterium | reverse complement strand
AAGACGCTCGAGGAGGCGGAGCGGATCACCAACCGCGAGATCGCCGACTACTTGGGCGGCCTTCCCGAGGAAAAGATGCACTGCTCGGTGATGGGGCGCGAGGCACTGATGGCGGCGATCGAGAACTACCGCTCCGGCGGCAAGCCGATCGTCCATGAACTCGACGGGGAGGTCGTCTGCAAGTGCTTCGGCGTTACGGAAAAGGAGATCCGCGACGTCGTCCGGGCAAACGACCTCACGACGCTCGAGGAGGTCACGAACTACACGAAGGCGGGGGGCGGCTGCGGCCTCTGCCACGAGCGCATCCGTGAGATCCTCGCCGAGATGCGCGGCGAGGAGGCCGCCCCGGACAAGGCACCCGCCGCAACGCCGGAGGAGGTCCACGACGGCCTGACCAACCTCGAGCGCGTCCATCGCATCGAGCAGCTCATCGACGACCGCATCCGCCCGGCGCTCAAGCACGACGGCGGCGATATCGAGCTCGTCGACATCGACCGCAACCTCGTCAAGCTGCGCCTCAAGGGGGCCTGCGCCACCTGCCCCTCCTCCTCGCTCACGATGCGGCGCTTCATCGAGAAGGAGTTCCAGAAGCGGATCTCCAAGGCAATTCGCGTGGAGGAGGTGCGGGCATGAAGACGATCTACGTCGACAACAACGCCACCACGCGCGTAGCGCCGGAGGTGATTGAGGCGATGCTCCCCTTCCTGCAGGTACAGTGGGGCAACCCCTCCAGCATGCACACCTTCGGCGGGGCGGTGGCCAAACACATCGATCGCGCGCGCGAGCAGGTCGCCCACATCCTGGGGGCAAAGCGCGTCAGTGAGATCGTCTTCACCAGCTGCGGGACGGAGAGCGATAACATCGCGCTGCACTCGATGTTGCGCGCCGCCCCGGAAAAGCGCCGTTTCATCACCACCAGCGTCGAGCACCCGGCGGTGCGCACCCCCGCCAAGCGCCTGGCGAAGGAGGGCTACGACGTCGTCTTCCTACCGGTGGATGGCGAGGGGCGGCTGGACCCGGCCGCGCTCGAGACGGCCATCGACGGCGAGACGCTGGGCGTCTCGGTGATGTGGGCGAACAACGAGACCGGCGTGATCTTCCCCATCGAGCGAATCGCGGAGATCTGCGCGGAGCGGGGCGTCCCCCTCCACGTCGACGCCGTCCAGTACGGGGGCAAGCTCCCGATCGACCTGGCGCGCGTTCCGATCACCTACCTCGCCCTCTCCGGCCACAAGCTCCATGCGCCCAAGGGGGTCGGCACCCTCTTCGTGCGCCGCGGTGCCCCGTACACCGCGCTGATCGAGGGGGGGCACCAGGAGCGCGGGCGGCGTGGTGGAACGGAGAACGTCGCCTCCATCGTGGGGCTCGGCCGTGCCTGCGAACTTGCCGAGGCCCATATGGAGGAGGAACGCACGCGCGTCGCTGCGCTGCGCGACCGCCTCGAGGCGGAAATCCTCGAACGCATTCCGCGCGCCGTCGTCCATGGCGATCGCGAACACCGCCTGCCGAACACGACGAATATCGGCTTCGAGGCGGTCGAGGGCGAGGCGATTCTGCTGATGATGAACGAATTCGGCATCTGCGCCTCCTCCGGCTCGGCCTGCACCTCCGGCTCGCTCGACCCCTCGCACGTGATGCTGGCGATGGGGGTCCCCTTCACGCGAGCGCACGGCTCGATCCGCTTCTCCCTCTCGCGCTACAACATCGCCGAGGAGATGGATTTCATTTTGGAGAAGCTGCCGGGGATCATCGAGCACCTGCGCGAGCTCTCGCCGATGGGGTAAGTCGGTCCGATAGTCCGATGGTAAAGAATCGATTCTCTCTCGTGAACCGGCGGACCAACGGACGTATTTCCCTTGACTTACACGCCCGTAATTCGCTAGATTGCCTCGCCCGTTGAGGGGTGAGTGTATTTTTATTTAAAAATCAACACCTTATCAGGATTGGCAGGGAGATGATGACACGGCAGAAGAGCACCCTCGCAACACCCGAGAATGCGGAGCGCAACTGGCTCCTGGTCGATGTGGAGGATCAGGTCGTCGGCCGCGCCGCTTCGCGGATCGCGCAGCTGTTGCGCGGCAAGGAGCGCCCCACCTTCACCCCGCATGTCGACGCCGGCGAGTTCGTCGTCGTCGTCAACGCGGCGAAGGTCCGCTTCACCGGCAACAAGCGCAGCGAAAAGGTCTACTACCGACACACCGGCTATCCGGGCGGCCTGAAGGAGACCACCGCCGATGAGCAGCTCGCGAAGCACCCCGACCGGGTCCTGCGCGACGCCGTCTGGGGGATGCTCCCGAAGAACCGGCTCTCGCGTCAGCTGATGAAGAAGCTCAAAATCTACACCGGTGCCGAGCACCCGCACGCAGCGCAGGCGCCGACGCCGACCACCCTGGGATAAGAGAATCGTTATGGAAGAGACGACCGCCACCACGACCACGCAGACGAAGGCCGCGAAGAAGCGCTCCGAATTCACCGCGACGGGCAAGCGCAAGACCTCCATCGCACGGGTGCGCCTCACCCCCGGCGAGGGGACGGTGACCGTCAACGGCAAGACGGCCGAGACCTACTTCGCCCGTCCGACGCTCGTCGCCGTCGCCGCACAGCCCTTCGTCACCACCGGCACGACGAGCAAGTTCGACGTCCTCGCGAATATCTGCGGCGGGGGCGTGTCGAGCCAGGCGGATGCGCTGCGCCACGGCATCGCCCGCGCGCTCGTCTCGATGAACCCCGATCTGCGCAAGCCGCTCAAGGGCGAAGGGTTGCTGACGCGCGATGCGCGCGAAAAAGAGCGTCGCAAGGTCGGCCGCCGCAAGGCGCGTCGCCGGCCACAGTACTCGAAGCGCTGATCACTCCTGTTCCGGTTCCCGCGGGAGGCACGGAGACGTGCCTCCCGTTTTTTTTCGCGTCGCGTTCTGCAGCGGCGATCGACTCCATTCGCTCGACCGCGCGCGCACCGGCGCTTCATTTTTTTTGTTTGTAGCATGCACCTTTCACGCTGCTTTCTTGACAGCATCGCCGACGCTCCTCTATAGTCGTTAAAACCCAGGACGTACGCGATGCCGCCGAAGACAAAATTTATATTCATCTCAGGGGGAGTGGTTTCCGGATTGGGCAAGGGAATCGCCTCCGCCTCCATCGGCGCTCTCCTCGAATCGCGCGGCCTGAAGGTCACCCTCCAGAAGCTCGATCCCTATATCAACGTCGACCCGGGGACGATGAGCCCCTTCCAGCACGGCGAGGTCTTCGTCACCGACGACGGCGCCGAGACCGATCTCGACCTCGGCCACTACGAGCGCTTCACCAGCGTTCGCATGAGCCAGCTCAACAACTTCACGACGGGGCGCATCTACGATACGGTCATCCAGAAGGAGCGCCGGGGGGACTACCTGGGACGCACGATCCAGGTCATTCCGCACATCACCGACGAGATCAAGGCCTCCATCATGAAGGTGGCCAACGATATCGACCTGGCCCTGATCGAGATCGGCGGGACGGTCGGCGATATCGAGAGCCTCCCTTTCCTCGAGGCGATTCGCCAGTTCCGAGCGGACGTCGGGCGGGAGAACGTCATCTACATCCACCTGACGCTCATCCCCTATCTCTCGGCCTCCGGCGAGTTCAAGACGAAACCGACGCAACACAGCGTGCAGAAGCTGCGCGAGATCGGTATCCAGCCCGACATCCTCCTCTGCCGCACCGAACAGCCGCTCGCCAAGGAGCTCAAGCAGAAGATCTCGCTCTTCTGCAACCTCCCCAGCGACTGCGTCATGTCCGCACTCGACGTCGAGCACATCTATGACGTGCCGCTGAAATATCACCAGGAGGGGCTCGACGAAAAGATCGTGGAGCTGCTCAACATCTGGACGCGCTCGCCTGATCTCTCCGCCTGGGAGCGGCTGGCCGAAACCATCCGCAACCCTTCCGCCGAAGTGACCATCGGCATCGTCGGCAAGTACGTCCATCTCACCGACTCGTACAAGAGTCTCAACGAAGCGCTGCGCCACGGCGGCTATGCGAACGAAGCGCGCGTGCGGCTCAAATTCATCGATGCGGAGCGGCTCGAGGAGGAGGGCGGCTTGTGCCTCCTCGACGACGTCGACGGCATCCTCGTCCCCGGCGGCTTCGGCGAGCGCGGCACCGAGGGGAAGATCGCGGCCATCCAGTACGCCCGCGAGCGGAAGGTCCCCTTCTACGGCATCTGCCTCGGCATGCAGCTCGCTGTCGTCGAGTTCGCCCGGCACGTCTGCGGGCTGACGAAGGCCAATAGCCTGGAGTTCGACGAGGAGACCCCCGATCCGGTCATCAACCTGATGGAGGAGCAGAAGGCGGTCTACAACAAGGGCGCGACGATGCGGCTGGGCGCCTATACCTGCCTTCTGACGAAGAACTCGACCGCCTTCTCCGCCTACGGGGAGAAGGAGATCAGCGAGCGGCACCGCCACCGCTACGAATTCAACAACCAGTACGCCGACCTCCTCCAGCAGCACGGCCTGAAGATCGTCGGCACCTGCCAGAAGACGAGCCTCGTCGAGATCGTCGAGATCGCCGACCATCCCTGGTTCGTCGGCTGCCAGTTTCATCCGGAGTTCAAGTCCCGTCCGATGGCGCCGCACCCCCTCTTCGTCCACTTCATCGAGGCGTCCATCGCGCAGGCAAAGCGCCGGAGCTGGACCCGCCAGAAGCAGGATCCGCAGGCCGACGCCGTTTCCCGCGACGCCGGGCATCAGGAGGGGACCGGAAGCTGATGCACGATCGGGCGCAGAGCCCGGCCTTTCTTGACTTTTCGACCCCCCCGCAATATCATAAGAGCAGTCCAAAAGCGCTGAAACGACGATTTGACGCGCATTATCGCAAGGGTGCTGTATGCCGCTCGAGCTCAAACAGAGTCTCAAACTCTCCCAACAACTCGTGGTTACCCCGCAGCTGCAGCAGGCAATCCGCCTCCTGCAGCTCTCCCGGCTGGAGCTCGCCGACCTCATCCAGTCGGAGCTGGTCGAGAACCCGGTCCTGGAGGAACACGACGGCCAGGGGGATGAGCAGAACACCTCGGAGCAGTCCAACGCCGAGAAGCACGAGCAGGCGAAGGAGGAGGACCGCGGCCACGACCACTCGATGGACGAGGTGGCCGAGCCGGAGAAGGATATGAAGGACCCGGAAAACTTTGACTGGGAGAACTACCTCAACGTCTACAACGCCCCCGGCCTCCCGCCGGGTCGCGAGGCGCCCAGCGACGAGACGCCCACCTACGAAAACTTCATCCGCCAGACCGAGTCGCTCCACGACCATCTGCTCTGGCAGCTGCACCTCTCCTCGATGACGGAGGAGGAGCAGGCGATCGGCACGGAGATCATCGGCAACATCAACGACGACGGCTACCTGCAGGCAACCGTCGAGGGGGTGGCCGAGCGCACCGACGCCACGCCCGATGAGGCAGCCGCGGTCCTGGCGAAGATCCAGGAATTCGATCCCGCCGGCGTCGCCGCGCGTGACCTCAAGGAGTGCCTCCTCATCCAGACGCGACAGCTGGGCGACGAGGGCGCGCTCCCCTGCCGCATCATCGAGGAATTCCTGCCGGAGCTCGAACGCCACCGCTACTCCGTCATCGCGAAGAAGATCGG
>CAYPII010000127.1:5410-5677 GCA_964410765.1 uncultured Myxococcales bacterium | reverse complement strand
AAGCGCCGCTTCGGCGAGAAGCCCGCTGTGCAGGTGGCGGCGCTCACGCGCCTGAAGGCCCTCGGGGTCTTTCGAATGCGGCAGTTGAAGCGCCACGTGATCCGCCGGATGCTCAAGCGCTCGGAGCCGGAGATCCTGCTGGAGGCCTTCCGCCTGGTGCGCGACATGCCGGGGAAGCGCGCGCAGCGGATCATGCGGAAGCTCACCGCGCACATGGAGGAGCGCGTGCGCGACTTCATGGACCGGATGAGCGAGGAGTTCGGCTCG
>CAYPII010000127.1:0-5400 GCA_964410765.1 uncultured Myxococcales bacterium | reverse complement strand
GGCAATGGGTCTTGGAGGAATGGCGCGACGAGGACGAGACCTTCGCGCGCGAGCGGATGCCGCAGGATGTCTTCCTGCGCCGCAAGAAGCTCAACGACATCTTCTTCCGCATGCGCACCGACCTCAACATCCGCATCTTCGCCGGAAAGGCGACGGAGCGCGCGCTCGAACGCGACAAGACGCGCAGTGAACGCGAAGGGGAGGTCGTCCTCATCGCCTTCGTCAACGACACCAACGGGATCATCGAACACATCGGTGATCCGAGCCGCATCTTCGGCACGCGCCGCGGTGTTCCGCGCATCCCCAAGGGGCTCCTGGAGGTCGAGGTTTACATCGACGAGCAGAGCGGCACGATCAACACCGTCTACGGTCACGACGTCCCTCCCTTCATGCTCGACGGCTATCGCTGGCGGCCGTTGCTCAAGCCCCGGGCGCGCCTCTACGACGAGGCGCTCCACGCCGGCCGGAAGGGGAAGTCCCCAGCGCGGGTGCTGGAGTGGAAGCATCTCTTCAACGGCGCGATGGAGCAGGCGATGCGCTCGCGCGCGCAGGCCGAACCGACGCCGCGACCGGCTGTGCCCTCCCCGGACCGTCCGGCGGTCGCGGGGGCCCAGACGCCCGCCGAGGTGCCGCCGCGAAGGGCGGTGCAGAAGCGCCCGCGGGTGGCGGAAACGGAGAGCGGGGCGGCCGAGGAGTTGATCGAACGCTTCGCGGTCGGCCGCGTCGCTCACGATCCCGCGGCGGACGACCCCTTCCTCTTCGGCGAGTCGAATGTGCGCGAGATCCCGGATGGGATCGTCGATATGAGCCAGCTGGGGATACGCGAGGTGACGCCGGAGCCGGCACCGGGGACGCCGCGGGGCGAGCCCATTCCGCTGACGGACATCAAACAGCCGGGACGCGCGGTGCCGAAGAATGATCCGCACGCGGGGACGCGTCGCGAGGCGCGAACGCCGCCGTCGCCGGATGGCGGGCCCGCGACGGTACGGCGGGAGGCGCAGCCCTTCGCCGCCGGTGAGACCCCCGCCGATCCGCAGCGGGCGAAGACCATCTTTCGGCCGGCGGCCGAGACGATGGCGCGCGATCTGGACGCCGTCGCCGCGTCGGCGGAGCGCGGCGAAACGGCGGCCGTTCCGGAACGCGGCGAGAATGCTTCGACGGCGGTCGTCGTCAACGGCGGCGCCAAGCGACCGACGCCCCCCGAATCGACCGTGATGTCCGCCTCCACGCGTCAGATCGACACGGTCGGGGGAGGCGGCGCCATCGCACCGGCGATCATCCTCAGCCGGCTGACGCCGAAGATGATTGCCCTGCTCAACAGCGAGGGGCTGAGCGAACAGTCCTTCCGGCTGAAGATCATGACCGGTGAGATCCCGATCCCGCTCCTCGCCGCGCGGCTTGGCGAGATGATGCTCGCGGGAAAGGTCAGCGCCGGCGATGCCGATGCGATCCTCGCGACGATGCGCGGAGCGCAGAGCGTCTCGCGCATGAACGCCCCGACGAAGGTCGGCCCGAAGGAGTAAGCGGTATTGCGCGGGATTCCTGCCTTTTTTCAAAAACTTCTGTTGCCTGTGCCCCCCCCCTGGGCTATAGTGCCTCGCCTCTGGACGACAACACGGAAATCCGTTTAATAACAAGGGGTTAAGCAGCCCCCGGCGTATTGGTCTTTGCGGTACAGGATGCTCGTTCCGTTCGTGGGGGTGTTCTCCACGAACGACGAACGACGAACACCGAACGACGGCCTTATGATCGAACGCTATTCCCGTCCCGAGATGGCGGCGCTCTGGACCGATGAGGCGCGCTACCGGCGCTGGCTCGAGGTCGAGATCGCGGTCTGCGAGGCGCAGGCAGAGCTCGGCATCATCCCCGCCGAGGCGCTCCAGACGATTCGCACCGACGCCGCCTTCGAGGTCGCCCGGATCGAGGAGATCGAGGCGGAGGTGCATCACGACGTTATCGCCTTCCTCACCGCGGTCGCGGAACACGTGGGTGAGGATTCGCGTTTCATCCACTTGGGGATGACCTCCTCCGACCTCCTCGATACGGCCTTTGCCCTGCAGCTGGTCGCCGCGGGGCGCCTGATCAAAGAGGACCTGGGGCGACTGATCGCGGTCATCGAGCGCCGGGCGCAGGAGCACAAGCACACGCCGATGATGGGGCGCTCGCACGGCATCCACGCGGAGCCGATTACCTTCGGTCTGAAGTGCGCCGTCTGGTATCAGGAGTTTCGGCGTCATCGCGAGCGCCTGCACTCGGCGATCGCCGACGTCGCCGTCGGCAAGATATCCGGTGCGGTCGGCACCTTCGCGCACATCGACCCGCGGGTGGAGGCGATGGTCTGCAAGCGGCTGGGTCTCGCCCCTGCGCCGATCTCCACGCAGATCGTTCAGCGCGACCGCCATGCACACTTCTTCTGCACGCTGGCGGGCATCGCCGCCTCGATCGAGAAGGTGGCGGTCGAGATCCGTCACCTGCAGCGCACCGAGGTCGGCGAGGCGGCCGAGCCCTTCGCGAAGGAACAGAAGGGGTCGAGTGCGATGCCGCACAAACGCAATCCGATCCGCTGCGAAAACCTCACCGGGCTTGCGCGCCTGGTGCGCGCCAACAGCGTGGCGGCGCTCGAGAACGTCGCGCTCTGGCACGAGCGCGATATCTCGCACTCGTCGGTCGAGCGCGTCATCGCCCCCGATTCGACGATCCTCGTCGACTTCATGTGCGTACGCCTCGAGAAGGTGCTCGACGGCCTGGATGTCTTCCCGGAGGCGATGCAGCGCAACATCGACCGGTCGCTGGGCCTCTATAACTCGCAGGAGGTGATGCTCGCGCTCGCGAAGAGGGGGATGACGCGCGAGGAGGCCTATCGCCTCGTGCAGGGGGTGGCGATGCAGGCATGGAAGGAGCAGCGCCCCTTCCGCGAGCTGCTGGACGACGAGCCGCGCATCGCGGAGCGCCTGACGTCGACGGAGCTGGATGCGCTCTTCGATGTGAAGCTCCACATGCAACACGTGGAGACGATCTTTGAACGGGTGTTTGATAGAGAAAGGTAAATAGTAAGTAAATAGTAAATGGTTTCGGTGAACGTCGGGCGCTATTTACTATTTACCCATTCACTATTTACTCAAAGGAGCTTTCATAATGTTAGCACACGTCTACGTCACACTGAAAAAGGGCGTCCACGATCCCCAGGGCGAGGCGGTACGCCATGCACTCGACGCGATGGGACATAAGGAAGTGAAGGGGGTGCGCATCGGCAAGTACATCGAGGTCGATCTCGCCGATACGCCCCGCGAGCAGGCCGAGGCGAAGCTCGCGGAGGTCTGCGAGAAGCTCCTCGCGAACACGGTGATCGAGAGCTATCGATTTGAATTGGCGTAACTCGTTACTCATAACTCGTAACTCGAAGGAGAGATCGAAATCGTCTTTCCGAGTCACGAATCACGAGTCACGAATCACGAGTCACGAATTACGGACTTCATATGAAATTCGGTATCGTCGTCTTTCCCGGCAGCAACTGCGATCACGACTGCTTCCATGCGGTTACGGAGCTCCTCGGCCACGAGGCGACCTTCCTCTGGCACAAGGAGACCGACCTGCAGGGCTGCGACTGTCTGATTCTCCCCGGCGGCTTCTCCTACGGCGACTACCTCCGCTCGGGGGCGATGGCCGCCCGTTCGCCGATCATGGCGTCGGTGCGCGCCTTCGCCGAGCAGGGGGGGCTCGTGCTGGGCATCTGCAACGGCTTTCAGATTTTGCAGGAGGCGGGGCTGCTCCCCGGCGCGCTGGTGCGCAACCGCTCGCTGCACTTCATCTGTCGGGATGTCTTCATCCGCGTCGACCGCCCCAACACGCCCTTCACGAAGGCATGCCGGCGCGGCGCGGTGCTGCGCATCCCGATCGCCCACATGGACGGGCACTTCTACGCCGACCGCAAGACCTTCGACCGGATCGAACGGCAGGTCCTCTTTCGCTACTGCGATTCGAACGGCGAGGTCGCCGAGGAGTTCAACCCGAACGGATCGGTCGGCGCGGTCGCGGGGATCACCAACGAAGCAGGGAATGTCTGTGGCATGATGCCTCACCCGGAGCGCGCGAGCGAGGCGCTGCTGGGAAACCGAGACGGTCTGCAGGTCCTCGCCTCGCTCGTCGAGTCGATGGCGGAGCGGGCATGAAGGACGTGGAAAGGACGCGATGATGGCGAAGGAATCGTGTGGCGTGGAGGAGAGCAGGACGGCGGCGACGACGCGGTTCGACAACGCGACGCCGATGACGCCGGAGCTCATCGAGGAGCACGGGCTGACGCCCGACGAGTACCAGCACATCCTCTCGGTCCTCGGACGCGAACCCAACCTTACCGAGCTGGGCATCTTTTCCGTGATGTGGTCGGAGCACTGCTCCTACAAGAGCTCGCGCATTCACTTGAAGGAGCTTCCCACCGAGGGGCCGCAGGTGCTGCAGGGGCCGGGTGAGAACGCCGGCGTCGTCGACATCGGCGACGGGCTGGCGGCGTCGTTCAAGATGGAGAGCCACAATCACCCCTCGTTCATCGAGCCCTACCAGGGCGCGGCGACGGGCGTGGGCGGCATCCTGCGCGACATCTTCACGATGGGCGCGCGGCCGATCGCGAACATGAACTCGCTGCGCTTCGGCGAGCCGGGGCATGCGAAGACGCCGCAGCTCATGCGCGGGGTCGTCGCCGGCATCGGCGGTTACGGCAACACGATGGGGATCCCCACCGTCGGCGGCGAGCTCTTCTTCGACCGCTGCTACAACGGCAACATCCTGGTCAACGCCTTCACGCTGGGGCTGATGAAGGCCGACCGCATCTATCTGGGGAAGGCCTCCGGCGTCGGCAACCCGGTGATCTATATCGGATCGAAGACCGGCTGCGACGGCATCCACGGCGCGACGATGGCCTCCGACGAATTCGACGAGGGGGCGGAGGAGCGGCGCCCGACCGTCCAGGTCGGCGATCCCTTCATGGAGAAGCTCCTGCTGGAGGCCTGTCTGGAGCTGATGGAGACCGACGCGATCGTCGGCATCCAGGATATGGGGGCCGCCGGCTTCACCTGTTCCTCCTTCGAGATGGCCGACCGCGCCGGTTCCGGCATGGAGCTCGACCTGGACAAGGTACCGACGCGCGAGGAGGGGATGACGCCGTATGAGATCATGCTCTCCGAATCGCAGGAGCGGATGCTGCTGGTCGCCAAGCAGGGGCGCGAGGAGGAGGTGCGCCGCATCTTCGAGAAGTGGGACCTCGACGTCGCGGTCGTCGGGCGCGTGACCGACGACGGCCGCGTGCGCGTGCTCTTCCACGGCGAGCAGGTCGTCGACATTCCGGTGGCGCCGATCGTCCACGAGGCGCCGATCTACGATCGCCCGGCGACGGAGCCGGCGTACCTC
>CAYPII010000126.1:1135-5715 GCA_964410765.1 uncultured Myxococcales bacterium | reverse complement strand
AGCGATGCGCGGAGCGCGGCATCCGGTATCTCGACGCTGGCGTCTCCGGCGGCATCTGGGGGCGCGAGATCGGCTACTGCACGATGGTCGGGGGCGATCGCGCGGCCTTCGAGCGGATCGAACCGCTGTTGGCGACGCTCGCGCCGAAGGAGGGGTATCACTACTGCGGGCCGGCGGGTTCGGGCCACTTCGTCAAGATGGTCCACAACGGCATCGAGTATGCGATGATGGAGGCCTACGGCGAGGGTTTCGAGCTCCTGCGCCGTTCCCCCTACGGCGACGAGCTCGATCTCGGCGCGATCGCGCACCTCTGGAACCAGGGGAGCGTCGTGCGCTCCTGGCTCCTCGAACTCCTCGCGGATGCCCTGCGCAAGGATCCGGGGCTTGCAGGGCTTCGCGGTTTCGTCGAGGATTCCGGGGAGGGGCGCTGGACGGTCCAGCAGGCGGTGGAGCTGGGGGTGCCGGCGCCGGGGATCGCCGGGGCGCTCTTCCGGCGCTTCGCCTCGCGCAAACCGGACGCCTTTTCGAACAAGGTGCTCGCCGCCCTGCGCAACGAGTTCGGCGGCCACGCCGTCAAACGCGACTGACGATTTTCGGAATGGTGGTGTTTGATTCCGGATCCCGATCTTCGAATCACGGGTTACGGATCACGAATCACGGATTTCGGGTCACGTGTCACGTGTTACGAGGTGTGTATGCCCGAAGTACAAGCGGACGTTTCATTCAGCGAGGAGTTCTGCGTCGAGCAGCGTCCCGATCCGGCGACGATCATCATCTTCGGCGCCTCCGGCGACCTGACGAACCGCAAGCTCATTCCGGCGCTCTTCCGCCTCTTTCACCGCGACCTTCTTCCCGACCGGTTTGCAATCCTCGGCTGCGCGCGCAGCGACTTGGGCGACGAGGGGTTTCGCGAGCGCGTGCGCACCGCGATTCGCACCTGTTGCGACCGGGCGCCGGAGGAGGAGGTCTCCGCCTTCGCGAAACGCTGTTGCTATCTGCGCGGCGACTACGACGATGCACAATTCTACCGCGCGATCGCCGAACGGCTCCAGTCGGTCGATTGCCAGGAAGGGACGGGGGGCAATCACATCTTCTATCTCGCCATGCCCCCCGATCTGCACGGCGTGGTCGTCCGACATCTAGACGACGTCGGATTGGCGCATGAGTGCGAGGGAGGACCCTGTTCGCGCGTCGTTGTCGAGAAGCCCTTCGGGCGCGATCTCGACAGCGCCCGCGCGCTGGATGCAGCGCTGCACAAGACGCTCGATGAGAAACAGATCTACCGAATCGATCACTATCTCGGCAAGGAGACGGTCCAGAACATCCTCCTCTTCCGCTTTGCGAACGCGATCTTCGAGCCGATCTGGAATCGCCAGTACATCGATCACGTCCAGATCACCGTCGCCGAGACGCTCGGCGTGGAACACCGCGCCGGCTACTACGAGCGCGCCGGCTGTCTGCGCGACGTCTTCCAGAATCATATGCTGCAGATGCTCTCCCTCGTTGCGATGGAGCCGCCGGCCTCCTTCGAGGCCGACTGCATCCGCGATGAGAAGGTGAAGCTCCTCTCCTCGATCACGCCGATTCCGGCCGGCGACTGGGAGCGCTGGGTGGTGCGCGGGCAGTACGCGTCCGGCATGATCGGCGGAGAGCCGGTCGTCGGCTATCGCGAGGAGCCGGGGGTGGCCCCCGACTCGCGCACCGAGAGCTTCGTGGCGGGCAAGGCCACGATCGACAACTGGCGCTGGAAGGGCGTTCCCTTCTACCTGCGTTCAGGTAAGCGCCTACCGCGACGGGTGAGCGAGATCGTCGTCCTCTTCAAGGCGGTGCCGCACTCGCTCTTCGAGACGCTCGGCGACGTACGCTTGGCGCGCAACATGCTCGTTTTCAACGTGCAGCCGGAGGAGGGGATCGCGCTGTACATCCAGGCGAAGCACCCGGGACCGAAGCTCTGCATGAGCGAGTTGGCGATGGACTTTCACTATCGCGACGCGGTGCAGAGCGAGCTCCCCGATGCGTACGAACGCCTGCTGCTCGACTGTATGCTCGGCGACCAGACGCTCTTTATCCGGAGCGACGGGATGGAGCGGGAATGGGCGCTGCTCACGCCGTTGCTGGAGCGCTGGGAGGAGTCGCGGGATCGCCCGGAGCTCTACGAGGCGGGGACGTGGGGGCCGAAGGCGGCCGACGAGCTCATCGCGCGCGACGGCCACAGATGGCGCCGCACCCCGTAAGGATGACACGGCAATAATCATGAAGCCCGACCTCTGGACATACGGCTCGATGCAGGAGCTCTCTCGCGCGGCCGCCGCCTTCGTGGCGCCGATCGTCCAGATGGCGGTGAAGAAGCGCGGGCGCGCGTCGATTGTGCTCGCGGGGGGCAATACCCCGCGCCCCGTCTACGAGCTCCTCAGCCAGCCGCCCTATCACGAGGGATTGCCCTGGCGCAGCGTCCACCTCTTCTTCGGCGACGAACGCTGTGTCCCCCCCGACGCGCCGGAGAGCAATTACCGCATGGTCCACGAGACGCTTGTCGAACGGATCGCCATCCCCGAGGGCAACGTCCACGTCGTGCCGACCGTCGGCGTCGATCCGGAGGAGGGGGCGCGCCAGTACGAGGCGATGATCCGCGCCTTCTGCGGCGCCGCCGATTCGCCGCCGGCCTTCGATCTCGTCCTGCTCGGCATGGGAACGGACGGCCACACCTGCTCGCTCTTTCCGAACGACTCGGCGCTGGACGAGCGCGGGCGCTGGGTGATTGCTGTCGACGGTGAACAGGGCGTACCGCCGCTCCCGCGCGTGACGATGACGCTGCCGCTGATCAACGCGGCGGCCAACGTCGCCTTCCTCGTGGGTGGCGAGGAGAAGGGGGCGTTGGCGAAGCGGATCGCGAAGGGAAAGGACGACGCCGTTCGAGCTCTCCCGGCGGCACGGGTGGAGCCGGCTGGTCGTTTGGTCTGGTTTGTGGAGGGATAGATGGAATACGTCATCATCTGTACATCCGCACTGATCGTCGCGGGACTGACACTCTTCTCCGGTTTCGGACTCGGGTCCCTGCTCATGCCGGTCTTCGCTATCTTCTTTCCGGTCGAGCTCGCGATCGCGGCGACCGCCGTCGTGCATCTGGCGAACAACATCTTCAAGGTGGTCCTCGTCGGCCGCCGTGCGGATCTCAAGGTCGTCGCTATCTTTGCGATCCCCGCCGCGCTCTTCGCGATGCTCGGTGCCTATCTTTTGAGCACGATGGCGGAGGCCAAGCCGCTCGCGACCTATGCGATCGGCTCGCGCACCTGTTTTGTCACGGTGGTGAAGCTCATCATCGCGGCGCTGATCTTCTCCTTCTCCCTCTTCGAGTTCGTGCCGGCCCTCAAGCGGATCAACCTGGGGCGACGGTGGCTGCCGCTGGGCGGCGCGCTCTCCGGTTTCTTCGGGGGGCTCTCGGGGCATCAGGGGGCGCTGCGGACGGTCTTCCTGGTGCGGTTGGGGCTCTCCAAGGAGGTCTTCATCGGCACCGTCGTCCTCTCGGCAGTCCTCGTCGATGTCTTCCGGCTCCTCGTCTACGGTATCACGTTTGTGGGGCGGGATGTCTCGCTCCTCGAGAGCGAGGGAGCCGTCGGCCTGGTCGTCGCGGGCATCGTTGCCGCCTTCATCGGTTCCTTCGCCGGGTCTCGGCTGCTCAAGAAGATCACGCTGGAGACCGTTCACGCGATCGTCGGGGTCATGCTCGTCGCCTTCGCAATCGCCCTCGGCATGGGGGTGATCTGATATGAGGCCAATCGAACTCCTTCGCAGCTATCCGCTCTTTGCGCATCTGGACGATGCCGCGCTCGCGGATCTGGCGCGCATCGTTTCCGTGCGGCGCGTGTCGAAGGGAAGCGTCCTCTTTCACGACGGCGAAGAGGCGGAGGCGCTCTTTCTCGTTGCCTCGGGACGGATCGACCTGATCAAGGCTGCCGCCGACGGCCGCGAGCAACTCGTCCGCACCGTGAAGCGGGGGGAGCTCTTCGCGGAGGCCGCGGTCTTTTCGGGCGAGCGCTATCCGGTGACAGCCCTCGTCCGTCGCGATGGCGAGGTGCTGCATATCGCGAAGGCTCCGTTGCAGCGGTATATCGCCCATCATCCGGAAGCGGCCTTCGCCATCATGGGGGTGATGGCGAAGCTGTTGCGTCACCTCAACGCGATGCTCGCGGACTTTTCGCTGGGAAGCGTCGGAGAGCGATTGGCGGCGTATCTCCTGCGCCGGGCCGAGCGCGAAGGGCGGCGCTTCGATCTGGGAATGCCCAAACGCGAACTCGCCTTCAAGCTCGGCACGACCCCCGAGACGCTCTCGCGCCATCTGCGCCAGCTTTCGAGATCGGGCACCATCGATATGCGGGGGCGTGCGTTTTGCATCAAGGATATCGAGGCCTTGCATCGCTTCGGCGCTTGAGGGTGTCATTCCCGCGTGGTGTAAGCGGGAATCCAGTCTGGATCCCCGACTCAATCACTCGGGGATGACAATAAAAATCCCGAAAAGTTGATTCAGATCAATTTTTCTTCCCACGTTCCTCGCTATGATGGTCTCGAACGATGATGAGGAG
>CAYPII010000126.1:0-1125 GCA_964410765.1 uncultured Myxococcales bacterium | reverse complement strand
CGAAGCGGAAGAGACAGATCATTCGGATCGACGAGGAGAAGTGCAACGGCTGCGGCCAGTGCGTTCCGGCGTGCAAGGAGGGGGCGCTGAAGATCGTCGACGGGAAGGCCAAGCTCGTCTCCGACTTCTACTGCGATGGCCTCGGCGCCTGTCTTGGCGAGTGCCCGACCGGTGCGTTGACGGTTGAGACGAGGGAGGCGGAGGAGTTTAATGAGGAAGAGGCGATAAAACATTTGCAAGCAACGCCAGCAAAGCAAGCAACGCCAGCAACGAAAAGCCCGCACAAGTTGCCCTGTGGTTGTCCGGGGACGATGGCGCGGACGATCGCCCCGAAGGCGGCCGCGGCACCGGCGGCGCGCGGGGCGCGGCAGCGCTCCGAGCTCAGGCAGTGGCCGATTCAGCTAACACTCCTCCCGGCGCAGGCGCCCTATCTCAAGGGCGCGGACCTGGTGCTCCTCGCGGACTGCACGGCGATCGCATATGCGAACATGCATCAGGACTTCATCCGTGGCAGGGTGATCGCCATGGCCTGCCCGAAGCTCGACGACACGGGACCCTCTGTCGACAAACTTGCGGAGATGATTCGAGCGAACGAACTGCGTTCGATCGAGGTCGTCATGATGGAGGTCCCCTGTTGCGCGGGGCTTGGGACAATTGTGAAGGAGGCGGCGGCGCAATCGGACGTCGACGTCCCGGTGCAGGAGACGATCATCTCGTTGGAAGGGGATGTGCAGGAAACATGCTAAGCGCGAAGGGAGTGGAAGGAGGAGATATGCAGCAGCAGTCGACTTTTGCGGAAGCGACGACCATGGCGGATGCGGTGCAGTATCAGTCCGGTTCCATCGTGAGTCGCGAACTGATCAAACGGGAGACGGGGACGATCACGCTCTTTGCCTTTGACCGAGGTCAGGGGTTGAGCGAACATACAGCGCCGTTCGATGCCTTCGTCCAAATCCTCGAGGGCGATGCGCAGGTCATCATCGGGGGTGAGGAACGCCGCGTGAAGACCGGGCAGATGATTGTCATGCCGGCGAACGTTCCCCACGCGCTGAACGCGAAGGAGCCATTCAAAATGATGTTGGTTATGATTCGATCATAGGGTTATTCACTCATCACTTTTTTAGG
>CAYPII010000125.1:0-5751 GCA_964410765.1 uncultured Myxococcales bacterium | reverse complement strand
CCGCTGTTCGCCGGCAACCTGTACGCCGACCTGAGCGAGACGTGCCTGTTCTACATCGGCGGGATCCTGAAGCACGCGCGCACGATCAACGCCTTCACCAACTCGTCGACCAACTCCTACAAGCGGCTGGTTCCGGGCTACGAGGCGCCGGTGCTGCTCGCCTACTCCGCGCGCAACCGCTCCGCCGCCGACTTGAGCAGCGGCCCGACCGGCGTCCCCAGCCCATCCGCCTGAATGAGCAGCGTCGCAAGCCGTGCCACCGGTGCGGAGCCGGAGCGTCGCGCGAGCTCCTCGAAGGCCTCCCGTCGCCCGAGCCCGATGCGGACCGAGCGCTCCAGACCGCGCAGCAGCGAGCGCAGCGGTCCCGCCGGCAGCGTGCCGGCGACCCGGCCGACCGACTGGAGCAGTTCCCCCCCCGCCTCGACGAGCAGCGCCAGATGGTCGATCGCACCGGGGAGTGCGCGCTCGAGCGCTTCTCGGCGGCGGCGCTGCGCGCGGCGCAGCATGAGTTCCGGGGCGGCCGCACCGAGGACGATGCCGACGAGGCCAGCGCCCAGGCCCGGACCCATGAGCGCAAAGAGGATGGGCGGTGCACAGATCAGTGCCGCGATGCGAAGGACCACGAAGCCCTCCGCGTCGACGGTCGATGCGACGCCCGCCCGCTCGAGGGCGAGGGCGATGCGCTCGCCTCCGCCGAGGAGACGCATCGCGGGTACAATCACGCCGACGCGATCGAGGAGGCCAGCCAGTGCCGAGAGCAGCGGCGGGAAGGCGCTGCGCGCGACGGTACGCGGGGGGCGCGAGAGGAGCGCCGCGATGGAGGCCCTCCACTCCGTGCGCCAGAAGAAGCAAGCACAGAAGACGGCGACACCCATCGACAGGATCGCCATGCTGTGCTCGATCGTCGCCATCATCCCCCCTCCGGCAGCCGCGCCCAGGCGGCCGCCAACCGCGCCCGTTCGATCGTCGCCCCGCTCGTCGCGTGCCAGAGCTCCGTGATCAGCAAGCGGCGCAGTTCGATCCAGCCGGCGATCGCCACGCCCTTCGCCGCGTCGAGGAGAACCGTTCCCTCGCCGACGATCTCCTCCGCACGCGCATCGATCGCGCGCAACGCATCATCATTATTCGACCGCCTGCCCCGCGCGACGACCGCGCAGCGCTCAAGCATCCGCGCGCCGATGCGTTCCTCCCGGCAGCCGCTCGCCGTGAGGAGGAGGGAAATCTCCGATGCCTCCGCCCGAAGGGGCAGCTGCGTGCCGCGCATGTCATCGCTCCCCCGCCACGGAAGGCGCGGAAGGCGCCGGGGCAGGTCACGCCAGGAAGCAGCGCCGAACGCCGCACCCCCCAGCTCCGTCGTTCGGGCGATGCGACGCACCGTCTCCCCCTCCCTCCATTCTGCGACGAGGTGGATCAGCGGCGCTGCCGCAAACACTCGCGGCGAGAGCAGCAACAGGAACAAAATGATCGCCTGAACTTTCATCGTCCCTCGCAGTCCACTCAGACACGGATGACGACGATGCGGCGCAACCAGAGCGCGCCGATCGCTTCCAACAAGACGGCCGCCACCAGAAAGGCGTTTCCCAGGCGCGTGCGAAGCAGCGGCGCGACGAACTCCGGCGCAATGAGCAGAAGGAGTGCACCGAGCGCCCAGGGGAGGAGCAGGAGCACCGCCCCCTGAAATATCCCCTGCGAGGTGAGGACGCGAATGCGGTCGGCGATGCGACGCCGCCCCTCGATCGTCTCCCGCAACATCGTGAACGCCTCGACGAGATTTCCACCGCTGCGCCGCAGCGCCGCGATCGTCCAGACGAAGAGGGCGATCTCCTCGCCGGGGAGGCGCACGCGCAGATCGTCCAGCGCCTCCTCGACCGACCGTCCGAGGCGCAGATCGCCGACGACGCACGCCACCTCCTCGCCCAACGGCGGGGGGAGCTGCGCGGCAGCGGCCTGCAGCGCCTGTGGCATCGCCCGCCCCGCGCGCAGGGCGTTGCCAACGAGGAGCAACAACTCGGGGAGCTGCTCCTCGGCGCGGCGCACATGGCGCCGTCTGAGAAGGGTGGCGAATCGACGCCGCGCGGATGCGCGGACGAGCTCGCCCCATCGTGCAACGCGGTCACGGATCGCGCGGAGCCGAATCGCGGGCACGCCGATCACAACGGCGCATCCGAAAAGCCACAGAACCGCACTGTGAAGCACCACCTCCATCGCTCCTCCTAGTCCCCGTCGACCGCGTTCAGCGACGGGTCGACGGCGACGAGTTCACCGCCGGCGTCGCGCTCGATGAGCGTGCGCAATGTGTAGATCGGCCCCTCGAGACCGACGAGCTCCGCAATCGCGGTAACGCGCCGGACGCCGTCGGCGCCGCGCGCGACCTGCACGATGAGATCGATCGCGCGCGCGATCTGGGCGCGCACCGCGGCGAGCGGGAGCTCGACGCTCCCGGTCAGGACCATCGTCTCGAGACGCGCGAGGGCGTCGCGCGGCGCGTTCGCGTGCACGGTCGTCATCGATCCCTCGTGTCCGGTGTTCATCGCCTGGAGCATGTCGAGCGCCTCGGGGCCGCGGCACTCGCCGACGACGATCCGATCGGGGCGCATGCGCAGCGCGGCGCGCACCAGATCGCGGATCGTCACCGCGCCCCTCCCTTCGATATTCGGAGGGCGCGCCTCCAGCCGCACGACGTGTTCGGCGCGCAGGGCGAGCTCGGCGGCGTCCTCGATCGTGACGAGCCGCTCCGCGGTGTCAACCGCCTCGGCGAGGAGTCCCAACAGCGTCGTCTTCCCTGCGCCGGTCCCGCCGGAGACGAGCAGCGTACGGCGCGCGCGCACCGCTTCGGACAAGAAGGCGGCGATCGGCGCTGGCATCATGCCGGCGAGCACGAGGTCCTCCATCCGTTCGAAGCGGCGCAGGAAGCGCCGAATCGTCAGCGTCGGCCCGTCGATCGCGACCGGCGGGAGGACGGCGTGCACGCGCGAACCGTCGGGGAGGCGCGCATCGGCGAGTGGACACGCCTCGTCGACGCGTCGGCCGACGAGGGTGAGGAGCCGATCGATCACGATGCGCAGGTGTTCCTCGTCGACGAAGCGCAGCGCCGTCGGGTGGATTCGCCCCTCGCGTTCGACGAAGACCGCATCAGGCCCGTTGACCATGACCTCGGAGGTCGCCGGATCGGTCAGCAGCGGCTCGAGCGGTCCGGCGCCGGTCGCCTCGTCGAGGACGCGCGCCACGAGCCGCTCGCGCCTCTCGGCATCAAGGGGGATGTCGTCCCGCCGCGCGACGATCGCGCGGACAGCGGCGGCCAGACGCTCACGCGTCTCCTCCTCCACCTGCAGCGAGGGGGAGCGCTGCGCGGAGCGGAAGGCGGGGTCAGCGCGCAGCTCGCGCAGGATCGCACGCACGCACTCGCCCTCTTCGTCATCGCATGGCGTCCCGGCATCGTGCGAGGGGAGGTCGGCGCCCTTCGCCTTGGGTGCCGGTTTCACCAAAGGAACCGGATCGGCCTCGTCGCGGATGCGATCGCAGAGCCCAACCGCATCGTCCGCGCTCCCCCAGGAGGCCAGGCGCCAGCGGCGCGCGAGGCGCTCGCCCAAGAGCGTCCCGTTCTCGGTCAGGGCGAAGGCGATCGGGCGCACGCCCGCCGCCTCGCCCCGCACGGTTCGCAGCGCCTCGTCGGCGGCGCCCAGCGCCTCGGCGAAGGAGGTGGAGAGCAGCAGCGCTGGGATCCCTGGCGCCGGCGCCGCGACGGCGATGCGCACGAGCTCCCCCGCGACGAGGAGGAGGTCGTAGGCCTCGACGAGTATTGTGAGCAGCGGCGTGTCGCACGCCGCATCGAGGCGCAGCGCGCCGTACCCTTCATCGGTCGCGAGATAGCCGCGCAGGAAGGCCCCCTCCAGGTGCTCCCGGTGGCGTTGCAGTTCGCCGCTGGTGCGCGCCGGACGCGCATCCCCCCCGGCGACGAGGAGGAGCACCTCCTTACCCCGTGCGGCGAACGCGGCCGCACACCGCCGGGCGATCGCACCGGCGAGCGCGCCCTCCGCCGCGTCGGCGAGACAGAAGCGTTTCGCACTCAGTCCCATTTGTGCCTCCGCTTGCGCCTCGTGCGTCGCGTGCGTCGCGGCATCGTCTCCGTCGTCTCCGTCATCTCCGTCGTCGCCGGTCGCGCCGCTGCTGCGATGCCGTCGCGACGGGCGACGTGTTCGGCGAACTCCTCCTCGGAGCGATCGCGGATCATCCGCTCCTCCGTCGCGAGGAAGTCGCGCAGCTGCGCCTCGGCGGAGGGGGCGGCATCGATCACCCGTGGTGTCACGACGATGACGAACTCGGAGCGGTGCGACTGGAAGTCCTTCGAGAGCATGAGCGTCCAGAGCGCGGTGGAGGTATCGACGTCTCGCGGGAGTCGGTTGCGCATCTTCACGTCGGTGTTGCGCACGATGTTGCCGAGGATCACGCTCTGCCCCGCACGGCAGATCGCCGTCGTCTGAACGGTGTGCGTGTCGAGTGCGCCGCGCAGGTCCGCGGCAGGCGCCGAGACGGTGGCGGCGAGCTGCAGGTC
The DNA here is from genome assembly GCA_964410765.1 of uncultured Myxococcales bacterium. Lineage (GTDB taxonomy): Bacteria > UBA10199 > UBA10199 > 2-02-FULL-44-16 > JAAZCA01 > CAYPII01. Next base: position 1,199 of record CAYPII010000125.1, on the reverse strand, counting down.
GACGCCCGCGCCCGTCTCGATCGGCCACGCCTCGATCTCGATCCCCACCTTCTTGAACTGCACCTCCTCGCCCTTGTAGTAGGGAACCTCGGAGCCGCTGAAGAGGCGCGCCTTCTCGCCGCTCTTCACGACGACGGAGGGATTCTCCAACACGCGCCCCCGCCCGCGCTCGTTGAGGTGCTTGAGCTTCGGGAGGAAGTTCATCGCAAAGCCGATGATCGCGCGCCCCATCGCGCCGACCGATTCGAGTAGCCCCCCCGCGCTCGCCGAGGCGTTGCCGTTCGCCGGGAAGGCGCCGGGCGTCCACTGCACGCCCAGCTGGGTGAGCGCCCCGCGCTTGACCTCCATCATGTGAAAGGTCAGCTCGATCATCCGCCCGCGCCCGACGACGCGCCCGGTCTCGCGCACCTCGATGAGGTCGAGCACCTCCGACGCGGAGAGCCGGGCGATCTCGACGGCGCGCTTGGCGTCCGCCGCGCTGTAGGCGACGCCGCCGAGCACAATGCGGTCCTGCACCGCCTTGACCTGCACGCCCGGGACGTCGATCGAGCGGCGGATCGCCTCGGCGGTCTCGTCGATCACGTCGCGCACCAGACGCGCGCGGTTGCGGATGCGCGGGTCGGCGCGCGCGAGCGATTCGATCTGCCGGTAGTCCTCCGGCCAGGAGACCTCGCCGCCGATCTCGACGCGGCCGTCGCGGATCGCGATGCGCACGCCGGAGAGATCGCCGAAGGCGCCGCGCGCGCGCTCGAGCACCTCCTTGAGCGTGGTCGTCACGACGCGTACGGTAAAGCGCTCGCGCTCCGCGCCCGATTCGTCCCAGAGGGTGACCGTGCTCTCGCCGCCGCCGCGCGCGCTGATGTGCAGCGAGCGCCTCCCCTCGGCGACGAGGTAGTCGGCGACCAAGGGGTGGGAGAGGGCGACGTCGGCGATGGGAAAGTCGGTGGCGATCGCCGTCGACTGCCCGGCGACGAGGAGCTGGTCGCCGATCGCCGCGCGCGCGAGCGCAGGTGCGAACAACAACGCCACGATGCAGATCGTCCGAACGATGCTCATCACTCGCCTCCCTCCTCGATCGGGCGCAGCGCGAACGCGATGCGTCCGGTGCTGTGCGCCCGCGCGAGCGTCTCCGCGCCGCGGGCGTCAACCTCGAGCGTCACGATCCGCTCGCGGCCGCCGGTCGCCATCCCGTGGGCGAA
>CAYPII010000124.1:0-5813 GCA_964410765.1 uncultured Myxococcales bacterium | reverse complement strand
CGGGTTCCTTCCGTCTCCGTCCGCTTCGATCCCTTCGGCATCGTCCCTCCGATCAACTCCGTGCCGCGATCTCGCCGGCGATAACCCCCCCGCGTTCGGGGGCCCGGCCGTCGAGCGCGTGCGTCGGCTCGATGCCCAGAAGCTCCAGCGCCAAGGCGAAGAGGTCGGCGGTGCGCAGCCGACGCGTCATGAGCGGCACGTTCGTGTAGGCCGGAACCAGGAGGTGTTCGCGCGCCAGCGCCCCGCTGGTGAGGCCGTCGCGCCGCGGGGCGAAGGCAGTCTGCGCATCCGCGCTCACGACGAGATCGCCGGTGCGGCGCGAACGGAAGAGCTGGAGCAGCTGCACGATCCCGTCCGGGTGCGCGCCCTCCCATGTCTCGGCGAGCGCGGCGTCGGCATCGAGGACGCGACGCGCTTCACCCAGGCCGAAGGGATCGCTCCCCTCGCCGCGCACGGTGATGCGACCGTCGGCGTCCTCGCGCAGGAAGGCCGCGCCACCGCGCCCGGCTACAACGATTCCGCCCTCCGCGCTGCGCCCGGCGACGACCGCCACCCCCTCGGCGGCGAGCAGGTCGCTCACCAGGCCATGGCGCTGCAGTTCCTCGAAGAAGCTCGGGTGCTCCCACTCCCCCCCGCTGCGCAAAAAGAGGTGCGCCATCGAAGTCCCCGATGGCAAGACGATCGCCTCCGCCGACTGCCAGTCACGCATCCGACGGCCGCCGCGGCAGATGGAAAGTCTCTCTCCGACGATCCCGTCGAGATCGACAACGCGCCCCTGCTGTGCCACGCCGTTGTCCGACGAGAGGATGAGTGCGGTCTCCTCCTCCATCCCCTGCTCCCGCAGGAGTGCGACGACGCGGCCGACGCTCTCGTCGAGCTGGCGGTAGTCGTCAAGCGAGAGGATATCCCCCTCGAGCGACTGCGCCGTGAGCGGCGGCAGGCGCAGGAAGACGAAGTCGGTCTCGCGATTGAGTGCGTTCGCGAACCAGTGGAAGGCGGCATCGCGCGCGGCGTCCGGCTCGGCAGCGAGCCCCCCCTCCTCGGCGATCCCGCGCATGCGGAAGAAGGCGGGATCGCGCACGAGCCCGCACCCGCGATTGAGCTGGCCGAAGATGTTCACCGCACGGCGCGAGTACTCGTAGATCGTACGCACCGACTTCGAGAGATCGCCGTCCATCGCGTACGCCCCCCAGCCGGCGTAGTCGCGAAAGCGCTTGAGCGTCACCCGGCGCGCCGTCGGGACGCCGCGATCGAACCAGCGCACGCCGGGGATGTCGCAGCTCCCCGGGAAACAGCCGGTGACGAAGGGGACCGATGCCGGCCCCTCGGTCGCTGGAAAGGCGCTCGCGGCCGTCGCGGCGCTTCCCGGCTCCGCCAGGTACTGCGCGATGTTCGGGAGATCGCCGTTGTGCAGATGTCGTGCGAGGAGCTCGGGGCGCATCCCCTCGGCCACCATCATGACCACCCGCCGCGCACTCGCCTTCGTCCGGTCGTAGCCGTAGCGCGCACGCTCCCAGATCGCATCGCGTCCCTCGGGCGTGGAGAGCTTCGTGAGGATCTGCGGGATCGACTCGGTCCCTTCGCGGTCCTCGTTGTCGAGCGCATTCATCGTGTAGATCATGCGGTAGACCGCGGTACCGTTCGTGAGCAGCGCGATGGCGCAGAGCGCCGCGTAGAGGAGCAGCGGCGGGGGGAGCGCCCACCAGCGCGTCAGCGCCCAGGACATGACCGGCGTGAAGATGGCGGCCACGCCCAGGTAGACGATGCGCTCGGGGCGCTGCATCGTTCCGACCGCGCAGTCGACCCCCATCGACTCGGCGCGCGCGCGCGTGTAGCTCACCAGGTACGAACCGACGAGCGCGGCGATGACGACCGGGAGCATCCAGCTGGCGCGAAAGTACCAGGCGAGCCCCAGCATGCAGGCCCCCTCGCTGAAGCGGTCGAGGACGGCGTCGAAGAAGGCGCCGGAACGCGTGGTGCGGCCCGTCATGCGCGCGACGCGGCCATCGAAGATGTCGAAGGTCGCGCCGAAGATCATCGTCCAGCCGGCGTAGCCGAACCACCCCTGCGAGAAGAGATAGCCCGCGACCGCGGCGATCGCGAAGCCAACGATCGTGATCGTGTTCGGCCCGATGTGGAGCTTGACGAGCAGGCGCACGAAGGGGTCGGTCGTCCACATCCACCAGCTGCTCGTGTCGCTGGAGAGGAGCTTGGAGTTGTGCTCCTTCGCCCCCTCGTAGCGGCGCGCCAGGCGCTTGCGCCCCCAGAGCTGATAGGTGAGGTAGGAGATGAGCAGGACCCCGTTGATGACGATGATGGGGCCGAGCGTAATCCAGATCGGATTGAGGGCGAGCAGCGCGATCATAGATATTCCGTTTATTTATTCAGCGTTTAGCCACGGACGAGTGCCCGATTTGTCCCCCCTTGTCAAGGGCGGAAAAGCGGGTGGGGCGGCGGCAGGCGGCCTTTTGGTTGAAAACGCGGGCAAAAGCGGCTAGAGGCGACGGACTATGCCCAACACCGGGAAGAAGCCGAAGCATCGCTTCTGGCGCGGGACGATCCTCCCGCGCCTGGCGCTCACCGTCTGGCCGCTGCCGAAAAACACCTTCTGCTCGATCGACGTCACCAACCGCTGCAATCTACGCTGCAAACACTGCTACTTCTTCTCCTACGAACAGGAGCGCGGCGCGGAGCTCTCGCAGGAGGAGTGGCTGGCACGGATTGATGCGATGCAGCGCGGACGGGGCGCCTTCTTCAGCTGCACCTGGGTCGGCGGTGAGCCGCTCCTGCGTCCGGAGATCATCGCGGCGGGGCGGCGCTTCTTCCGCAACAACCGCGTGGTGACAAACGGGACCCTCCCGCTGCCGGACTGGCCGGACGTCGAGTTCCACGTCTCGGTCGACGGGACCGAGGCGCTCCACGACGCGATCCGGGGTGCCGGCTGCTATGCGAAGATCCGTGCGAACCTCACCAAGCCCGAATACGTCGATCGGCAGATCGTGCTCGCCTGCTGCCTCAACCGCGCGAACATCGACTGCATCGAGGAACTCATCGCCGACTGGAAGGGGCTGCCCAACATCCGCCACATCCTCTTCGACTTCTTCACGCCCATCACCGGTATAAAGGAGGAGCTCTGGCTCACCTTCGCCGAGCGCGACCGCGTCGTCGACAGACTGGAGGCGCTCAAGCGCAAGCACGGCGACTTCATCGGTGCGCCGCCGGGGACCTTTTCGCTCATGCGCAGCGAGAACTGCCACCGAGCGGTCGGCCGCAACTGCGTCTTCGTGCGCAACGGCACCGCCTTCGACGCCGCGGGCAACGTGAAGACGCCCTGCGTGATCGGCCCGAAGGCCGACTGCGCGAAGTGCGGCTGCATCGTCCCCTTCTCGGTGAAGGCCTGGAAGCGCCCCGCAAACCTCCTGCGCGAGGTCGGGCGGGAGATCCGAAAAGCCCTAAAGTGATGAGTGATCAGCAGGCAAACGACGCCGCTGTCTGCTCATCACGACTCACTCATTACAAAAAACCCCGGGAGTTTCCTCCCGGGGTTTTTTCTGCGTTTCGCTCAACTTCGTTAGAAGTTGTAGGCGAAGGCGAGGGCGCCACCGTAGACGTACTCGGTGTTGCTCGCGCCGGTCGGGTTGACGATGTCGAAGCGGCCTTCGAGCTTCAGCTTCGCACCATCAGCGACCATGTAGCCACCGGCCAGCGAGATCTCGTGGAGCTGCTGTTCGGCACCCGTGAGGTTCATCCAGGTGCTGTCGCCGACGACCGCGATGCCGCCGTTGCCCGGATCACGCTGCTGGGCGTACGCATACTTGAGCGTGCCGTCCCACACATCGCTGAAGAGGTAGTGCAGGTTGAGCAGACCAGCGAAGTACTCGGTGTTGAAGCCAGCGACCAGGCCCGTCACGTTGTTCGCACGGTTGTCGCGACGGAAGAGACCCTCGAGGCCCAGGTTGAAGGACTCGGTGATCCACCAGCTCAGGTCGATGTCACCCGCATACGTGTAGTGCTTGTTCGAGAAGCGGGTTTCCGGGCCCCAGAGGCCGGAGACGCCGAACGTGCTCTCGGTGCCCTCGTCGCCCCAGTTGAAGCCGAGACGGAAGCCGACGCTCGGGGCATCCTGCACCTTCAGCATCGTGTCCTGCGTCAGCGTGTTGACGACGTAGAAGTGCAGGTCGACGAGATCGCTGAACGCATAGTAGACCTTCATACCGGTCGTGTTGGCCGGACGGAGCGCACGGACGAGGATCGACTTGGAGATCGTGTCGTTCTCAGCCGCGTCCACCGACTCGAAACCGATCGGCGTGTTGAAACGGCCCAGCAAGAACTCGATGCCGTTGCCCAGCGGGATGTTCGCCGTGGCATAGGCCTGCTCGAGCACGAACGCCGGGTTGCCGGCGCCGTTGCCGATACCGCTCGATGCCGCGCGGGCGAAGTCGAGGTCCGCACGGAAGCGGATGTTCTCGCCGAAGGACTTCATGAGGTCGAGCTCGACCTCGTCGACGAAGAACGAGAAGTGGTCGCTGCTGGCGGCCGGGATCGTCCCGAGGTACTTGCCCATCACGCCCGAGTAGGTCGTGATGTCGCCGTCGTTCGCCACTTCGGTCGGCAGCTTGTTGTTGTAGTGCTGGTAGCCCGCACCGACCATGATGTGACCCGCCGCCTCAAAACCGCCGGCGACGTACTCTTCCTGCGCATTGGCCGACGTCGCGACGAAGGCGACGAGACCGAGCATCAGGACTGCGATAAGAATCTTTTTCATAGTGTCTCTCTCCTTTTTCCCTGTAAGCCGTGGACTGCCGGATCATTCCGACCGCCCCCGGGTCCTGCATTCGTGCAGAGATGTCGTATAAGCAACGTCTTCCCGCGGATTGACCGTTATCGGAGAGATTCACCTCCTTTCCCGGTCGGTCTTCCGCTTGGATTCACAGTGGTTGTCAAACGAGGGATCCCCCCCTCGGAGTGTGCGTCTCTAACCCGTCGATTTCCCCCTGTCAACGGCGCCCGCGGCGCCGCCGCCCATCGCTCGGTTCGCTAGCGTGGAGTCCAAATATAAAGCGATTTTTGAGAAAATGCAACGAGTCGAGCGAAAAGTCGGGGGTTTTCTCAAAAAGGGCAAAAAAAAGGGCTCCCTGTGGATAATTTCCTTGACGCCCCGCCGGGAGACAAACTAAGTTATTGAAATCATGGAAGGAAATGAATCCAGCGCCCGCATCCTCGTCGTCGACGACGAGCCCGATATCCACGTGATGCTCGGGAAATTACTCACGAAGGAGGGCTACACCGTCGAGAGCGCCTACAACGCCGAGGAGGCCTATCTGGCCCTTGCCGAGAACCGCCCCGACCTGGTCATCCTCGATATCATGATGCCCAAGGTCTCCGGCATCGAGGTCTGCAATCGGATCAAGTCCGATCCCGCCACACAGGACATCGTCGTCCTCATCGTCTCCGCGCGCGACGCGCAAAGCGACCGCATCGAAGGGCTCACCCACGGCGCGGACGACTACGTCTCCAAGCCCTTCCACCTCCGCTCGCTCGTGCGCAAGATCGAGCACATGCTCACCAAGAAGCGCGAGAACGATTTCGAACGCGAGATCAGCCAGGGTTAAAACACAGAGCACAGAGCCAGATTCAGAATCAGAGAACAGAGGATCGGAGATCGGAATTCAGGGCAGAGCTCCGATTTGCACGTATGCCAGCTTGAGGCGTGATTTGTAGGCATCGCGCTCTCCGGCCGCGATCAGGCCACAACCATACGCCAGATCCAGACAGGCAGAGACCTCCGCGATGGAGCCGCGCGAGGACTCGAA
>CAYPII010000123.1:0-5898 GCA_964410765.1 uncultured Myxococcales bacterium | reverse complement strand
CTCCGGAAACACCTGGAGCGCTCGTACGACATCGCCCCGGAGGCCTTCGACGCCGGCTACGGCGTCCTACAGGAGACCGGCGCGCAGACGATGTACAAGAGAGACGGCGCGAACGACGGCTGCAGCACCTATCAGGAAGTCCTGCGCCCCGCCCTGCTCACAGCGATCGACGAGGGCCTCACGCGCGGGCGCTCTGCGCTCATGCAGCTCCTCGACCGGGAACACGGCCTGCGCCTCCCCTGCCTCTGGTATCGCCAGAACGAACCGACCTTCAACGCCGACGCGTGGAAGACGGTCAAGGGGAGCGCCGACCACATGCGTCGCTATCTGATACAACAGGGATACGACCTCGAAACGCCGGCGGGGCGACGTGAACTGGCGCGCCGCCTCTTTGATGAACTCCTCCCCCACGACGCGCTCCGCGAGAGCAGCAAGCTGCGGGATGACGCCGTCTGGCGCTTCTATTCGGTGATGCAGACGGTGGGACTCAAGCCGAGCTTCGTCCTCATCCCCGTCGATCCGCTCGGGCGGGAGACGCCGCTGCACCTGGCGCTCAGAATCGATCTCGGCGAGGGGGAACAGTCCGTCATCGATCCGTTCTATCAGGTCTTCGATCTGGCGGGGCTTCCGGCGGTGGAACTCGACGTCGTTCAGGCGCTCTCGCTCTATTATACGCAGCGCGCGCTGGAATCGAGGGCGAAACCCCTCGACTATATCAAGCTTGCCCGACGCATCGATCCGGAAAATATCATCGCGGAGATCTACGAGTGGCATGCCATGGCCGACATCCACGATCCGCTGCAGACGTTCCGCCAGATCAGGGGAATGCTCCGCCACATGGCGATGGGCGAACTGCGACGAACGGCCGCCGCGAACGAACCATCCACACCGCGTTAATCGATTCCCTCTTCCGATTCTTCCTGTGAAACGCGTGCCTGAACGGCGTAGGGTCGAAGCGCCTCGGCGGGGAGTCCTCGCTGTCGTGCAATCTGCTGCAGAACGACCTGGCGTTCGGCGAAGAAGAGCATCGACTGGAGCGCCACCTCGTGCGGGCCGTCGCGAAGGGTGCTGTGATAGCGACGCGCCCAGAGGTGCTCGGCGCGCTCCTCCGGCGGGAGCCAGGTGTGCAGGGGCATCATGCGGGCCGCAACGTGTCCCATCGGCGCCATGAGGATGGCATCGGGGACCGGGGAGAGGTCCTGCTCCTCGAGAAATGCCTCGCGCTCATCCGCGAAGGGGAGGTGCAGATCCGATCCGGCGTAGTCCTCCCCGTGCTGACGCATCCCCGAACGGAAGCTCCTGTTGGCCTGATCCACCGAGACGTCAAACACACGCTTCGACTCCTCCAACTCCTGCGCACGCGCCTTCTTCACGCCCGCGACCTCCGACGGGCTCAGGTTGAGAAAGACCGGCGGGCCGTCGATGAAGCCGCCGCAATAGAATACCTTGAGCCCCTCCGGCACGCCATCCGGAATGCCCTGCAGCTTCTTCGCCCGACCGACCGCCTCCTTCGCGTCGGCGATCTCACGATGAGCGCGCTGGACCGGGAGAAAGTCGTTCGTCTCCGAGAAGGCGAGGATCTCCATGTAGGAGCGATGCGCCTCCGAGAGCTGGGCGCTCGCGTAGGTGAGGCGTGACACCGCATCGGCCTCCACCTCCGGATCGATGCGCCGGCCCAGCGCCCCGAGCGCCTCGATCGCCGCGTCGTACTCCCCCATCGCCGATGCGAGCGCATCGTGGCGCTGCATCTTTTCGTATTCGAGGATCGCCAGCGCCTCGAGCTTGCTGATCCCGTAGATCGCCATGATCTCGACGAAGATGTGGACCGGGCCGCCGACCTTGACCTTGCGCAAGGCGGACGTCGCGCGCAACGCATGCGTGATCATCTGAGCGCTGTAGAGGACGGCCAGCGAGTTCGCCAGCTGCACCGGATCGACTTTGAAGTCCTCGAAGAAGTCGACGACCGCAACCGCCATCGTCGTCGCGACCAGGTTTCCGCCCATCGCCTTGAACCCCGCGTACCGCTCCCGATAGGCGAGCGGATTGATGCGCAGGCCCTTGGGGCCACGCTGGACGAGGTTGCCGCTCACCGCTTCCACGCCGGTGCGATAGAGCCAATCGCCGGCATGACCGCCCGCGACGAGCCCTCCGTAGGTCAGCGGAATGCCGAGACCGACCTCCTCGAGGATGAGCGAGGGATCCTCGTCGAAATAGGCCTGGGCCACGCCGATGAAGAGCCGGGCCAGGCCGTCGGCGATCATGAAGTTCGCCCCATTGACCGCCAGACGGTGTTCGAGGCGTCCCTTCATCAGCTGCTCGGTCGTGAGCGTGTTCTCCCGGATCACGCGCAGGTCCTCGCCGGTGGCCTTCATCCGGGCGATCTCGCCCGGGGCGATCTCGTTGAGGACGACCGACAGGTCACGCGCATCCGTGACGCGGACCACGGCCGCCTGCCATCCGAACTCGGCCGTCGTCCGTTCGACGCCGACACCCGCCACCGTCTTCGGCAAAAAGAGCTTCGCGTTTGGATCGGAATCGAGATGCCACATCGCGTGGCGCGTCGTATTCCCCTTCGCATAGTCCCGCGGCGTGATGACGCGAAAGCCCTCGCCCGCCTGAAAATTCTCGGCGAGCAGCTTCTGAAAGGCTGGATTCTCTCGAATGCCTTCGACGCGTTGCCGGAAGAGCTCCTCGGCGACGCCGTCGGGCTGTACGAAGCAAAGCTCGCCCTCCTTCACCGCGAAGCGCACCCCGCCGAACTCGCCGCCCGGATAGGGCACCTTCTCGGAGATCGGAAAGAAGAATCCCTTGTGAGGCGCCGCCGTATCGATGAGGATTGTCTCCGTCGCGCGACCGGCGCGATCCGCGATCGTGCCCGCACCCTCACGGATCGACCGCACGATGACCGGTATCTCATCGCCCCCCGGCGTCCCCAGGCCGACCACCTCGAGGCCCGCACGGCGGTAGTGCTTCCGGACCTTCTCAAAGAAGTCCGTGAAGAGGGGATCCTGCGGACCGAAGCCCCTCTTGCCGTTGATCGCCTTCATGAAGTCGCCGAGCTTCTTCCCCTCGAAGTAGACGACGGCGAGCTCCTTCACGTTTCGGAAGGGCCTCGCAGAGATCTCATCCAGAAATTCGTTCTTGTAGATGAAGAACCCGCCGCTGGCCAATTTCACGTACCGATAGTTTACGCGTGAGCGCTCGAAGTCCTGCACCAGGCGCTTGCGCAGCGATTTCTTCGCCGGGTCGATCTGCTCCGGCGGTTTGCGCAGATAATTTTTCAGCGCCTTGCAGGCGCGCTTGAGCGCGATCTGGCGATCGAACGTTGGGTTCTCCCGATAGGCCTCGATCGCCTTCACGAGGCGCTCGAGGCGATCGTTCACCTCGCGCGCGTGCCGCCGCTGCAGGCCGAAGGTATGCGACTCGCGGTTGATCGACCGGAGGAGATCGCGGGTGGCGTCCGGCGATCCGTTCTTGCCCGCGACGTACGCATCGTCACGCCGCGAGCTCGCCTGAAAGAGCTGGAAGAGCTCGTTGATCGCGAAGAGCGCCTCCCCGCGCGGCACCGCACCGCGCTCGACGTTCCACGTTCCGGTGTTGCGCTTCGAGGCGATGTCCTCGCCGACGTGCAGGGGCGCCAACAGCTCCTCGATGATGCGCACGGCCATCGTCGTGCGGTCGCGCAGCGGGTGTTTCGCAAAATCGACCTCCATCTCCGCGTAGTGCCCCGCGAGCGGAAAGGGGATGCCGGCCAGGTCCGCGCCGGGAAAGGCGTGCACATAGTCCAGCATGGCACGGTGGAGCTTCGGAACGATCCGAGTGATCTCCTCATGGCGTATATCCATCGCGAGGTTCGTCATGTTCTTGAGCTTCGCGATGGAATCCGCCGCAGCGATCCCGGTGCCGTCGCGCCCGTGCGTCCAGACCTGGCGGCCGAAGAGCTCGTTGAAGCGCCGTCGCAGCTCGTCGCGGATCGGATCGGCCACCGTGCGGCCGCCGGAGGGATCGCGCTTGTTGACATCGGTCATGTTCATGCCGAGGTTGAAGCCGGTGAGCGTCACACGGCGCGAGAGGGGATCGCCGGTGCGCGCGCGCGTCTCGCGAACGCGCTGGTAGTGCTTCCATTCCGGATTGACCGAATCGCTCGCGAGCATGCGCCGTTCGATCTCGGCGTGAAACTCCGGTGTTCCGTATTGCTCCGGGCCCATCGCCTCATAGACCTCGGCGAAGACCTTCGCATCGACCATCTTCTCGAGCATCCTGCCGTGGACGCGCTCGAAAAACTCCGGGGTGCCGAAGGCCTCCGGGCCCATCTCCCGGAGGACCTGATCCATGAACCCATCCTCCCACCTGAAGACGCGGCCGTAGGTGTGGAGCTGGTTCATGTAGAACTCGTGCGCATGGCTCGCCGTGAATCCGTACTCGGTCCCCTCGTTGAAGACCGCCTCGGTGGCCGCGGAGTAATCGGCGACAGCGGCCCGGAGGCGATCGATCTGTGCATCGCTCGTCTTCGCGATGCCCTTCGTGCTCTGCTGGAGATAGCCCTCGAGGTAACCCAGTCCCCCAAGGCCGCGCTCGTAGCGCTGGCGATAGACCTCGGCGTTGAGGATCGGACGGTCCCCGCTCACGGCATAGGGGTGGGAATCGCGGGGCGCGACGATAGGCGAGCCCTCGGGACGTTCCACAACGCGTTCTACCGTCGACTTCGGCGTGGCATTCTCGAGGGCACCGAGGATATGCGTATAGAGCAGATCGCTGTCCGGATGCGGAATATCGATCGATTGATCGATGGGAACGGCGGGGTTGTCGAGGAACGTCCGCTGTCCCTCGCTCATCATCACCGGATTGAAATGGAAGGGGGCATCCGCCGGCGGCATCGGCGGCGACTCGGCCTCCTCCGGCGGCGCACACGCGGGCGACTGCAGCTCCTCCGACGAGAAGAGCTCCTCCGGCATCTCGCAGACGAGGCGTTTCTCGCCCCCGCCCTCGGGAATTCTCTGTTCACCCCCGCAACGCATCATGCACTCCTGGGCACCCCCTCCCCCGCCCTGGGGAAGGGTCCGCTCAATAGTTTGCAAGATGCTTGCCAATACGGCGGCATCGGGGTGATATGTAATTATATGATTTTATTTGATATTTTTGAATTTCCGCGAAAGGGCGGGAAGGGGTCGGGGGACGGACCCCCCGCTTTCGCGCAGAGGCGAACCAACAGACCCCAGCGGGATCAGAATCTGTCGAGGGCTTCTCGGGCGAGCCGCGCCTCCGGGGAGGTGGAGGCAAACATATGGCGAATGCGGGTCAGCGCCTCACAGACGGCGGCGCTGTCGTGAACGCGGTGGCGCACGATCGCGCGCACAAGCGCGGCGGCCGCGACCTTGCGCACCGGCCAGAAATCGTCGGCGAGCGCGCCGACCAGTCGCTGCTCGATGAGCGGGTGCGACCAAAGCGGCAGGGCGTCGGCGGCGACGGCGCGCGTCTCCGGATCGGGATCGTGTGCGAGCACTCGCGAGACGACGATGCCGGCGCGTTCGCGCGGGGAGAGGCGCAGCCCCTTCACCGCGGCCTGTCGGATCGACGGCTGCGGCTCGTGCCGATGCGCGGCGCAGCGCTCCAGCCGCCGGAAGGCGGCATCGGCGATCTGCGGGGCGCTGTCGATGCAGTAACGGCCGAGGGCACGGATCGCCTCGGCGCGCACGCTCGGGTCGGCGTCATCGGTCGCCTTGAAAAGAAGCGGGAGCGCCTTTTCATCTGCGAGAAAACCGAGCGCCGCGGCGAGTGCTGCGCGCAGGCGCGCAGGGACGTGGCGCCCAAGCGAGAGGAGATCGAGCATCAGGGGGAGCGCGTCGGCAGCACCCAGAAATCCAAGCGCGCGAGCGGCGCGCGCGCGCACGCCGATGG
>CAYPII010000122.1:4807-5950 GCA_964410765.1 uncultured Myxococcales bacterium | reverse complement strand
CCGGAGTTATGAAGTGGTCAATTCACCCACACTTTTTGGAGAAGACCCTGTTTTTTTGGGCGGGGGATACATCCGCTGGAATATCCAGTAGGCGCGCAGGACCTTCTTCACATAGAGGTTCGTCTCGGCGTAGGGGATCTCTTCGATCCACTGCTCGACGTCGTCGAGCGTCCCGTTCTCGATCCAGCGCCCCACCGCCTCCTCGCCCGCGTTGTACGAGGCGATGACCGCGACGGGGTTGTCGGGGAAGAGCTCGAAGAGGGTCTTGAGGTATTCCACCCCCAGCGCGATGTTGACCGTGGGCCGAAAGAGCTCGCGCCGGTCGATCGGCTCGCCCAACGCCTGCCGCGCCATCCGGTTCGCCGTCGTCGGGATGAGCTGCATCAGTCCCACCGCCCCCGCCGATGAGATCACCTCCGGGCGATAGGCCGACTCGGTGCGCATGATCGACCAGACCAGCCGCGGGTCGAGTCGCGCGACGACCGCGCGCCCCTCCACCGCCGGCGCATACGCCTCCGGATAGGAGACCTGCCAGACGAAGCGGTCGAAGCCGTCGCCCGACGGGCAGTCGTCGCGCAGCAACCCCCTGTGCCGTCGCGCAGCGATGCGCCAGGCACGATCGTAGTCATGGCTGTGAAAGGCGAACCACATGACGCGATCGGCGAGCTCCGGATGCCTTCGCAGATCGACCGCCGCGAGCTCCCGACCGGCTTCCTCGGGAAGTCCGAGGCGGAAGAGCTCCTCCGCGCGCGCGAGATGCAGATCGGACGCGGAGGGGGCCTCGCCGTCGGGCCGCCAGGTGCTGGGCGCCCCGCCCCCCCAGGGGACGGCGGCGAAGGCCGCGATCGTCGCGACCGGCGCGCCCGCCAGGCGCCGGCGCGCCAGCTCCGCATAGTAACCGGTCGGGCTCTTCTCCACGATCTCGCGGTAGAGCGCGTGTGCGGCGGTGCGTTTGCCGCCGCGCTCCAGGATGCGCGCCTTCCAGTAGCGCACACGGTCCTCGATGCGCGCGCGCCGCGCCTCGCGCCGAAGCAGGTGATCGAGGAGCGCGATCGCCTTCGCGTCCTCCCCCAAGCGATAGTGGCACCAAGCGAGGTTCCAGCGGGCGAGCGCCTGCTCGGCACGCGAGAGGCGCATCCCCAG
>CAYPII010000122.1:0-4797 GCA_964410765.1 uncultured Myxococcales bacterium | reverse complement strand
CCCCAGTGCCCGCTTCCACTGCGGGATCGCCTCGCGATAGCGCCCCTCGTCCATCAGGAGGTAGGCGATCTTGTAGGTGAGAGATCCGGCAAGCCGCGAGCGCGGCAATGCATCCCGCACAAGCCCCTCGCGCAGCGCGATCGCCCGCTCATAGTCGTTTTGCTTGGCGTAGGTCGTGGCGAGCGCAGCCGTCACGCTCGTGCGCATCCCGCGCGCAGCGGGATCGCGGCGCAACTCCTCGAAGAGGGCGATCGCCTCATCATAGCGATGCATCCAGCGCAGACAGCGCGCGAGTACCCAGCGCGCGCGCACGCACATGCCGGCGTCAAGCGTCCCCTCGTCCAACAGCCGTTGCAGGCGCACCGCCGCCTCGTCCCACTGCGAGCGATCGAAGAAGGACTGCGCCAGGCGGTATTGCTGCAGCGGCTCGTCGAGCCATGCCGTGAGGTCGACGCCGAAGCGGCGCTTCACCGCACGCGCGAGCTCGAGGGCATCGGCGAGCTCCGCCTCCGAACCGGCGTGGACGAGCATCTCGCGCACGCGCGCGATCGCCGTGGCACGAGCGCCCTCCTCGATGTATGAGCGTGCGACGAGCGTCGCCGCCTCCTCCTGATGGCGCGCCGGCCCCTCCTTTTGAAAGCGGGCGAGCACACGGCGCGCCTCGTCGAAGCGCTTCAGGGCGATCAACGCGCGCGCCTTCGGCAGGAGGAGCTCCACATGCCAGACGCTCTCCGGAAATCCCTCCGCGAGCTCCGTAAAGAATTGTAGCGCCACCTCATCGCGCTCCAGCGCCACCGCCGTCGCCCCGCGAAAGGAGAGGAGGTGATCGGCCAGTAGCGGCAGCGTGCCGTCGGCATCCTTCGCGAAGGACTCCTCCGCCGCGCGATAGCGACCGTGCCGGAAGTGCGCGTAGCCGAGCACAAACTGCCACTCCGCGGGGGTATATTGCCGAGCGCGTCGCTCGAAGTCTGCCAGGCCGTTGAGCGTCGACTCGAGTTCGAGGAGCGAGGCGAGCGAAATGGTCGGCTCGGAAGCGGTCGCGACCGGTCCCACCGCGGCTGGCGCGCGGCGCGGAGTGCTCGCACACCCGAAGAGACTGACGAGGAGCGTGGCGGCGACGAGAAACGACCTGGCGAGCGCGGGACGGCCTCTCTTCATGGTCCGGGCTCCGGCGTTGGGGAGGGCGGATGCGACGCTATCAGAAGGCGGTGCCGAGGGCAAGGAGGAGCATGCCGTACTTCACGTTCGAGCCCAGCAGCGGGTCGGTGAGGCGCCCGAGCCGATCGCGGTTGACCACGATGATGCCGTAGCCCAACCGAGCGTGGACCGGCAGACCATGGCCGATGACGAAATCGCCGCGCAGCTCCGCCCCGACGCCCAGGAGAAACTCGTCGAAGAATGTCTTGAAGCTGTCGCTTCCCCCCTCGTGGGCGTTCCACGCATTGCCGTAGTCCGCGAAGAGCGCGCCGGAGAACTCCTTGAAGAAGACCGGCCAGGTCCCGATCCCGCGCTGCGGCGAGGCGATGGGAAAGCGCCACTCGGCGGAGAAGAGCATCGCGCGCGTACGCGAAAGCGCCGAGACCGGCAGGCCGCGCAACGGAAAGTAGTTGTACGAACCGCCGCCGGCGAAGCTCCCCTCGCCGATCGCGCCGCCGAGTCCGAAGGTCCCCTGCACGAGTTGGTCGCCCCAGGTGATGCCGCCGCCGGCGCGTAGTGCGAGCACGTTGTGGCGGAAGAGGCGAATGTACTCGCGCCAGTCGCCGGCGAAGATGATCTGCTCGTTGCGCTCCGCACTCCCGAAGATGCTGTTGGTGATGATCCCGGTGAGCTGGATCGTCCGCCCGTTCTCGTTGCTGATCGAGGCGGGGTATTTCTCCGCATCGCCGTAGACAAAGCGCGCGCGCATGCCGGAAAAGATGCCGAGGTTGAGCGCATCCTGCTCCGCCTGTGTCAGCCGCGTCTCCGGCATGTGGTCCTCGTAAAAATAGGAGAGCGAGAGGACGGTGCGCCAGATCGGCACGGCGATGAAGGGGGTCACCCCGCGCCGCTTCTCGTAGAAGTGCACGGTGTTCGTCAAACCGGTGTTCGGGTTGAGAAAGGTGATGTTGCCGAAGTCGACGATGTAGTCGCGCACCTGCACGCCGAAGAGCGGACGATAGCGGTTGTAGAAGTAGCGCGCGTGATAGCCGAAGTAGTTCGCGTCGCTGCGCCAGGTCACCCCCGCGTCCCAGTTGTGCCAGCGCAGGACGTCGTTTCCGCCGAGCGTCGCCGAGGCGAAGAGGGCGTCATCGGCGTAGAAGATGTTCGGCAGGATGTAGCGCGGGATGAAGAGCGACTGCCCGAAGGCGACGTACTTCTTGGGCACCAGCGAGTAACGACGACCGCTGGGCATCGCGCCGGTCAGCGCCTCCTCGACCTCGGCCCGCTGTTTGGCGGTGAGGTTTTCCTGGCGCCACGAATATCCCTCGTCGACGCCCTCGCCCTCCCCCCTGCCAGGCCGTGCGCTCCCGCGCCCGCCGCGCCGGCCCGTGCCATCGCCCCGCAGCCCCTCCGGCGCCGGTCCGCCTCCGACGAGGGGATCGACCTCGAACTGCGCGATCTCGAAGCCCTCCGGGCCGTAGGACTGCGCATAGAGCTGGCCGCTGGGGGAGACCGCCGGCTGGGCGGCGCCGGTGACGACGTTGGTGACCATCACCGCCTCGCCCCCCTCGGCGGGAACGCGGTAGATATTGCCGATCCCCGACTCGTCCGAGCCGAAGAGGACGGAGCGGCCGTCGCGCGTCCAGACCGGATGGCTCTCGATAGCGAGCCCACTCCCGCGCGTCAGCCGCTTGGGATGCGTCCCGTCGACGTCGAAGCGAAAGATGCGCCAACCGTCGTCGGGCGTCCACTTCGAGACGGCGATGAAGCGCCCGTCGGGCGAGACCCGCGGGTTGGCGAACTGCGCGTACTCGTCGATCTCCTTGGTGAGGATCACCGACTCGCGGCTCTCGATGTCGATGCGTTTGAGCAGATCGTAGCGGCTGTCCCCCTTCACGTAGACGAGTGCCTTGCCCGACGGAAGGAAGGAGGGGCTGCGCGCGCGCTCGCCCGCGGTGAGGCGCCGCAGGCGTTTGCGCTTCGGCTTCTCGAAGTCGTAGAGGTAGAGGTCGAAGAAGGCGTTGTAGCGTTTGTAGCCCCCGACTTTCGAGAAGGCGAGCTTCGTTCCGTCGGGGCTCCAGGCCAGCTGCGTGCTCCCGCCCTTCTCGCGCACGACGGTGATCTCGCCGGTGGAAAGCTCCAGCACCTCGATGCGGTCGGGGCCGTGCGGCGAGCTGACGACGTAGGCCAGCCGCTTCCCGTCCGGCGAGAGTGCGGGTGCGGCGTATTGCCGGTCGCGGATATTCTCGAGGAGCACCGTGCTGGGGGTGATCCCCTTCGCCCGGATCTCGGCGAGCTCCTGCTCATAGCGCTTCTGGAGCGACTGCTGCCACTCGCGCCAGAGCTCGTAGAAGGTCTTGCCGTAGACGTTGCGCGCCTGGTGGTTGATCATCGCCAGCAGCGGCGAACGCCGCGTGCGGCGGTCGAACTGATGGAGCTTCTCCTCGCCGTAGGTGTCGACGAGCCACTGGACGAACTTGATGCCGTAGATGTAGGGGGCCTTGTAGCCGGGCCAGCGCCATCCCATGCCGTCGGCGACGTCGATGGGGGGAAAGGTGTCGGTGATCACCGCGGTGCGCACGACCATCTCGCTGTAGGCACCGCGCCCGCGCCCGCCGCGCGTGTAGATCGTCTCGTCGTACTGCGCCAACCCCTCGCGCATCCACTTGGGGTCCATCCCCGACGGCGCCACCGTCTTGCCGATGACGAGGCGCGGAAGCCACCAGAAGCCGCCGACCGCGTCGAGCTGGACGATGTGCGTAAACTCGTGCGCCAGCAGCGTGCGCAGCCAGTCGTCGTAGTGCGCGAGCGACGAATCGGGACGGGGCGCCACCGCGTAGATCAGGATCCAGTTATACGGGATGAGGTTCGCCATCCCGTTCGCCTCGTCGGTGTTGTCGACGACGACGACCTCGGTGTACCGGAAGGGTTCCCAGTTCCACTGCGCGGTGACCTTCGGATAGAGCTCCTCGAGGATGCGCGCCGTCTTCTGCGCAACCGGGGTGAGGCGCTCGGGGAAGTGAACGCGGAAGTGCTTCGTCCAGATCGACTTCCACTCCTTGCCCGGATCAAAGCTCGCCGCCTGTGCGGATGCGGCGAAGAGCAGGCAGATTGCCGGAACGAGGAGGAGGCGCTTCCAGGGAGATCGCATAGGGCCTTAACGTACCGACTTTTTTGAAGAATCTCAACGCAAAATGCGCGGAAATGGACTCAGAAACCGAGCAAGCGGCCGAGCTGATAGACCACGAGCGTCACCAGGTAGGCGACGGCGGTGAGGAAGGCGAACTGCAAGACGGCGAACCACGCGCTCCCCGACTCGCGGCGCGTCACCGCAAGCGTCGCCATACAGGGGGTGGCGATGAGGCAGAAGAGCATGACGCACAATCCCACCAGCGGCGTATAGTTCCGCGCGATCTCCTCGCGCAGCGGCACCGATTCCTCG
Organism: uncultured Myxococcales bacterium; assembly: GCA_964410765.1. Lineage (GTDB taxonomy): Bacteria > UBA10199 > UBA10199 > 2-02-FULL-44-16 > JAAZCA01 > CAYPII01. The sequence goes on along the minus strand of CAYPII010000122.1, from coordinate 215 downwards.
TCGGCCTCCCCGATCGAGAAGACGATCCCCAGCTGCGAGACGAAGACCTCCTTGGCGGCGAACGAACCCAACAGCGCTGTATTGATTCTCCAGTCGAAGCCCAGCGGGCGCATCATGGGCTCCAGCGCATGGCCGACGCGCCCGGCGACGGAATACTCCAACGCCACAGCGGGCGGCGCCTCCACGCCGTCGACGGGTGCGGGCTTCGGATAGGC
>CAYPII010000121.1:1455-6110 GCA_964410765.1 uncultured Myxococcales bacterium | reverse complement strand
CACCAAGGAGCTCGAGGCGAACTCCGCCCGCATGCTCGAGGAACTGGGCGACCACCGCGCACTCTTTTCCAGCAAGCTTGCACGACTCGACGCGCTCCCCGCCGAGATGCCTGCAACGCGATTGAACAAGGCCGAGAACCGTCACAGTCTCATCGGCATCTATCACAGTGCACTGATCCAGTCGGAGGGGCGCTATTGCACGACTGTTTCAACGCGCAGCATCAACTGTGAGCAGGACGACCCCTTTGAGATGGTCTATTGTGACCGCGAGGACTACTGTGGTGAGTTCGCGCCGGCCACGGCGGAGGCGCTTGACGCGATGACCGACGAGTACGTTACGGTCGAGAGGATCGTGGGGAAGCGGAAGTTTTACGTCGCGACCCGAAAATAGAGAATCAATCGGAAGGCGCGAAAGGCCCCTCCCCGGCGGGGCCTTTTCTTGTGTGCGGCGGACGATTCGAACGAGGCACAACTTGCGGGGTTTCGGAGGCCGATACCTCCTGAGGGGAGAGGAGGAACCGATGGTCAAGCCGATCTGGGAATCCCGGCTCAAGGTCTCCGACCTGCTCGATGTGGCGGTCGCCTTCGTCGACTATGCCCTCAAGTATGCGGTCGAGAACGTCTTCTCCGAAGCGGAGGCGGAACCGCATGCGGGGCCGTGCGGAAAGGACTTCGTGGAGATCTGCGAGAAGAAGGACTTCGAACGCATCTGCCGCTGCCGACCGAAGCAGTACGTCCTCGACTGCCACAACGAGGGGGAGGGACGCATCTGCCGGCCCGTCCCGCTCGTCCGCCGTTAGCGTGTCGTCCGCGTCGACTTCTTTTGGATCAGCGCCACCTTCCGCGAGCGCGGCCAGGACTTGATCTCGGCCTCACGTTGCATTGCCCTGGATTTTGTCCGAAACGACTCCTGATGCACGAGCACCACCGGCCGCTTGCTGCGCGTGATACGGCTGGCCGTGCCGGCATTGTGCTCGGCGACGCGCCGCTCGACGTCCGTCGTATAACCGGTATAGAGCGATCCGTCGGAGAGGCGGATGATGTAGGCATGATACATACCCTTTATTTGCCGCGATTCGAATCGGATGAAAAGCCCAAGCGACGGCTATCTGCGAAGCGGCGCCACCGCCGTTGCTGCGGCGCGTGTTGAAATGACGGCGCAGTATGATAGAGATTCGTACGTATGCGCGCTTTTCTCGAACAGCTGCTCTTCTACCCGGCGTACTGCTCGCTGCTTTTGATGGGCTTCTTCGTCCACAAGCGGAAGACGACGCTGGTGACCGCCGGCGAGGATGATCGGCGGCGCTACCTGTGTGTCTCCGACGGAGAGGCGGCGTCGGTGCGCGTTGGTTGGCGCGACATCCCGGTGCTGCGCATGCGCTGGCGTGGGCGACTGCGGCGCTTCTTCATCATCCACTTCCGCAAGGGCTATGTGGCGCAGCAACTCGCGCGGCGCAGTGGCTCCTGTCAAATGTGCGGCCGCTGCTGCTGTTTTCGGCGTTGTCCCTTCATCGTGCGCGAGGGGGAGTGCCACAAGTGCATCCTGCACCCCTACAAGCCCGGCAACTGCACGACCTACCCGATCGACCGGAAAGACATCGAGGACTACGGCTGTCCGGGGTTTCGCTTTTTAGGGAAGAACGACGAAAATGCCGCTGCCGGTGTCGCGCAGCGCCGTTCCGCCATCTGCTGAACGATCATCGTTCTTCTTTCTATGATACCTTCCGCATGACGAAGAAGGCATAGCCGTACTGGTCGGCATACTTTCGGAATATATCGATTTCGATCTCCGTCTGCGCGAGGATCGCCTTTGCCTCGTCGTTTAGCTCACGTTTCCGATAGGCGGCGACGCGCTCGGAGAGGATATCGTAGAAGCCCTCCCACCAGTCGCTCTTCGGCTGCAGGAAGTGGTCGAGGAGCTCGTAGCCGCAGTGCGCGATCAGGGCCATGTTGTTCGGCACCGTCTGGATCGCGGGATACATACGATCCCAGAAGGCCTTTACCTCCGCATCGGGTTTGTCCGTCAGCCAGACGGCCTCCGAGACGCCAATGTAACCACCGTCCTTGAGGTGTTCCTTCCAGTATCGAAGGCCCTTCTCAAAACCGATGTTGTAGATCGAGCTCTCCGCCCAGATCAGGTCAAACGGCTCCTTCGCAAAGGAGAGGTCGCCCATGCTCCCCTGCACGATCTCGATGCGATCGGCGTACGCGCTCGCGCTGACGTTTTTCTCGAGCGCCGCGATCTGTTCATCGAGCAGGTCGAGCGCCGTAATCGTTGCGGGCGTCCGTTCGGCCAACAGGAGCGTGCTTCGTCCCGATCCGCAGCCGGCGTCCAGGATGCGCTGAAGTTCCCCGACGTCGGGAATCGCGCCCAGCGCCCGCAGTGAGCTCGCGGTGCTCCCCGGGCCCTGCTTGGGCAGGTCGCCGAAGAGCTCGAAGAAGAAGGGGGGGAGGGTCTCCATCAGAAACTCCTCTCGATGCTCTCCGTCGGTTTCGTGCCGTCCTTCATCGTTGTCCCCGCGAGGTCGAAGGCGGGGACGCAGAAGCAGTAGAACTCCAAATCCTCGGTGCCGCTGTTCTCGATGCTGTGCCAGCCATCCGTTGGCATCAGGATGTTGTCGCCCGGCCTGACGTCGGTGCGCCGCTCCTCGTCGATGAAGAGGGCGCCGGTTCCCTTTGTAATGATATACCACTCCCGAAAGGTGTGCTTGTGCGGATCGGTCTTCTGCCCCGGCGAGAGGATGGCGAATGCCACACTCCCTTCGCGAATGCCCTCGGTCGGAATGCCGAAGGTCTCCGTGATCCGACACCCGTCGGCGGCGGTGAAATACTCCATCTCACGGACGTTCTTGATGTTCATGAAGATCCCCTTATCGAAGCTTGGCGCCCTGCTTACGGAGTTCGCGAATGAACGTCAGGGCGAGCGGCGAGAGCGGTCGTTCTCGGGAGTAGGCGACGCCGACTGTCCGTCTCGCCTTCACCTTGATGGGGATCTCAACGATCCGCCCGCTCTTGAGCTCCTTCTGGACGGAATAGTTGGGCACGAGCGAGACGCCCATCCCGGCTTCGACGAAGGCGATGATCGTCGAGACCTTGATCGTCTCCAAGGAGATCTGCGGCGCGATTTTGAGATCCGAGAGGGCCTTGTCGATCAGCGAACGCGTCATCGACGACCGTGGAAGGAGGATCATCGGAAGGTCATACAGCTTCCGTGCGTTCCTGATGGCACGATGTTCCGGGGCGCCGATGAAGATCAGTCGTTCCTCAAAGAGGGATTCCTTGCCGAGCGAACGGGGGAGATGGTCGAGCGTGCACAGCGCGAGATCGAGCTCGCCGGCGAGGAGGTGTTGGATCGCAAGTCCCGAGGCCTCGACGTGTGGTACAAGCCGTGCCTGAGGGCACGCCTTGCGCACTCTCTTGATCGTCGTCGGAAGGATCGAAAGCGTGATCGAGTCGATCGTCGAAAACTGTAGGGTCTCCTTGCTCGCCTCGTCCGGAGCAAAGATCTCCTTGAGCCCTTCGAAGGATGCGATCAAACTCTTTGAGGCGTCGTAGAGGCGCTTGCCCTCCGGTGTGAGCTCCATCGCGTTGCCGACGCGGCGGAGGAGCTTCACGCCGAATTGCTCCTCCAGAGAGCGAATGTGCTGCGTCAGCGCAGGCTGTGTCAGGTAGAGCCGCCGGGCGGCGATGCTGACGCTGCCGAGGTCGGCGCTCATGAGGAGTGTTCGGAGTTGGGCATACATATAAGTATTATTTATAAATATATAGAAAGTATTAATTTGATTAATAACACCTTCTGCCGCTATGTCAAGCGCACACCAAGGGGCGCGAGAGGAGGAGGATATGGAGCGGGTCAACAATCGGAGCGTTACCATCGTGGAGCGGCAGTACGGAGATGTTCAACTCGAGTGCGTTGTCGAACACGGTTGCCGTGAAGGTGCTTATTGTCCAGGCGTGAAAGAAAACGTATGCCGCTTGTCAGAGGCACAGGATATCTTTGGCGTCCTCTTTCCGAAGGGGAGTGTCGCGTTCTTCGACCAGGAAAAAGTGAGGATCGAACTTCCTGCCGGAACGAGGGATTTTGAGATCGGGGGAGTAAAGGTCTCCCTTCTCCACAGTGTTTCATTCTACCTGACGGGTGTCCTGCGTTCGCTGTATTTCACGCAGTCCGAGCACAAGATCTTTGAAGATCGGAGGTGTTGCCTTGAAGGAGGCGGGTGCTCTGTGTGGTTCGATCAGGAGGGTGCGTTCGATGAGTGCGGTTTGGTTGAGGATGATTAAGAGGTATGCTGGCGAACACAACAAAGCCCCCGCGAGGGGGCTTCGTTGTGCTCAGGGGCAGGGATTCCCTCTCCGTAAACGCTCTCGAAATTCTCTTTCAGAGAATTTTGTCGAGCACTCCAAGGGCCCGCATCCGTAATCGTAGCGGCTGCATAGTACGCAGCTGCTCCTCAACGGCTGCGTGCGAACCACCGAGGTCTTATCCGCCACCCCCAGGAGAAGGAGATAAGTGTCGTGTCCCCGAATTAGCTGACGGCGTTCAAAGGGTGGTGATGAATCTCCGTATGTTCATCTGCTCGATTCCCTTGTAGCTCGTGTCTCCCCGAATTAGCTGACGGCGTTCAAAGGGTGGTGATGAATCTCCGTATGTTCAT
>CAYPII010000121.1:0-1355 GCA_964410765.1 uncultured Myxococcales bacterium | reverse complement strand
CTGCTCGATTCCCTTGTAGCTCGTGTCGCCGATGAGGGGGTCCATCGAGACGACGATCTTTCGATAATTGTCCGGGATGTCGAGGAGGTTGCCGAACTCGCGTTCCCGGTTCTCCTTCGTGATCATATACGCCACCTGGATGTAGAGACGCTCGCTCTCCTTCTCACCGACGAAATCGATCTCCTTCTTTCCCATCTGGCCGATTTTGACGTCGTATCCCGCCGCGCGCAAATGGTGGAAGACGACGTTCTCCAACACCTTGCCGATGTCGGCCTGTCGGTATCGAATGACCGAATTCCTCAGACCGATATCCTCGAAGTAGTACTTCTCGTTGATTTCGAACACCTTCTTTCCCTTGATGTCGACGCGGGGGACTTCTTGAACGAAATAGGCAGATCCGAGATAGGAGAGGTAATCCAGGACGACGTTCGGTGAGATGTTGATCCGCTGGGATTTGAGAAAATCGCTGATCCTCTTGGCGGAAACGATGCTCCCGACGTTATCGGCGAGATAGTCGACCAACCGCTCCAGAAAGTTGACATTCCGTATGTTGTAACGCGCAACGATGTCCTTGAAGAGGATCGTGTTTCTCACGTTCGTGAGGTAATCATAGACGATCATGTCCTCCAGTTCGAGATGGATGAGATAAGGCAATCCCCCGTACTTGAGGTATTTGAAGAACGCATCGTCGTCGTCCGGGAGTTTGTGGAAGATCAAAAACTCCGGATAGGTCAGGCTGTGCACCTCGATTTCGATGAAGCGCCCACTGAGATAGGTGGCCAGTTCTCCGGAGAGGAGCGTGGCGTTGCTCCCCGTGCAATAGAGGTCGTATTTCCCGATGGCCTTGATGCTCCGCAGGGCCTTCTCGAAATGCTCGATATCCTGAATCTCGTCGATGAAGACGGCGCTCCTTCCCTTCGCCTTCTCACAGGCGGACTCGATGTATGTGACGAGGTCTTTATGATTCTCGATGTCTTCAAACTCATGAAGTTCCTTGTTGATGTAGACGATCTTCTCGGTTCGTCGCTTCGCCCTGATGAGATCCATGATCTGATAGAGCAGGTAGCTCTTTCCCACGCGGCGCTGGCCGACGAGAATCTTGATGATGTCCTTGTCGATGAACGGTTGGACCCGAGTGAGGTACTGAGGGCGTTTTATGTATTTTTTAATCATGATTAAATCATATCATGTATTACATTTTATTTTAAGTATAATTAAATGTGTTGACGTGGTGTCCCTCGGATCCAGTAATAATGTAACACGCTGTTATTACAAGAGATATTACTTCGTACTTCGGGGGTTGTCCCGTCCCACCTATCCAGACCCCCCTTCGTCCCAGCAACTTGGGCCCCCTG
>CAYPII010000120.1:0-6134 GCA_964410765.1 uncultured Myxococcales bacterium | reverse complement strand
GAGACGAAGGCGTAGCCCCCCTCCTCCTGGTGCCCGAAGTTCTTCGGGGCGACGTCGCGGCAGAGGTTGCAGTCGATACAGCTCGTGTCGACGTAGTAGCGACCGTCGACGTTCTCCGGCACCTTTTCGTCGAGTTCCGCCATGGTGTCCTCCTCGAGGCAGGTTCCTTTGCGCCTCTATCGACGCCCCGCTGCGCTGTCAAGGGAAAGGGCCCCGCCGTCAGACCGCGTCGGCGGAGGGACAGAGGGCCCGCACGGCGCACCCGGGGCAGTCGGGCTTTCGCGCAGCACAGCAACGGCGCCCATGCCACATGAGCACCGTTGAGAACTGTGTCCAGCGCGATTCGGGGACGAGCGGTTGGAGCTGCGCCTCCACCTTGTCGGGATCCTTCTCGGTCGAAAAACCCAGGCGCTTGGAGACGCGCAGGACGTGCGTATCGCAGATGATCGCCGGCTTGCCGAAGGCGTAGGCGCGCACCAGGTTCGCCGTCTTGCGCCCGACGCCGGCGAGCGCGACGAGATCCTCCATCGCCTCGGGCACCTCTCCGCCGTGTTCGAGATCGAGCTGCGTGCAGCAGTTCTGGAGGGCCCGCGCCTTGTTCTTGTAAAAGCCGGTGGAGCGCACCATCCCCTCCAGCTCCTTCGTGGAGGCCTTCGCGTACGCCTTCGCCGTACGGTATTTTTTGAAGAGCGCGGGGGTCACCTCGTTGACCTTCGCATCGGTGCACTGCGCGGAGAGGATGGTCGCGACGAGGAGCTCGAGCGGCGAGGAGAAGTCGAGCTCGCAGTCGGCCTGCGGGTAGAGCTTCGCGAGCTTCTCCAGGACCTTGGGCGCGCGTTCCTGGGGCGGCGGTAGCTTCGCCATCATCTACACCTTCTCATCAAAGCGGAAGGAGAGCTCATAGACCCCCTCCTCGAAGTGGGTGTCGAGCTTGTAGCCACTGGCGTGAAAGACGGAGAGCATCTGCTTGTTGCTGGCGAGCACAGAGGCGACGAAGCCCTCGATGCCGCGGCCCTTCGCGATGTCAATGAGGGTTCCCAGCAGCGCGCGGCCGATGCCGCGGTTCTGCCAGTCGTCGCGCACGATGAAGGAGACCTCCGCGAGCGGATCCTCCTTCGACGCGCGGATGTAGCGACCGACCGCGACGATCTTCTCGCCGGCTGCGTCCTGAATCGTGGTGACGATCGCCATGTCCTTCTCGTAGTCGATCGAGACAAGCGGCATGATCCGCCGATGGGGCATGCTCTTCACCGGCTGGAAAAAGCGCAGGTGCACGCTCTGCTCGGAGAGCGAATAGAAGAGGTCGCGCATCGGCTCCTCGTCGGTCGGCTTGATCGGCCGGAAGAGGACCTCCGTGCCATCCGCGATGACGTGGCAGCGCTCGAGATCCTCCGGGTAGGAACTCCGTCCGCCGGTGAGCTCGATCTGGTCCTCGTAGATATAGCGCAGCTTCTTCGCCTCCCGCAAAAGCTCCTCGCGGAACTTCGGGTGCGCGATCTCGATGAGCGCCATCGTCCGCTCGCGGATGTTCTTCCCAAAGAGATCGGCGATGCCGTACTCGGTGACGACGTAGTGCACGTCGCCGCGCGTGGTCACCACGCCCGCGCCCGGCGAGAGCATCGGCACGATGCGCGAAACGGTCCCCTCCTTCGCCGTCGACTTCATGGCGATAATGGGTTTCCCCCCCGGCGAGCGCGCCGCGCCGCGGATGAAGTCGAGCTGTCCGCCGATGCCGCTGTAGAAGCGGTGCCCCAGCGAATCGGCGCAGACCTGGCCGGTGAGGTCGACCTGCAGCGCCACGTTGATCGCGACCATCTTCGGGTGCTGGCTGATGATGTACGGGTCGTTGACGTACTCGGAGGGGTGCATCTCCACGGCCGGATTCTTGTGCACGTAGCGGTAGAGCTTCTCCGTCCCCATCAGGAAGGAGGCGACGACCTTGCCGCGGTCGAGGATCTTCTTGTTGCCGGTCACCACCCCGCGCTCGATGAGATCGACGAGCTGGTCGGTGAACATCTCGGTGTGGATGCCCAGCTCGCGCTTCTCGTCGAGGAACTCGATGATCGACTGCGGGATCGCGCCGATGCCCAGCTCGATCGTCGAGCCGTCCTCGATGAGCGAGGCGATGTGCCGCCCGATGCGCCGAATGGTGTCGTCGACTTCGACGGGGTGGTAGTCCAGCAGCGGCATCTCCGACTCGACGAAGCAGTCGATGTGATCGACCGGGATGAGCGAGTTTCCGTAGGTCCAGGGCATGTTCGGGTTGACCTCGGCGATGACCAAACTCGCGTTCTCCGTCGCGCTCCGCACGATGTCGACGGAGACGCCCAAGCTCACCATGCCGGTCTCGTCCGGCGGCGTCGTCTGGATGAGCGCGACATCGAGTGCCGCGCGCCCCTCCTCGAAGAGGCGCGGCAGCTCTGAGAGGAAGATCGGCGTGTAGTCGCCCAGCCCCTGCTGCACCGCATCGCGGACGTTCTCGCTGATGAAGAAGCTGTTGAAGCGAAACTTGTCGGAGAAGCGTTCCATCGCATAGGGGGCCACGCCCATCGTGAGCAGATGCAGTATCTCCGCGTCGGAGACATTGCCGCGCTCGTTGGTGAGCTGCTCGATGAGCTTCTGCGGCGCGGCGCACCCGGTGCCGATGAAGATCTTGTCGCCCGACCGCACGTGCGAGAGCGCCTCGCCCGCCGGGACGATCTTGTCGCGGTAGGCGTTCTTCCAATCAAAGGACCATTCGAATACGCTCATCTTTCACCCCTCGATCACGCTTCGGAGACGCGGACACGCGCGTCGACCGCCACCGCGCGCGCCAGCTCGCTCGAGACCTTGAGCGGGTTGATGTCGAGCTCCTGGATCATCGGAAAGTCCATCGAGAGCTGCGATATGCGCTGGATGCACTCCGCGACGAGCTCCATATCCACCGACTTCTGACCGCGCACCCCCTTGAGCAGCTTGAAGGTCTTGGTCCCCATGAGCATGCGCATGGCGTCCTCGGCGTTGATCGGCGCGAGCTGGAAGGAGACGTCGCGCAGGACCTCCACGTAGATGCCGCCGAGACCGAACATCAGCATCGGACCGAACTGCGGATCGCGCGTCATGCCGATGATGAGCTCGCGCCCCTCGGTCACCATCTCCTGCATGAGCACGCCGCTGAGGCGCGCGTCGGGCTGGCGCTTCGCGATGCGCGCGAGCATCAGCTCGTAGGCGTCGCGCACGTCCCCGGGCCCGGAGAGGCCGACCTTCACGCCGCCGACGTCCGATTTGTGCGTGATGTCGGGCGAGACGATCTTCATCACGACGGGATAGCCGATGCGCGAGGCGGCGGCGACCGCCTCCTCGGGGCTGCGCGCCATCCGGTCCTGCGGAATCGTGAAGCCGTAGGCGGCGAGGATCGCCTTCGCGTCCTGCTCGCCGATGTCGAGCTGCCCGCGCTTGCGGTTGAGGTGAATCACCCGGTCGACCTTCGTCGTGTTCACGGCGAAGCGGCGGATGATGCGCGGCGGCTTGTTCAGCCACGTGGTGTAGTCGACCATCTTCGTCAACGCATCGACCGCGCGCTCGGGCGTGGCGTAGTGCGGCACCTTCCCGCGCTGGAGCACCTCCACCCCCTCGGCCACGCGCATCGCGCCGATGAACGACGCCATCACCGGCTTGTCGAAGCGCTTCGCCGTCTCGACGATGACCTCGGCCGCCTTCGTGCAGTCGATCATCGCCTGCGGGGTCAGCAGCACGATCACCGCGTCGACGCCGTCGTCGGCGAGCGCCGTCTCGAGGGCCTTGCCGTATACTTCCGCCGGCGCATCGCCGAGGATGTCGATCGGATTGTGGATGTTCGCCGCCGCGGGGAGAAACGACCCCAGCTTCTCCTCCGTCCCCTCGGAGAGCTTCGCGAAGGCGAGCCCGGCGTTCTCGATCGCGTCGGCGGCCATGATGCCGGGGCCGCCGGCGTTGGTCACCACCGCCACGCGCCGGCCGCGCGGCAGCGGCTGATAGGAAAATGCCTGTGCGTAGTCGAAGAGCGCCTCGAGCGAGGGGGCCTGCAACACGCCGCTGGACTGGAAGGCGCACTCGTAGGCGACCTTTGCGCCGGCGATCGATCCGGTGTGTGAACTCGCCGCCGCCGCACCCGCCGAGGTCGTCCCCGCCTTGATGAGGACGATGGGCTTGCGCTTCGTCACGCGCTCGGCGGTGCGCATGAAGTGCGGTCCTTGGTTGATGTTCTCGAGGTACCCCACGATCACGCCGCTGTCACGGTCATCGCCGAGCGCCTCGATGAGCTGTTCCTCGTCGATGTCGACCTTGTTGCCGATGGAGATGAGCTTCGAGAAGCCGATGTGGTGGCGCGCCGACCAGTCGAGGATGGCGGTGCAGAGCGCGCCCGACTGCGAGAGCACCGCGATGTTCCCCGGCTCCGGGTGGCTCGCCGCGAACGAGGCGTTGAGCTTCGCCTGCGTGTTGATCAGCCCCAGGCAGTTGGGCCCCAGCACGTGCACGCCGCTGACCATCGCCGCGTTATAGAGGCGCTTCTCCAGGTCCGCGCCCGCGCCACCCACCTCCTTGAAACCGGCGGAGATGACGATCGCCGCCTTGATCCCCGCAGCTCCCAACTGCTCGATCGCCTGCGGCACGAACTTCGCGGGGATGGCGATGACGGCGAGATCGATCCCCTCCGGAAGCGAGGGGATGTCGGGAAAACACTTCTTTCCGAGGATCTCCTCGGACTTCGGATTGACCGGATGGATCGGCCCGGGAAAGCCGTTCTCGATGAGGTTCTGCATGATCGCGTAGCCGACCTTCCCCGGTGTATGCGAGGCGCCAACCACCGCCACGGCCTTCGGATTGAACAGGTTGTCGAGCACGGGGGACCTCCTCCTGGCGAGGGGGACTCTCTAATCGAAGCGCGCGCGTTCGTAAACCCCCGCCGCACCCTTTTTGCACGTTTTCCGATATTGGCAGATTCCCGCCCGACGGGCCTCTGCGGCTGACCGGATCAACTTCGCCGTATCCGCCGCGCGCGCGCGGCGAGGAGTTGCTCCGCGCTCCGACAGTTGAGCAGATCGCCCTTCTCCAGCCACCCCTTGCGCGCGATGCCCAGGCCCAGCGCCACGTCGTCGAAGCCGGCCGGGTCGTGCGCATCGGGGCAGATGGCCAGGCGTACGCCGGACTCCTTCGCATGCTTGCACCAGCGCCAGTCGAGGTCGAGGCGCCGCGGGTGGGCGTTGATCTCGATCGCCGTGCCCAGCTCGGCACAGGCATCGATCACGCGCGCAAGATCCACGCGGCAGGGGTCGCGTTCCAGCAGGAGCCGCCCGGTCGGGTGGGCGAGCAGGTCGACACACGGATGGGAGATCCCCTTGATGATCCGCGCGGTCATCTCCTCCTCGCCCATCCCGAAGCGCGAGTGGATCGCCGCGATGACGAACTCGAAGCGCGCCATCACCTCGTCGTCGTAGTCGAGCGATCCGTCCGGCAGGATGTCGACCTCGATCCCCTTGATGACGCGAAAGCCCGTGAGCTTCTTGTTGAGCGCGTCGATCTCACGGTGTTGCTTTTTCACCGTCGCCGGCTTCATTCCGTTGGCCACCGTCACCGCCTGGCTGTGGTCGGCGAGCACGAGGTAGGAGAAGCCGCGCTCGCGCGCCCCCTCGGCCATCTCGGCGATCGAAGCGCGCCCGTCGGTGTAGGTCGAGTGCGCGTGCAGGACCCCCTTGAGGTCGCGCCGCTCGACGAGCGTCGGCAGCCGATGTTCGGCGGCCGCCTCGATCTCGCCCATATCCTCGCGCAGCTCCGGCTCGATGTAGTCGAGGTCGAAGACGCCGAAGAGCGCCGCCTCGTCCGCGCAGGGAATCGTTTTCTTCGACGTCCCCTTGAAGAGCCCGTACTCGCTCACCTTGATCTTCCGCTTCTTGGCGAGCGAGCGCAGGGCGATGTTGTGCTCCTTCGAACCGGTGAAGTGGTGCAGGGCGAAGGGGTATTCGGCGTCGGCCGTCGTGCGCAGGTCGCACTGAATGCCGCCGGCGAGCAGGACCTCCGATTTCGTCCGGCCGTGTTCGACGACGCGCAGCACCTGCGGAAGCGCGACGAAACGATCCATCACCGCCTTCGGATCATCCGTGGCAACGAGGATGTCG
>CAYPII010000119.1:0-6215 GCA_964410765.1 uncultured Myxococcales bacterium | reverse complement strand
CTGCTGACGCGTGCGCTTGCCCGTTCATCGGACCGTACTATCGGACCATCGGACCATCGGACCATCGGACGAGCGCTTCACGAGACCGCCGAGCACTGTTCACGCCGTGAACGGATCGCCGTCGAGGCGGAGCGCGAGATGGCCAAGCTCTACGCCGCACGCTTCATGCTCGACCACGTCGGCGAGGAGTTCGACGGGGTGATCGCCCACGTGGCGAAGATCGGCTTCTTCGTGGAGCTCGTCGACTTCTTCGTGGAGGGGCTCGTCCCGCTCGTCTCTCTGGAGGACGACCGCTACCGCTACGACGAGCGGGGACCGGTGATCCGCGGGAAGCGTCGGGGCCAGGAGTTCCGGGTGGGCGGCCGGGTGCGCGTGGAGGTCGAGGAGGTCAACATTCCAAACCGGGAGATCAATTTTTTTCTTGTCTCAACAGAAGCGTGAGGTATTGTTCATCCGCTTTCACGGACATTGGTCGAAATAACTGAAATGCAGTGGTTTTTTGGGTGTTTTTCCAGTGATGTCGCTTGACTCGGTTCGGGTTCACGCTTATCATTACAGATGGTGTCGGAAAGGAGTCGCAGGTGAAGAAGACGACGGAAGTGGCGATCATGGGCCAGAAGTTTATGGTCAAGAGCGACTCCAACGAGGATTACGTCCGACGGATCGCCGATTTCGTGAACGAGAAGATCGTGGAGGTGATGGAGACGACGAATTCGGTCGCATCGCTCAACGTGGCCATCTTGGCCGCCATGAACATCGCGGACGAGTTCTTCAAATATCAGAACGACCGGGAGCAGAAGATCGGCACGGTTGAGAAGAAGGTGCAGGATCTAATCGAACTGATTGATTTGCAGCTGTAATCGCTCTTTTTCAACAACTGGATTTCCCCTGCGGGGTGCGTGTTTGTCGTCCAGCATTTTAGAACCGACAGCATTACACCGGGGATTGTCCCTTACCGTGGTGCGCACGCCCCGCTTCTCTGCCGAGGGGGTTTACCGGTCCCGATCAGGAGGAACTGTGGTTCCCATCGACGGCCGGCCCCTCGACACAGGGGCGGGGACGCCTGAAGCGGTAATACGATCACCCACCTGACTGAGTCAGGGTTCAAGAAAATGCGGATAGCACACGGCCCAGGCGGGGGATTTTTTTTTCAGGGGGGCCTTCCAGAAGGGATCATCTCCGTCGTTGCCGGAAAAATCGCGATCCTCACGTACTCCCCTGTACGCTCCGGTCGCGATTTTCCCGGACGCCTCGAATCTGACCCCTTCTGAAAGGCCCCCGGATCAGGTGGGGGGCCTTCCAGAAGGGATCATCTCCGTCGTTGCCGGAAATGAGCGTCTTCACGAGGGGACAGACCCCGCAGGGGCCTGTCCCCGATCGTTTTGTCATCCCCGAGTGTTGTGGTCGGGGATCCAGTCTGGAAAGCACGGCCTGGATTCCCTGCCTGTCGGCAGGCGGGCCGCCTCCAGCATGCGGGAATGACATGTAAAAAGTGATAGTATTGTCGGGTCTTTGCGGCTCGAATCGCAGTTGAATTGTTTGCGGCGATCCACTATAGGTCGCCGGCAGTGCAGTGAGGGTCGACGGTCGGTCGGCCCGCGCGATGAGGATGGGGAGGGGGCCTCGGGGCCCCAGGCGTGAGACGCATTCCGGCGCTGGCAGGGAGTTGGCGCCGATATTGAACCGAAACCGCCCATATGACGAGGCATCACGACAGCCGCTGATCGAACCGGTAGTTCACGCCGGCGGCGCGTGCCTCCTCCATCCTGCATCCCAAGCGCAGATCGACCGTCCGACTCCGACGTCCACCGGAAGGGAGTCGTCCATGACTACGGGCTCGAGGGTGCAGCTCTTCAATCGCATGATGGCTACGCGCGCGGAGCTCGACGCCGCGTTTATTGAGCAGGCGAGCGGTGAGATCGCGCGCCGCGCGATGCTCCAGGAGGCGGTGCGCACCGCGTTGCGTATCGGGCTCTACCTCCCCTTTGCGAATGAAGTGCGCACCGATCGGATATTCACGGAGGGCGATCGCCATCGCAAGGAGCTCTACGCGCCGGCGCTGGACGAGACGACCGGCGAAACCGGCTTCTTCCGCGCGATGGAGGCGCAGGAGTGGGAGGCGGCGCACGAGGGCATCCGCACGCCGGCCGGAAGACGCAGCCGCCTGCGCGACGTGAACACGCTCGATGTCCTGATCGTTCCCGGCGTCGCTTTCGACCTCGCGGGCGGTCGCATGGGGATGGGCGGCGGTTTCTACGCCGAGTGCCTCAGCGCCTTTCGCGGGGAGCGCGTGGCGCTCGCCTACGATTTTCAGGTGGTCTCCGACCTCCCGATGGGGGTCGAGAAGAACGCGGTCGACAGCATCGTGACCGAAAAGCGGATCATCCGTTGTCACTGACGACAACCGCTCGCCGCGGCGCCGGCCAGCCGCCGTACGCCGTCGGGCGTTGATATAGAGAGGAGGGTGTGTATGCAGCCGGAAATGTGGATGTGGATCATCGTGGGTGTCGCTTTTATCGTCGGGCTCGGCGGTGGGCTGCTCTTGAAGCGGCAGGTCGCGAAGCAGAAGTTGGAGGAGGCGGAATCGAAAGCGAGCGCGATGTTGCGCGAGGCGGAGCAGGACGCCAAGTCGCTGCGCAAGGATGCGGAGATCGAGGCGAAGGACATCAAGCTCAGTGCGAAGACGGAGTTCGAAGCGGAGAGCCAGGAGAAGCAGCGCGAACTGCAGGGGATGGAGAAGCGCCTGCAGGCGAAGGAGGATAACCTCGAGAAGAAGTTCGGCCTCATGGAGCGGCGCGAGGAGGAGCTGCATCGCTCCGAGCAGTCGAACGCCGACCGGAAGAAGCACGTCGAGGGGCTGGAGAAACGATACATGGAGCTCGTCACGGAGACGCGCCGGCAGCTCGAGCAGACCGCCGGCATTACCTCCGAGGAGGCGAAGCGGCAGCTGCGCGAATCGCTCGTCGACGAGGCGAAGCAGGAGGCGGCACGCCAGATTTTGGAGATCGAGGAGCGCGCGAAGGAGGACTCAGGCAAGAAGGCGAAGTATATCGTCTCCACCGCCATGGAGCGGATGGCGAGCGACTACGTCGCCGAGCGCGCGATCTCCGTCATCCCGTTGCCGAACGACGAGATGAAGGGCCGCATCATCGGCCGCGAGGGGCGCAACATCCGAGCGCTCGAGGCGGCCACCGGCATCGACATCGTCATCGACGACACGCCGGAGGCGGTGATCCTCTCCGGCTTCAACCCCGTGCGGCGCGAGGTGGCGCGCATTGCGATCGAACAGCTCATCGCCGACGGGCGCATCCATCCCACGCGCATCGAGGAGATGGTCGGAAAGGCCGAGAAGGAGGTGAACGCCTCCATCAAGGAGATCGGCGAACAGCTCTGCCTGGAGCTCAACGTCCCCAACGTCCATCCGGAGCTCGTCAAGCTGCTGGGATCGCTCAAGTATCGCTACAGCTTCGCGCAGAACGTCCTCGAGCACACCAAGCAGGTCGCCTATCTCTCGGGAATGATGGCCGCCGAGCTGGGGATCGACGAGGCGAAGGCGCGACGCGCGGGGTTGCTCCACGACATCGGCAAGGCGGTGAGCCACGAGGTGGAGGGGAGCCACGCGCTCATCGGCATGGAGTACTGCAAGAAGTACCGCGAGGATCCGGAGATCTGCCACGCCATCGGCGCGCACCATGAGGACCTGGATCAGAACTCGCCGCTCGACCTCGTCGTCGACGCCGCCGACGCGCTCTCCGGCGCGCGCCCCGGCGCCCGCCGCGAGGTGCTCGAGGCCTACGTCAAGCGCCTCGAAGACCTCGAGCGCATCTCGACCTCGTTCAAGGGGGTCGAGAAGGCCTACGCGATCCAGGCCGGACGCGAGATCCGCGTGATGGTCGCCAACGAGCAGGTCGGCGACGCCGAGGCGTCGGTTCTCTCGAAGGACATCGCGAAGAAGATCGAGGCGGAGATGACCTACCCGGGCCAGATCAAGGTGACCGTCATCCGGGAGACGCGGGCGACGGAATACGCGAAATAACACCGCAAGCAACGCCAGCAAGGCAAGCAACGCAAGCAACGCTTAGAACACACGGATTTTTTTTGAACGTTGCTGGCAAATGTGGTGGACATGATTATCTTAGCAATCGGTGACATCTTCGGCAGGCCGGGGCGGCGCATCTTTCGGGAGCGCCTCCCCGGCCTCGTCCGTGACACCGGCGCCGACTTCGTCATCGCCAACGCGGAGAACGCCGCCGGCGGGCGGGGGCTCACCCCCAAGACCGCCGACGAGATCCTCCAGGCGCCGGTCGATGTGCTGACCGCCGGCAATCACATCTGGGAACACAACGCCATCCATTCCTACTTCGACTCCCATCCGATCCTGCGCCCGCACAACGTCGAGGTCTCGCTCCCCGGGCGCGGGTGGGCGCTCTTCGCAGCGCGCGGCGGCGCGCGCGTGGCGGTCGTGAGCTTGCAGGGAATGATCTTCATGGAGGAGAAAGGGGCGCGCGCGGTCAATCCCTTCACCGCGATGGACGCGCTCCTCACTGAGATCGGCGATCGGGCCGATGCCGTCGTCGTCGACTTCCACGCCGAGGCGACGAGCGAGAAGCGCGCGCTTGGCTGGTATCTCGACGGTCGCGTCGCGGCGCTGTTGGGGACCCACACGCACGTGCAGACCGCCGACGAGGAGGTCCTGCCGAAGGGGACCGCCTACATCTCCGACCTCGGCATGACTGGCCCACACGCCTCCGTCATCGGCCTCGACCACGAGGTCGCCGTCCATCGCTTCCTCACCGGTGAGAAGAAGAAGTTCAAGGTCGCCGAGGGCGATGTTCGCCTGGAGGGGGTGCTCATCGACATCGACGAGCGGCGCGGACGCGCCCGCGCGATCGAGCGGGTTCGTGTGTACGAATGAACCACGAATTGTGAATCAATCTCCACTCTCCTCCGGCGGCTTGCCGTTTGGTTCGGTGGCTGCGCGTTCGGAGGTGATGGCCCGGTAGTGTCCGGATGGCACTTCGCGAGCGCTTTCCAGAAGCTCCTCGAGCTGTGCATCCGAGAGCACCTGAAAAGAGGAGTCCGATTTTGGTGGTTCGAGTTCGATGATGACGGACTTGCCCGAATCGAGCTTCAGTTCGATCGTATTCGGTGCGTGTTGTCCCTCACCCAGGATGGCCGTTTCGCGCTTCGGCGAGGAACTCGATACCGCTCGTTCCAGGAAGGCATACTGGGGAAATATTTCCGACATCATCGTATTTCGGCGCTCGCGCGCTTTCTTCCGGCTGCGCGAATCGGGATGTCGGCGCAGGGCGGCATCCGTCTGTGCTTCGCAAAATTCCGCCGCTTTCTCAAAACGTCGAACTCGTTCCCGCTCCGTTTCGCGCATGCGTTCGATCTGTTCGGGTTTCGCGTTTGAGTCGCTCATAAGCTGTTCGATGCGCTGCTCGGTCGTCTTCTCCAGCATGCGATAGAGCGCGGCCGCCCGAATGAAGCCCCGCGTCGCGGCTCCCTCATATTGTCCGAGTTCCAAGCGCAATTCGCCGGCGAGCTGATAGCGGTTGGCGGCGGCCTCGATATGTTGTCGTGACCGTCGCCGATGCTGTTCCGCTCGTGAGAGCGCGATCTCTTCGGTTCCGTCATCACGGCGAGCCATCTGTTCGGCGAGCTGCGCCGTTCGCTCCAGCGTCTCCCGACGGGCTTTCCGCAGACGGCGCTTGTTGGGGAGGAGTTCCCGCAAGCGCAGCAGGACGTCGAGCTCCGCGGCGCTGTTGCCGAGCGCGCGCTGCATATTGGCCGCGCGCTCCAGGTGTTCCCGCGCATCGTTCCAGCGTCGCTTCTGGGCAAAGAGCTCACCTGCCTGGCGTAGCTGCTGGGCGACCTCCGGTGTGGCATAGACATCAGCGCTCTCGACGTATTCTCGTGCGGCATCGAGAAATCGGCCGCGTTGGTGCAGCAGCATGGCCAGTCGCTGTCTCAGGGCGCGCTCCTCTGCTGGCAGTTGATCACGTCGGACCTGTTCGAGCCGAGTGCGCAGCGAGCGTTCGAGGCCCTTGAGTTGGCGAGCGGCGCGGAAGCGTTTTCCGCGTGCATACAGCGCGCGTGTTACCCAGACGCGCATCGAATCGGCGCTCTCCAAATCGCCGCGCGGTTCGGCGAGCTTAGCGATTCGTGTGCCGACGCGGATGGCAGCGCGCGCATTGCGGCGGCTTTCCCCC
>CAYPII010000118.1:0-6229 GCA_964410765.1 uncultured Myxococcales bacterium | reverse complement strand
CTCGAGCGGGGGATGAGTGTGGAGCAGCTCGAGCGCGTCGTCCATGCGCATCCGACGCTCGCGGAGGTGATCCCGGAGGCGGGGCTCGATGCGCTCGGCCGCGCGATCCACAAGGCACCCTCGCGCCGGAGGCGCTCGACATGAAGACGCTCGTCTACAAATTCGGCGGAACGTCGGTGGGGGACCTGGGGCGCATCCACGCCGTCGCCGACCGCATCGCCCAAGCGGCGCGCGCCGGCGATCGCGTGGCGGTCGTCCTCTCCGCGATGGCGGGGGAGACCGACGGGCTCGTTCGTCTCGCCGGCGAGGCGGCGACCGAGCCACACGCGCGCCATGTCGATCTCTTGCTCGCGACCGGCGAGCAGAAGTCGATCGCACTCCTCGCCATCGTCCTGGAGGAACGCGGCATCGCGGCGGAGACCTTCCTGGGGAGTCAGGCGGGGATCGTCACCGATGCGAACCACGGCCGCGCGCGCATCCGCGGCATGGCGGTCGATCGCGTCCAGGAGGCACTCGCGGCGGGTCGCGTCGCGATCGTCGCCGGCTTTCAGGGGGTGACCGAGGCGGGGGCGATCACGACGATCGGCCGCGGCGGCTCCGACACGACGGCGGTGTCGCTCGCCGCCGCACTCGGGGCGGATCGCTGCGAGATCTTCACCGATGTCGACGGCGTGCTCACCGCCGATCCGCGCATCGTGCCGGACGCGCGCACGCTCGGCCGCATCACCCCCGAGGAGCTGATGGAGCTCGCCGACGCCGGTGCGAAGGTCGTGCACAGCCGCGCGGTGGCGCTCGCCGCGAAGGAGGGGCTGCCGCTCGTCGTGCGCTCTTCGCTGAGCGATGCTCCGGGTACCGTCGTGACGGAGGAGGGGGTCTTTGAGGGGACGGTTGTCTCCGGTGTGACCTGCAATACGGCGGAGGCGAAGGTCGCCATCCGCCGCGTGCCGGATCGCGTCGGGGTCACCGCGCGCATCTTCGAACCGCTCGCGCGTGCCGACATCAACGTCGACCTGATCATCCAGAACGTCTCCGCCGACGGCCACACCGACCTCACCTTCACCTGTCCGAAGGGGGACCTGAAGCGCGCGATGACGCTGGCCGAGGACGCGGCGCGCGAGGTGGGGGCGGGGCGCGTGGAGGCGGCCGGCGATATCGCGAAGATCTCGGTGGTCGGCCTGGGGATGCGCTCCCACGCGGGGGTGGCGCATCGGATCTTCGACGTCCTGGCACACGAGGGGATCGCCATCGAGATGATCGGGACATCGGAGATCAAGGTCTCCGTCGTCATCGCGATGGACTGCGCCGATCGCGCCGTGCGGGCGCTGCACGCCGCCTTCGCTCTGGGGCACCCGGAGGGGACGGAAAATTGACGATTCCCGCGGTTTCTCAAAATGAAAGCGGCGGCAAAACAACGTGGGATATATTCACATTAATAATCAATAGTTTGAGCTGTCGTTTCGCTCTTTGCGCTCTGGCATCGTCCTTGCAATAATAGCTCCTGGAACGGAGGTGTCTTATGAAGACCATCCTCAAGGGTGTATTCACCACAGGGCTCGTGCTGGCGCTGGTCGCGACGGCAGCGGCGCAGCAGCGCTACACCGCGCCGATCCTCGTCGGCGGCGACAGCAGCGATGCGCCGGCCCAGACGACGACGACCGACCTGCAGTTCTTCCGCCATCCGACGGGGAGCCCGCTCTTCACCGACGATGGGGAGATTCCGCTCGACGGCCTCTTTCCGATCGTGATCCACGACATCGTCGGATCGCCGGGCGCGTTGATGGGGGGGCCAGTCGACGCTCGCTCCGAGCGGATCGAACAGCTCCCGGGGCGGACCGGTTCGTCGATGGCACCGCTCAACGGGATCGGTCCGGAGGATTTCTCCTATACCTCTCCGAGTGGGACGCAGATCGCCGTCGGGAACAACTACCAGATTGCCGAGGGAAACCAGGTCAACCGGCGCCTGACGATCGCCGATATTCGCGCGGAATCGCCGCTGGGCGAAT
Source organism: uncultured Myxococcales bacterium (assembly GCA_964410765.1). Classification (GTDB taxonomy): domain Bacteria; phylum UBA10199; class UBA10199; order 2-02-FULL-44-16; family JAAZCA01; genus CAYPII01. Next base: position 4,226 of record CAYPII010000118.1, on the reverse strand, counting down.
TTCAGCAGCTCTTCGGAGTCGACCCGCTGGAGGCGGGGGTCCTCGGCGATGCGCAGTATTATACGCCGGGACCGGCGCCGGCGACGATCGTCCATCCGGGATTCCAGTGGTGCCTCGTTCCGACCGCCTATCCAATCTATCCGTTTTATCAGGACTGCACCAATGAGAACCCGGCGCTGACCGATCCGTACGACGACGTCTTCCTCTACGATGTCGCCGATATCGGCGAGGGGATCGTTGGTGCCGCCTATGATGCCTTCAACCTCAATGTCCTGTGGGAGATGGGCATGACGATGGGGGCGAACCAGGTCGCCGCCGATGCCTGGATGGAACAGTCCAGGCAGAAAAAGGCGAGCTATGTCTCGCCGCTCGCCTTCTTCCGAAAGGACGACGATGTCAACCCGCCGCGCTATCGCCTGACCGGCTACACGGCGATGGAGGGATTCAACCTGGATACGTCCTCCGGAAACTTTAGGGAGGAAATGACGGCTGATGCGTGGCAGCTCCTCGTCACCAATCCGATCATGCCGATGGCGGTCAATCCGATCGCCGTCGAGGCGATCGACATCGGTGGCGAGGGCGATCGGGTGGGCTACACCGATACCGACGTCGCCGTCGTCTACCAGAACACGCTCTGGGGTGTGAACGACTACATGCTCAACGAGTACGGCCGGCCCTATGTCGTCCCCTATATGTGCGTGAACGATCAGATCACCGAAAGCCGCGCCTGGCGCTGGGCCGATATCCTGGGTGAGTGCCACAGCGTCGATCCCAACGATTCGACCAAGTGCCTCGACTTCGACTCGCTCGCCCATGATACGACGATCTTCCCGGATATGGTCATGTCGCTCGCGCTCTTCTGGAGGCAGGAGAAGCAGTGGCGGGGTGGGGACTACGAGCACATGAACCCCAGCTCCTTCATGGAGCCGGAGATCCCGGCCCTCGTCGGCCCGGGGATGTTCGATGCGGCGGTGTTGACCGATATGGTGGGAGATGGCGTGTCGGCTCCGATCCAGCGGAAGCAAACCCTCCTCGTCCCCTCCGGCGGGGGGTTGGATGCGAACGGCAACGCCATCGTCTATCAGGTCGATCCCGCAGGCCCGCACTTCTGGGCGCGGAGTCAGGTGGCGCTGTTTCAGCAAAATACGAACATGAATCAGACGGGGCTGAGTCCTATAGAATGCGTGAATCCGGGATTTCAGGAGACCATCATCGAGACCCCCTTCGTCCTCCCGGAACCGATCCTGATCCAGCCGCCATTGGGGGACTACCTGCCCTATCAGGTGCGCACGGGGAATCTCGACGGCGACACCTGCGAGGACTTCATCGTCACATGGCGGGGGCGGGAGACGGTGCAGCTCTCCGAGGAAGCCGTGCATTTCTCGAACGGCGATCCGAACGAACCGCGCCTCTTCGCAAATCAGATATCGATCGTCCTGCGCAGCGGCGATCCCTGTGCGGTGACGGCGGTGAACCCTCTCGAACTGCCGGTCGATCCGGCATTGAGGCCACAGGTCGCCTCCGCCGCGATCGGCGACTTCGACGGCGACGGCGACAATGACCTGGCGCTCGGCAACATGACTGCCGAGGAGATCGTCTGCAGCGGGAGCGCGCCGACCGATGCCCAGAACCGCTGTGATCGGGATGGCGGAAACTACACCGCCTTCGCCTACATCGTCTCCAACCAGGGAGGGGCGGCCTTCACGACGGCGCCGGCGGGATACCGCCGTGTCCGCGTGGGGTATCGGAGCTATGCGGCGCGCGATCTCGGCGATGGACTGGGACTGGCGCTCGTGCATGGCGTCGGGATGATCGAGGCCGATCACGTCGACGGCAGCCCCGACGCGCTCGCCCAGATCAACGGCCTGCCGCTGATGCTCCCGGAGATCGGCTGTCCGGATTATACGAACGACGACGACCCGACGGTCGCGAGCATCTACGAGACCTACAAATCGCTCGCGGCAAATATCCAGGCATCCGGGCTGGGCTCCTTGCCCTTCACCGATGCCGCGGGTCATCCGATCCCGCAGCGCTGTGCGGATGCGCAGATCTGCAAGGTCACATTCAACAACCACGAGTACACGCTCCCGCTCTTTATAGGCGACGAATGCTGCAAGCCGGACTGTCCCACCATCCAGGATGGTCTGAGCGGGGGCGCCGATCCCTGCCTCGAACTCCTCTGCTCGCAGCAGCAGGCCGCGGAGCTCTGTTATGCGTGGGATACGCAGTGTGCGTTGAATCTTGATACGAATTCATGGAACACGGAGGAATTCGAGTTCAATGAGATGCAGCACTTGGAGCAGATGGAGCCGTCGGGAGCGCTCGACGAGGGGCTCCTGCAGCGCGAGGGGGAGGACCGCGGGGAGGGCGATGCGGGGACGGAGTTCGCCGCCACCTGGCGTCCGGACGTCGTCATCAGCGCCGATCGGCATGCGATCGGCTCCATGGCGGCGATGATCCCCGCACAGACGACGGAGGTCATCACAACCAAGGTGACGGCAACGAACATGACGGTGGCGCAGCCACAGTCAAAGGCACTGCTCCCGATCACCGATCTCCTCGTGGCGGCGATGGCGATGCAGGGCAGGAGCGTCACCGAGGCAGAGCTCGTCGAGTTCCAGGCCGTTCAAAACGAGCTCAACCTGGCGCTTGCGCAGACCCTCGAGCGGGAGCCGATCCTGGCGAACCTCTCGATGCAGCTCGCCCGGATGGTTGGTTTCCGGTTCAATCTGCAGAACAATTCGGCGGAGATGAGGCGCGCGGCGGGGTGTCAGCTCGGCGGGGAGGGGAATATCCCCATCATCTCGCCATCACTCAACATCGAAAATCTCCGCCTCCCGCGCGGCGTCGACATGCCCGGCGATCGCGAGATGACCGCCATCGCCCTGACCGGTTCCGTCGTCTGTAATTATGACGGCGTGCCGGACAGCGGGGAGGAGTGCGACACGGCGACGCTCCAGGGGACGCCCGCGATCGAGTTGGCGCAGCAGCAGTGTCCGGCCCGCCCGGACCAGAGCGTCGTCGGTTGCGAGATCAACACCTGCACCTGCCTCTACGATCAGCCGGTCTGTTTGCAGCTCCCCGACGACCAGGTGGAGTGCAAGAGCGACGCCGACTGCCCGGCGGGACGCATCTGTGACTCGCAGTGCAGCTGTCGCATGGCGGGCGATGGGCCCGGGCCTGGCCCGGACGATCCGCAGATCCTCGCGAACGTCGGCCCCGACCAGTGCCAGTGCGAAGTCGAGACCTACTCGAGCAACGCGGCGCGCGATCGGATCCTCGAGCTCAACCGGACCTACATTCAGGATCCCTCCGGCCGGACCGAGGATGAGCGCATCGTCGAGCCGGGCAAGGAGATTGTCTGCGTCTGCCGCGTGGAGGGCGGAGCGGCGCCGACGATTCCGACAGCGGATATCGGCCTCTCGCTCTCGAGCAGCCAGTCGCCGCTGCCGAGCATGGAGGGGAACGTCCTCCCCTACATGATCGCGCAGACCTCCGGCTCCCAGTTCCTCGACATCGGGAGGATGGAGTACAACACCGTCGAGCTCGTGCAGCAGCCGCTGCGCGTCTTGCCGCTGGAGCCCACGGTTGGGGCGCAGTCCGCTTCGCTGCGGGCGATGACCCTCCCGGACCTCAGCGCGGGCGTCGACCTGGCGCTCTCGCAGGCGGTGCCGATGTTGGCGGAGGTCGTGCCGATGGAGGGCGGCGGGACGGCGATCAACAACATGATGTCCTTCGAGGTGGTGCCGGTTGCCGCGGGGCAGAGCTACTCAATCAGTTCCGGCAGCTTCGGGATCGGCGCGCAGCAGGCGCCGTCGACGGCCCCGCAGGCGGGCTCGACAGTCTTCATCGCCCGTTACCGCGTGCCGCTCGACGTCACCCCCTGTCCGACCTGCGATGGCTTCAACATCCCGGAGGGGACGCGAATCGAGCAGTGGTACATCGAGAATCGGCAGTTCGATTTCCTCCAGCTCAAGAATGTCATCGCGAGCGAGGGGATGCAGTCGAATTGGCCGTGGGAACAGAACCTCAACTACCAGTTCTCGATCGTGCAGTCCGTCTACGGCGAGGCGGGGGAGATTCCGCCCGATCCGAAGGATCTCAAGCTCAACTTCGTCGCGGCACCGCCGAACCTGGCGCCGGCGGGCGGACCCTCCGGTTGTGCCTGTATGATCGCCAGCGGGCCGGCGGACCTCGGCGTCTGGCTGCCGATTGTCCTCGCCATG
>CAYPII010000117.1:0-6326 GCA_964410765.1 uncultured Myxococcales bacterium | reverse complement strand
TCACCAGCTCCTTGCGGCGGCGCACCGAGCCGGCGACCTCAGAGCGGATCACCTCGGGCCACGCAGCGATTGCGGCGTGCACCTCCTCCGCGATCGCGGCGGCCTCCGCGTAGAGGAAGCGGCCGGCGAAGCGCTTGATCGTCTCGATCCCCGCAAGGATCTTTTCGGCGCTGCGCTTCCCGAACCCCTCCTCGTCCGCGACGCGCCCGGAGCGACAGGCCTTCTCGAGCTGCGCGATCGTGGTGAGCTCCATCCCCCGCCAGAGGTGATGCACCTTCTTGGGGCCGAGCCCCGGGATGGCGAGCATCTCGAGGACGCCCGCGGGGACCGCGTTGCGCAGCTCCTCGTACTCGTCGAAGCTCCCCCGCGCAACGAGATCCGCGATGTGGGCGGCGATGTTCTTGCCGATCCCCTTGATCTCGGTGAGCGTCCCGGCCCGCGCGCGCGCCGCGACGTCGTCGGCGAGCCCCTCCACCGCGCGCGCGGCGTTCTCGTAGGCGCGCACCTTGAAGGTGTTGGCGCCGGTGAGCTCCAGCAGCGCCGCCGTCTCGGCGAGGATCTGTGCGATCGCGTGTTTGTCCATGTCACTTATGATACGGCTCGTTCTTTAAAATCGTGCAGGCGCGGTAGAGCTGCTCGAGCAGGATCGCCTGCGCCAGCTCGTGCGGGAAGGTCATCCGCGAGAGCGCGAGCCGCTCGTTCGCCCGCGCGCGCATCGCGTCGCTCATCCCCTCCGGGCCGCCGATGAAGAAGACCATCCGCTTCGTCCCACGCATGCGGTGCTCGGCGATGACGGCGGCGAGCTCCTCCGAACTGCGCTGCGTCCCGCGCTCGTCAAGGAGGACGAGGTGGTCGTGGGGGCCGAGCACGCCCAGCGCCTGCGCCTCGTCGCGACAGGGCTGGATGACGACGGGCGCGTAGTGCCCCAGCCGACCCGCGTAGTCGGCGGCGAGCGCGCCGACCGCGTGCGACTTGATCTTTCCGATGGGGAGGATGAGCATCTTCATAAGAGTACGGATACGAATACGCGCCGTCGCCTCAGGCCATCTCGAGGAGCACGTGCACGAGCTTCTCGATCCCCGGCCAGACCTCGTCGATCCACGCCGCCTCCATGTAGGCGGGCGTCGTGACGATGCGGTTCTCCCGATCGACGATGCAGGCGGTCGGCGGGCAGGTGGCGTGACGGTGGCCGAGCCCCTCGATGTCGGCCGCGACCTTCTCGTCGAAGCCGGCGGTGAGCGTGGCCTTGACCCCCCGCTTCGCGAGGAGCATCGCAAGCGTCGCCGGGGCGATGCAGATCGCGCCGATCGGTTTTTGCGCCGCGAACATCTCGCCGACGAGGCGTTCGAACTCCGGGTGCACCCTCCCGGCCGTTCCCTCGGCGAGGTAGCTCGAGAGGTTGAGCGCCGCCCCCTGGCCGCCGGGGATGACGAGCGCGTCGAGCTCGTCGGCGCGCGCCTCGGCGAGATCGCGGATGCGCCCGCGCGCGATGCGCGCCGATTCCGCGAGGCAGTCGCGCTCCGCCGAAACGTCCGCGCCGCTGACATGGTCGCGCACGAAGCGCTGCGAACCCGTCGGGGCGAAGCAGGCCGCCTCGGCCCCGGCGTTCGCCAGCGCGAGGAGTGCGAGCGTCGCCTCGTGGACCTCAGAGCCGTCGCGGTGGCCACAGCCGCACAGAATCACACCGACTCGTTTTTTCGATGCCATGCGACCCCCCTTCCGAGCTTCTACCGCTAACGCAGGCAGGGCCGAAAGACAAGCGCTTGCGGAGGAGGCCCGCTTGGGCTACGAAGCCGCCATGCCCTTCGCAAACGTCGCCATCCCCACGCCGGTCCACGGCTGCTTCACCTACCGGGTGCCGGAGGGGATGCAGCTCGTTCCGGGAACGAGGGTGGAACTTACCTTCCGCAACCGTCGAACGATCGGCCTCTGCCTGGAGATGACCGACGCCCCTCCGTCCGAGATCGACGCGACGAAACTCAAGGCGGTCGAGCAGCTCCTCGACGAGGCGCCGGCGCTCTCGCCGGCTCTCCTCGAACTCGTCGCCTGGATGGCGGAGTACTACTGCGCCCCGATCGGCGAGGTCTGTCGCGCCGCGCTCCCCGCGCGGATGATGAAGCCGGGGGCACCGCGAACGACGCGCCCGACCGCTCCCGCGGAGATCGGCCTCCCGCACACGGCGGAGATCACCCTCAACGAGGATCAGGCGCGCGCACTGGAGGCGATGATCGCCACCGCGGATGAGCAACGCTTCGCCCCCTTTCTCCTGCACGGCATCACCGGCAGCGGCAAGACGGAGATATACCTGCGCCTCTTCGCCGAACTCGCCGCGCGCGGACGGCGGGGGCTGTTGCTCGTCCCGGAGATCGCGCTCACCCCGCAGCTGACCGCGCGCGCCGGCAACTTCTTCGGCGAGCGCATCGCGCTGCTGCACTCGGGGCTCACCGACGCGCAGCGCCACGAACAGTGGCGTCGTGCACGCGAGGGCGCGGTCGACCTCGTCATCGGCACGCGCTCCGCGCTCTTCGCGCCGCTGCCATCGCTCGGCGCGATCGTCGTCGACGAGGAGCACGACGGCTCCTACAAACAGGACGAGGGGTTCGCCTACAGCGCGCGCGACGCGGCGGTGATGCGCGCGCACATCGAGGGAATCCCGGTGGTGCTGGGCAGCGCGACGCCGTCGCTGGAGAGTCTCGTCAACGCGCGCGAGGGGAAGTACGCCCTCTTCGAACTGCCGCGGCGCACCGGGACGGCCACGCTGCCGACCGTCGAGATCGTCGACATGCGCCGCGCCCGCCATCGCGAGCATGATGCTCGCTCAGGCGAAACGGGCGGGCCACAACCGCACGAGCTCGCCGCCCTCTCCCCGACGCTCTACGAGGCGCTCGCGGAGACGCTCGCCCGCGGGGAGCAGGCGCTCCTCTTCATCGGGCGCCGCGGCTTCGCGAGCTCCGTGCACTGCGAGGGGTGCGGCGCCGTCTTCACCTGCCCCAACTGCGACATCGCGCTGACCGCGCACCTGGGTCGCAACGACGCGATCACCGGCCGGCTCGTCTGCCACTACTGCGATCACACCGTGCGCGCGCCCGAGTGCTGTGCGGAGTGCGGCGGCACGGAGCTCACCCCGGTGGGACACGGGAGCGAGCGGCTGGAGGCGGAGATCCGCGACTTCTTTCCGAAGGCGCGCGTGGCGCGGCTGGACAGCGACATGGCCGGCACGGGGGAACGGCGGCGGCGCATCTTCGACGGGATGCGCGACGGGCGCTATGACATCTTGGTCGGAACGCAGATGATCACGAAGGGGCACGACTTCCCGCGCGTCACCCTCGTGGGGGTCGTGAGCGCCGACACCCTCCTGGGACTCCCCGATTTCCGTTCGGCGGAGCGCGCCTTCCAGTTGATCACGCAGGTCGCGGGACGCGCCGGTCGCGGGACGCGGCGCGGACGCGTGATCGTCCAGAGCTATCAGCCGGAGCACCCCAGTCTCGTCGCCGCGGCGGAACACGACCTGGCCGCCTTCGCCGCAGCGGAGCTCGATCACCGACGCGCGCTCGGCTACCCCCCCTTCGCGCGGCTGGCGGCAGTGCGCCTCTCCTCGACGAATGCCGACGCGGTGGAGCGCGCCGCGCGCGCCGTCGGCGACCGGCTGCGCGCGATCGCCGGAAACGCCGAGGGGATCGCCATCCTGGGGCCCGCCCCCGCGCCGCTGGCGAAGATCCGCGGCCGCCTGCGTTGGCAACTCCTCATCAAAGCGGCGGGAAGCACCGCTCTGGCGCGCTTTTTGGCGCAGTCGCGCGCCGCGATCGCGGCCGCCGCCCCCCGAAACGTGCGCACCGGCATCGACGTCGACCCGCGGAATATGCTCTAACTATTCAATTACATTGATTAATTCTTCTTCCCGGCATTTTTGTGACATTTCTCTTTTGGCGCAACTTCGCCCCTCCCTCCCTCCGATAATATCTATGAAAGAGATTGATCCTATTGACCCCCCCCTTTTGGGCCCTTTCGCGATGGTGTGAAAGGGTCCTTTTTTATGCTTGAAGGGGAGGGGGGTGCATGCCACTAGAGACCTCTCGCAGAGAGGGCGCACCATGATCCGTGAGGTCATCACCTATCCCAACCCCCTCCTCCACCAGGCGGCCGAGCCGGTCGCCGCGGTCGACGACGAGGTCCGCGCGCTGCTGGCCGACATGGCCGAAACGATGGTCGCCGACGACGGCGTGGGCCTGGCCGCCCCGCAGATCGGCGTGCTGCGCCGCTGCGTGGTCATCGACGTGCGCGACGGGTCGGGGCTCTTCAAGCTCGTCAACCCGGAGATCGTCGCCCGCGAGGGAGAGACCGAATGGCCGGAGGGGTGCCTCTCCGTCCCCGAGTTCACCGTCACGATGAAGCGCTCCGCCCACGTGACGGTCCGCTATCGGAACGAGGAGGGGGAGGAGCGGACGCTGGAGGCCGACGGGCTGCTCGCCGTCGCCCTCCAGCACGAGATCGACCACCTCGACGGCCGGCTCATCATCGATTCCGTCAGCCGCCTCAAGCAGGACCTCTACCTCCGGAAACGCCGGAAGCAGGAACAATCCGGCGAACCGAAGAAGAAGACGTTTATCGGGTAACGGGATATGAAACTCCTCTTCATGGGATCGGCGGGCTTTGCCGTGCCCGCGCTCGAGGCGCTCCTCGACTCCGAGTACGAGCTCCTCGAGGTCGTGACCCAGCCGGACAAACCGGCGGGCCGCGGCCGCAAGCTCACCCCCTGCCCCGTCGCCGCGCTCGCGCGCGAACGTGACCTCCCGCTCTACCAGCCCAAGGGGATAAAGCGGCCGGAGCGCATCGAACACGTCCGCGCGCTCGTCCCCGACTGCATCGTCGTCGTCGCCTACGGCAGGATCCTGCCCGCCGCGCTGCTGGCGATCCCCCCGATGGGGTGTGTGAACGTCCACGCCTCGTTGCTGCCGCACTACCGTGGTGCCGCCCCCATCAACTGGGCGATCGTCAACGGGGAGACCGAGACGGGGGTGACGACCCAGCGCATCGTCGAGGAGCTCGACGCCGGCGACATCCTGTTGCAGGCGACGACGACCATCGACGAGACGGAGACCGCGCAGCAGCTCCACGACCGCCTCGCCGGCATGGGGGCGGAGCTCTTGATCAAGACACTCGACGGCCTCGCGGCGGGGACGATCACGCCGCAGCCGCAGGATCCGGAGCAGGTCTCCTTCGCCCCGATCCTTGCGAAGGAGGATGGGCACATCGACTGGTCGCTCCCGGCGCAGAAGATCTACGATCGCATCCGCGGCTTCACCCCTTGGCCAGGGAGCTTCACGCTGCTGGGCGGCAAGCGGCTGCGCGTGATCGAAGCGGCGCCGCTTAACGAGCCGACAAAGGCGCCGCCGGGGACGGCGATCGACTGCGACACCCATTTGTGTGTTGCCTGCGGCGAGGGGCGGTTGTATCTCATCGAGGTGCAGCCCGAGGGCAAGAAGCCGATGTCGGCAACCGACTTCCTGCGCGGCCACCGCATCGAGAAGGGAGCCCGTCTCGGATGAAGAAGCTCATCGCCCCCTCCATCCTCTCCGCCGACTTCGCGCGCCTCTGCGAGGAGATCGCCGCCATCGAGAAGGCGGGCGCCGACGTCATCCACGTCGACGTCATGGACGGCCACTTCGTCCCGAACCTCACGATCGGACCGCCGGTGGTGAAGAAGCTGCGCGCGTGCACGAAGCTCCCCTTCGACTGCCACCTGATGATCGAGGAGCCGGAGCGCTTCATCGAGCCCTTCGCGAAGGCAGGGGCCGACTGGATCTCGGTGCACGTGGAGACGAGCGATCTGGCCGACCTGCTGCCGAAGATCCGCCAGCTCGGCTGCAAGGCGGGGGCGGTGATCAACCCGCCCACCGCGCTCAAGGAGCTCCTGCCGTACGTTCATCTCGCCGACTACATCCTCGTGATGAGCGTGAACCCCGGCTTCGGGGGACAAGCGATGATCCCCGCCTGCCTCGAGAAGGTGGCACAGCTCAAGGCCTTCATGGCCGAGCGCGATCTGCATATCCCCGTGGAGATCGACGGCGGCGTGAACCGCGAGACGATCGAGGCGGTCGCAAAGGCGGGCGCGGACATCGTCGTCTCCGGCTCGGCGATCTTCGGCGCAAAAAAATACGCCGAGGTCATCTCGGCGTATCGGAAGGTCCTCTCGCAGTATTCGTAATCAGTCCGCCCCGCAGTTCGGATCGGGATCGAGGGCGCACTCCAAAGATTCCTCGCCATCCCACATGCCGTCGTTGTCGGTGTCCGGCCAATACCAACAGCTCTCGCCCTCGTCGCAGATG
>CAYPII010000116.1:0-6380 GCA_964410765.1 uncultured Myxococcales bacterium | reverse complement strand
CGACCAGCTCTACGAGTTTCATCACTGGGACGAGACCCTGCCGGCCTTTATCCAAAACGTGCTGGCCGAGGTCAATTATAGCGCGATGTGCACGAAGCGCGACGCCGACTGCGAGCTGATGGTCACGCAACTCGTGCAGGAGGCCGAGCTGCAGGGGCGCTTCTGTCACCCCGGTGCGGTTGAGGTCATCGGCTTTCTCGCCCGGATGTTGGCGAAGGGCGCTGGGGGGGAGCTCTCCGCGGAGCAGGCCGCCGGGGTCACGCGCGCGAAGGAGGGGGCGGAGTCGGGTATCTGCTCGAAGCGCAACGGCCGATAGGGGCGGGCCTCGTTCGATTCGAACAAAAAACGGCGGGGCTTGCACCCCGCCGTTTCAATGATTGCCTGAACGAAACATCGATCTCGCGATCTACGAGACCACGAATCTACCCATTCTTGAAGTTCACCTTCAGATAATGCGTCGAACAGGAGATGCAGGGGTCGTAGGCGCGCACCAGCATCTCGAGCGCCAGTTCGACCTCCGGCTGCGGCTTGTCGATGATCTGCGGCACGAAGGCCTCGAAGTCGTGCTGGATGTTGTTGTGGTTCTGGTTCGTCGGGATGATGCAGTTGGCCGCCGTGCAGAAGCCCTTCTCGTCGTAGGTGTAGTCGTGGAAGAGGATGCCGCGCGGGACCTCGTCGGCGCCGATGCCGCGGCCGGCCTTCGGTTTCACCTCGACCGGCTCCTCCTTGATGCCGCGCTTCAGCAGCTTCTCGATCTGCAGGAGCGAATCCTCCACGTTGTGGACGCACTCCACGAACTGCGCGACGTTGTTGTAGAAGGGGTTGTAACAGGGAGCGACAAGGCCCAGCTCCTTCGCCCACTTCGCCGCCTTCGGGAGCAGCTGCTCGTGGTTGATGTTGAAGCGGGCCAGCGCGCCGACCATCAGCGAATCGCGCTTGCGCTTCGTGTACTTTGCCGTCGACTGCGGGACGATGAACTCGTTCGTCCAGGAGAGGTAGTCGTTCACCTCGCCGCGGTCGCCGAGCGAGGAGGCGAGTGTGCCGTCGTAGAAGGCGTACTCGTCCGGGTGCGTGAGCGCCACGTACTCCGTCTCGCGGGTGAAGTCCGGGAACTTCGGCGCGAGGGCCTTGAGCAAATTGCCGAAGGCGTCGAAATCCGCGAAGGACTCCTCCAGGCGCTTGCGCAGGTTCTTGAGCTCGTCGGCCGTCGGAACCTTCGTGAAGCCGCCGGGGATGATGCGCTGCGGATGCGTGGTGCGGCCGCAGACGAGATCGCTCATCTCGTTGGCCAGGCGGTGGAGCCGGATGACGATGCCGACCTCCTCCGGGTGGGAGCTCGCCAGGGGGATCACCGAGCCGACGCCGACGAGGTCCGGGAGCGCGAGATAGCCCACGTGCAGCGTGTGGCTCTGCAGGTTCTCCGCGTTGATCGCGAGGCGCCGCAGGATCTGCGTCTGCTCGGAGAGCGCGATGCCCATCGCCGCCTCGGTCGCCTTCACCGACGCCAGCGTGTGGCCGATGGAGCAGATGCCGCAGATGCGACTGGTGATGTGGTGGAGCACATCCCACTTCTGCCCGACGACCATCGCCTCGAAGTAGCGCGGGGCCTCCGGCACCTGCCACTGGACCTGTTCGAGCTCTCCGTCCTTGGCGCTGACGACGATGTTGCCGTGGCCCTCGACGCGGGTGATGTAGTGCAGGTCGATATTCAGGTTCGCCTTGCTCATGATGCCTCCGTCCTGTTCTTCTTCGTCAGCTGTGCGTTCGCGAAGTAGAGGTTCATCCGGCTGGTCAGCTCCTCCACGGTCAGGCCGTACTTCTCGAGGACCTCGATGTGCGCGTCGGCGTTCGGGTCGTCGATCAAGCCGCGGCAGCCCCAGCAGACCGCGCCCTCGGTGACGCAGCAGGCCTCGCAGCCGGCGCGCGTGATGGGCCCCACGCAGGTCTGGCCCTTCTCGAAGACGCAGATGTTGCCCGCCTGCTTGCACTCCACGCAGACCGGGTAGTTGGGGATCTCCGGCTTCGTGCCGGTGAGCAGCGCCTTGACGACCTTGACGAACTCGCTCTTCGTCATCGGGCAGCCGTGCACCTTGTAGTCGACCGTGATGACCTCGTCGATGGCGCGTGTCGGATAGGTGTCGAAGAGCTCCCACTTGTCGCCGTAGACCTCCTTGCGGACGGTCTCAAGCGGTCGCGTATTCTTGATCGCGTTGATGCCGCCGCAGGTGGCGCAGGCGCCGATGGCCACGACGATCTTCGCGTTCTTGCGGATCGTCTTCAGCCGTTCCTCGTCGGAGGCGCGCGTACACGAGCCCTCGACGAAGGCGATGTCGTAGTCGTTTGAGTGCTCCTTCATCGCCTCGCGGAAGCTCACGATCTCGACGTGTTGGAGGACGTCGAGGAGTGCCTCCTCGAGGTTGATCACCGTCAGCTGATCGCCCTCGCAGCTCGCAAAATCAAAGAATGCAATTTTCGGCTTCGCCATGATGCTCTCCTTGTCGAGTTAGAACGCCTCCGGAATCGGCTGTACCTCGCTGTAGCGGAAGACCGGTCCGTCCTGGCAGCAGTAGAGGTTGTTGATCTGGCAGTGGCCGCACTTGCCCACGCCGCACTTCATGCGCCGCTCGAGCGAGACGACGATCTCGCGATCGGGGATGTCGGCCTTCTTCGCCTCGATGATGGCGAACTTGTACATGATCGGCGGACCGACGATGACGCAGGTGGTCTTGGCCGGATCGAGTCCCTCGACCTTCGGAAAGAGGGTGGTGATGACGCCGACGTTCCCCTTCCAGGAGTCGTCGCCCCTGTCGACCGTCTCCAGGAACTGCACATCGTCGCGCTTGGTCCACTCGGCGAGCTCCTCGGCGAAGAGGCGCTCCGACGGCGACCGCGCGCCGAAGAGGATCGTGACCTTTCCGTAGTCGCTGCGGTTGTCCAGCACGTAGTTGATGAAGGAGCGCGCCGGCACCAGCCCGATGCCGCCCGCCACGAAGAGGAGGTCGCGGCCCTTGGTCTCCTCGTAGGGGAACCAGGTGCCGTAGGGGCCGCGCACGCCGATCTTCGCCCCCTGCTCCAGCCGGTGCATGGCGCCGGTGACGTTGCCGACCTTGCGGACGACCAGGTCGAAGCCGCCGCCATCGGTCGGCGAGGAGGAGATGGAGATCGGGGCCTCGCCGATGCCGAAGATCGAGAATTCGGCGAACTGCCCCGGCTGATGCCCCAGCTCCTTGCCGGAGTCGAGCTTGATCCGGAAATACTTTTCGGTGGCGGTCATCGTTTTGACCTGCTCGACCGTCGCCAGCTCCGGGAGGTAGATGTTCTGTTCCTTCGTCGCGGTCGCCATGTCAGTTGCCCTCCTTCATCTCGTTGATGACCTTCACCGGGTCGGTGATGTCCGGCAGACAGGCCGACGAACAGCGCCCGCAGCCGACGCAGGCGAGCTCGCCGTCGAGCTTCTCCGGCACGTAGGTCATCTTGCGGAAGATGCGGTGCCGGAAGCGGTCGGCGCGATGCTCGCGGAAGTTCTCGCCCGAGCCGACCTCGGCGAAGGCGGCGAGCAGGCAGCCGTCCCAGCGGCGCGTGCGCTTGCCGTTTGTGAGGTCGAGCTCCAGCTCGTCCTTCACGTCGAAGCAGTAGCAGGTGGGGCAGACGAGGTTGCAGGAGCCGCAGCTGTAACACTTCTCCGCCTGCTTCTTCCAGATGCCGTTTTCAGAGCTCGCCTTGACGAAGTCGGAGAGTTCGTTCGCCGCGACCTGCATCTTCCGCTCCGCCTTGCAGAGGTTCGCCAGCTCCGCGCGTTTTTTATCGCGTGCCGCGAGGTCGTCCTTCGAGGCGTCGGTCGCGTCCTGTGTATGCTTTTCCAGGAGGGCGGCGCCCTTCTCGCTGCCGATCTCGATGACGTAACGATTGCCGAGGTCGGTGAGCAGCAGGTCGAAGCCCGAGTCGATCGTCGCGGCGTCCATCGAGCCCCAGAAGGACCAGTCGGAGGCGCGCGTCGGCTCGAGCGCGACGATCGTCGCCGCCTCGCGGCGGAGGCGATAGTACTCGTCGTCGTTCGTCTCGGACCAGATCCGGTCCATCTGGCGGATCGCCTTGGCGTCGTAGGTGTGGACGCCGAGGAGGACGAAGGGGTCGGGCTGTTCGACCGTCGGCTGCACCGTGGTCTTGCCGTCGGTTGAGAAGTCGAAGAGCTTCTCCTGCGTCGGCTGAAAGTAGTGGCGCGGGGAGCGGAGCGTGACATCGTAATCCAGGACGAGGTCGGCGGCGCTGCGCAGGTCGTTGAAGGCGAACTTCGCCTCCTTGCGCGTGACGCCGATCACCCGGCCGGCCTCGATGAGGCGGTCGACGAAGGACGAAAAGTGCTCCTTGGTCAGGGTCTTGGCAGCCATGGCAACTCCTTCTTCCGGATGGTGGTGAACGGACTGACCGGCAAAATGGAGCGCCATCTTATGGATTGACGCCCCTATTGCAAGAAATTTCCCTTCCCGCCAAAGCCCATGCGACCGCGTTTTGACGGGATTTCCGGCGGTTGCTTTTTTCCGCACTTTCGGCGATGCTCCTTCTCCAATCGCCGGACCGGAAATAGTGGAAAGAGGAGCCGGCGCGGGGGAGGCATGTCGCAGACCGCATATCTCTGGAGCGAAAAGTATACCTTTCATGAGATGGGCTACCTCCATCCGGAGAACCCGCGGCGACTCCTCGTCATCCGCGACGTCCTGGAGGGGGATGGGGTCGGCCGCGAGCTCATCCCGCTGGCGCCACGCGAGGCCACCGAGGAGGAGATCGCCGCGATCCACGAGGAACCCTATATCCGGCGCGTGCGCGAGACGGCCGGCAAGGAGCTCACCCCCTTCGACCCCGATACGAGCGCAAACGCCTATACATGGGAATCGGCGATCTATGCCGCCGGTGGGACGATCGTCTGCGCCGATGCGGTCCTGGACGGCGCGGCGAAGAACGCCTACGCCTTCGTCCGCCCGCCGGGGCATCACGCCGAGGCGGGGCGCGCGATGGGCTTCTGCATCTTCAACAACATCGCCATCGCCGCAAAGCATCTCGTCCGCGCGCGGGGGTTCTCGCGCGTTGCGATCGTCGACGTCGACGTCCACCATGGCAACGGGACGCAGCAGGCCTTCTACGATCGCCCCGACGTCTTCTTCGCCTCGGTGCACCGCTACCCCTTTTATCCGGGGCAGGGCTCCGCCGACGAGCGCGGCGCTGGCGCCGGCGAGGGGGCGACCCTCAACGTCCCGCTGGAGGTCGGTGCCGACGACGACGACTACAAGCGCGCGCTGGGTGATGTCATCGTCCCGGCGGTGGAGCGCTTCCAGCCGGAGTTCCTCCTCGTCTCGGCCGGTTACGATATCCATATCACCGACCCGCTCGGCGGGATGGCGGTGACCACCAAGGGGCTGCGCTGGATCATGCGCACGCTCGCCGAGCTCGCGCGGGAGTGCTGCGCGGGCAAGTTCGTCGTCGTCCTCGAGGGGGGATATAACCTCAAGACCCTGCCCGAGTGCGTCGAGGCGCAGCTGGAGGAGATGGCGGGAGCGTAACACGTGACACGTGATACGTGATGCGATACACGTGACACGTGTTGCGAACCGAGAACAGCAAGGGGAGGGGGAGATGAAACGGAAAGCGTTCTATCTGGTGATGGTGATGGCTTTGACATGCGTCGCGTGCAAGTCGAAGGCGCCGCAGGCACAACCCGAGGCGATGCCGGAGGAGAGCGTGGCGAAACAACACAAGGAGGCGACGATGACGGGCGAGACGAAGAGCTGGAGCGAGCCGACCGAGGCAGCGGTCGATCCGACGAAGAAGTACACGGCGCGCATCAAGACGTCGAAGGGCGATGTCATCTGCGAACTCTATGCGGACAAGGCGCCGCTCTCGGTGACGAACTTCAAGTACCTCGCCGACAACGGCTACTACGACGGGCTGACCTTCCACCGCGTCGTACCGAACTTCGTCGTGCAGGGGGGCGATCCCACCGGCACCGGGACCGGCGGCCCCGGTTACACGATCCCGGCGGAGATCGGGCCCAAGCACACCAAGGGCGCGCTCGCCTGGGCGCGCACCGGCGACGAGGTCAACCCGGAGCGGCGCTCGAGCGGTTCGCAGTTCTACATCACGCTCAAGGCGACTCCCTTCCTCGACGGCGCCTATTCGGTCTTCGGTCAGACGATCGACGGCATGGAGGTGGTCGAGCAGATCCGGCAGGGGGATGTGATCGAGACGATCGAGATCACGGCCGAGTAGATCACCCTTCGGAGAGAAAATGAAGAAGTGTAGTAGTCACGATATGATCGTGCAGGAGAGGTGGGGAGTGACGATGCAATCGGACAGATGATCTTGATGATGATCATGCTGTTGATGAT
>CAYPII010000115.1:0-6413 GCA_964410765.1 uncultured Myxococcales bacterium | reverse complement strand
CAACAGCGTCCAGCCGGCTCGCGCATGGCCTCCGTTCATCGTCGTCCCTCCTTCCCGGGCGTCGCGCCGGTCCAGGACTCCACCTTCGGATCGGAGCGATAGGGCGGATAGCGGTGATGGCGCTCGAAGCGATCGGCGTGATCGTCCCACCGATCGATCATCTCCTCCACACGATGGCGCTCGAGCATCCGGTGGGTCCCCTCGTCGGCCACAACCTCGAGCGCCCCCTCGTTCTGCAGGTCGGCACGCCGCACGTCGGTGCAGCCCACCGCTGAAAGCAGGCCCGCGATGGCCAGCAGGATAAAGAGACACGCACGCGTCATCTCAGCTCCCCCAGGGATCGCCATTCGACGGCTCCGCCGGCGGCGACGGAGCCGGCTCGGGCGCTCGCTTCGGCGCCTGCGGCGGCACGAGTTCATCGTAGGTGCTGTCCGCCTCCTCCACCGTCTCGCGAAGTTGCTGCATCAGCACCTCCGACTTGGGCGATTTCTTCGACTGCTCCGTGCGCTCCGGCTCAGTCGTGGATGAACCGGAGGGCGGCACCACCTCCGTGCAGCCACAGACGCAGAACAACGCCAGCACTCCCGCTCCCACCGCCCACCTCCGAATCCCTCTGTTCATCGCCCTCCCCCCCCGCGGCGCGGCCGCAACCAGCTGCCGCTCTCGACGACGTCACCCTCGGCGTTGCGTCGCATCCAGCTGTAGGTCGCCAACCGGTCGGCACCCGTGTAGCGCCGCCCGCTGACATCGATCCATTCGATCAGCGTGCCGTCGGGACGCAACCGCCGATCGGAATAGGCGAAGAGACGATCGTCGTGATCGTAGAGGATCCGCGAACGCTCCACCATCTGAATCGGCTCGAGCCGCCGGTTGAGGTACGCGAGCCGATAGGCGCGCGGGCGTCCCACCTCGTCGTAGGCAAACTGCGAGGCGCGCCAGCCGTGCGCGGGGCGATCGTCCTCATAGACCGTCCCGCGGTGTTCGAGAAGCGCCCCCGCGGGCGAGAGGCGAAAGGTGTGCTGCCGCAAGAGCGTCCCGTCGGGATCGTAATCGATCCTCTGATAGGAGGCGTTCTCGCCGGTATCGTGGAAGGTGAAGTCGCGGTAGACGTGCTCCTGGACGATCTCCCCGTCGGCATCGCGCGCGATCCGACGAAAGCCCCGCAGCCGCCCTGCCTCGTCGCGCTCGTAACGCGTGTCGGCGTAGGAGGCGACCAGCTCCCCGCGGGCGTTGTAGATGACCCGCGCCCGCGCCGTGATCTGGCCGCGATCGTTGGCCATGATCGTGTTGCGGTCGATGAGGCGATTGCGTGCATCGTAACGGTGGCGCGTGTAGCGCAGCGGCGCCCCCTCCTCTCGCCAGTCGAAATCCGAATAGACGTAGCGCGCCTGCATGAGACCCTCTTTATCGAGCAGCACGCGCTCATAGCCCGCGATTCGACCGTCTCGGCCGAAGCTGATGTTGTGCAGCTTCTCCGTATGCGTCGCCCTCCCCTCCTCGTCGTAGTAGGTCGTCCGACGCGAGGCGAGATGCCCGTCCTCGTAGGCGGCGTCGTGGCGGGCGGTGAGCTCTCCGCCCGCCCCGTAGTCGGTACGGCTGAAGGCGCGAAGCTTCGTCCCGCTGAAGTAGAAATCGCCGTAGACGCGCGTGCGCCGCCGCTTGCCCTGCGCATCGTACTCGTGAACCGTTCGGCTGATGATCGCGCCGTCGGGGCCGTAGATGCGATCGCCCACCTGCGTCACATTTCCCAGCTCCTGGATGCGGCCGCCGTAGGGGTTGTACTCGTAGACCGTCCCGCTCGGCCCCTGATAGAGCGTCTCCGCCAGCTTGAACCACTCCCCCTCCTGCAGCGGCTGTCCGATCACCTCGCCGAAGAAGGGGTTCGCGGGGGAGACCGGTCCGACATGCGCATCGTCGAGCTGCTCCGGATAGGCGGCGACCCTGCACGGAAGCAGGAGGCAAAGCGCCACTCCAATGCCGATGCAGCACCCTCTTCGTCCCATATGCATCATCAGATATTGTATCATGCCGGCGGCAGTCACCACGAAGGAGAATTTACTCCGGCTCGCGATGCAACACAATGAAATTTAAGCGCTTTTTGAATACACAGAACGCCCTTGATTCGGCGGCCGTTTTCGGCCACAAGCGCGGCGTTCCGCTCTGGAAGGGAGGCCCCGCATGCCACAATCGCCCTCGATGTCCGCGCAGCCGATCGCACAGGAGGCGCAGTCGTTTCTCACGAAGGTCTACGGCTGGATGTGCTCCGCCCTGCTGACCACCGCACTCGTCTCCTATTGGGTGGTGACGCATCCGGAGCTCTTGCGCACGATCCTTGCGAACCAGCTCCTCTTCATCGGGCTGATCGTGGCGGAGCTGGGGCTGGTCATCGCCCTCTCCGCAGCGATCGACCGCCTCTCGGCGATAGCGGCGACCGGCCTCTTCTTCCTCTACGCGGCGCTCACCGGCGCGACCCTCTCGGTCGTCTTCGTCGCCTACACCGCCGAGTCGCTCACGACGACCTTCCTCATCGCCGCCGGGACCTTCGGCGGCATGAGCCTCTACGGCTATACCACCAAGCGCGACCTGACCAGCGTCGGCAACCTCGCATTCATGGGACTTGTCGGCATCATCGGGGCGTCGATCGTCAACTGGTTCGTCCACAGCACGCTGCTGGCCACCGCCGTCACCTACATCGGGGTCCTGGTCTTCGTGGGGCTGACCGCCTACGATACGCAAAAGCTCAAGCGCATGGCGGGGGCCTACGCGGAGGGGAGCGAGGCGGAGCGCAAGGCCTCGATCCTCGGGGCGCTGCGCCTCTACCTCGACTTCATCAACCTCTTCCTGCTGTTGCTGCGGATCTTCGGACGGCGCCGGTAGCGCTCAAAAGGTCACCTCGAGCGAGACGTCGGTGAGCGTGTCGAGCTTCTTGTAGCCGGGGACCGGCCGGTTGTCGAGGCGCAGCTCGAAAGCGACGAGCAGGGAGAGGTGCTTCGCGAGCTTCACGTCGATCGCCGTCCGGCTGTTGACCCGCGTATCATACCCGTCCTTCACGTTCACGAGCGATTCCGCACGCTGCTGGAAGGTCACGATCGAGTTGAGCTTCTGCTGAAACTCCACCAGCTGCGTCGCCGAGTTGATCTTCTTGTCCGGCGTCGGTGCCACGCGATCCTCCCAGGTGAAGTCGTAGCCGAACGAGAGCGCCAGCAATGTCTCCGGGCGGCGGATGACGAAGAAGCGCACGCCGCCGAAACCCTGTCCTCCCAGGTCGATCCCCTTGATCTCGTCACTGTAGCCGCCGCCACCGACGTAGACCGAGAAGTACTGCTTGAGGTAGACATCCAGCCGGTAGGTCCCGTAAATGTAGCGCGCCTGCGTACCCGCTGCGGTGCTGTTGGTCTTCGCGAAGATGCGCTCGTAGTAGGCGCCGGCCCGCCACCGGTTTTCGAAGCGATGGTAGCGATACTTCGTGTCGTTGCCGCCGGTGATGGTGAGCGAGCGGGTATTGCCGGTGCTGTTGGCGAGCCCCAGCCGCGTCTGGGTGGAGAAATCCGTCCCGTGAAAGTCGATCTCTTCGACCAGCGGCGTCTCGATCTTCTTCGCAGAGGCGATCTGGTCGACGGCCTGCGCGGCGGCGGCGGCCGGCAGGAGCAGAACCGTGAGGATCGGGATGCAGAACAAGCGAGCGAAACGGAACATCATCATCTCCCCCGCACCCCATAGGCGAGCGGAGGCCGCAATGCAAGCGCCCGCGCCATAGCGCGGCCCGCAGCATTGACTTCGCGTCGCGATCCTGTTTGTCTGCGTCCTCATCACGACACGAGAACGCGGAGGAACGCATGCTCGCCGAAATGACGCTCAACGGCATCGCCCAAAAGATCCCGATCGCCCCGCTGGGCATCAGCGTGGGGCTCATGATCGCCGCCTTCTTCGTCAGCAGCATCGTCAAGCGCATGGCGAAGCGGGGTTTCGCCCGGACGGCGAACAAGCCCGACTCCTTCCTCTTCCAGCTCTGGAAACAGGAACGGAAGTTCATCCTGCGCACCATCAGTGGCATCGTCTGGCTGGGCTTCATCGGCGCCATCCTCTTCGTCTGGTCGGAATACATCGGGCGCCTCTTCGCGCACCTGAACGCGATCTATGCGCCGCTTCTGCGCGCGATCCTCGTCGTCCTCGTCGCAATGCTCGCGCTCAAGACGCTCATGATGCTGATCAACTTCCTCGTCGGGAAGTTCGCGGGTTACGCCGAGCAGCGCAATCCGCGTGGGCGGCAGCGCGTAATGACGCTCAAGCACATCTTCCGCTACGGTACGTCGATCCTCATCCTGCTGATCACGGTCCTGATGCTGCTGGACAATTTCGGCATCGATCTGAAGGCGGTGCTCGCCACCCTGGGTGTCGCCTCGCTGGCCGTCGGCTTCGGTGCGCAGAGTCTGGTCAAGGATCTCGTCAGCGGCATCTTCACGCTCATCGAGGATCAGTACAGCGTGGGAGACGTCGTCTCGATCAACGGCAACGGCGGCTTCGTCGAACGGATGACGCTGCGGATCACACAGCTGCGCAACACGGAGGGGACGCTCATCACGATCCCGAACGGCCTCATCGAGACGGTGAAGAACATGACGAAGGAGTGGTCGCGCGTCGACTATATGATCGGCGTCGCCTACGACACCGATCTCGACCGCGCCGTCGACGTGCTGATGGACGAGGCGAAGAAGCTCAAGGCCGACATGCCCGAGGAGGTCATCGACGAGCCGGAGCGACTCGGCGTCGATTCCTTCGAGGACTCTTCCATCACGCTGCGCGTCTGGATCAAGACCGAGCCGCTCAAACAGTGGATGGTCAAGCGCGAGCTCAACCGCCGCGTCCACAAGCGCTTCGACGCCGAGGGGATCGAGATCCCCTTCCCGCAGCGCACCCTCTGGATCAAGGAGCCCCAGGAGGCCCTGCTCGCCAAGCTCGTGGAGGAACGCCAGGGGGGCTAGACGGGGTGGTGTTTTCTATCCCCTTGATATTTCTCCCGCTTTCGTTCATTGTCCCGATGCCTTGGGGAGCACCCCCACACATGGTAAGTCGTTTGCTATACTATAGGATGGACGCTGCACGCTGGCATCCGCTCGAAAGGAAGGGGCATGGTTGAGGAACCCGGGGTGGTGGTCCACAGCTCGCAGCCGATCGACGGCGGATTTCCGGTCGGACTGATCGTCGTGGGGCTCGTCGTCGTCGGAGCGCTCCTCTACTTCTTTCGGGAGACGATCCTGCTCCGGCTGCGCTTTTGGTTCGGTGGAAAGATCGATCGGTTCAAGCGGTAACGAACAGCGGTAACGAACAGAGGAGGTGATCCGAGTGTCTCTCTCTCGACGCGGTTTCACGGTCATCGAAATCCTGCTGATCGTCCTGCTCATCGGCGTCTTGGCCCTCGTGGTCCTCCCCACCTTCTTCGACTTCAGCGGGGAGGCGGAGCAGTCGGTGGAGGAGGGGGTGGTCGGCGCCGTTCGCAGCGGCATCAGCCACTACCATCTGGAGTCGAGCATGCAGGAGCGCGAGCCCCCCTTCCCGGAGGAGCTCGACACGGCTTCGAACGGGGGGGCCAGCACGGTCAATCCGTTCTTCGACATCGTCCTGGAGTCGCCGATCGTAAGCGAATGGCAAAAGAACGACCTGACCTATACCGCCCCCGGCGGAACGGTCTACACCTACAATCCGACGACGGGCACGTTCAAATCGACCTCCATCGCTTCGGGGTTCGCCTCCTTCTGGCCCTTCAGCGAGGGGGACGGCGACGCAACGCATGGCGGAGAGTTCGAGGGCGAGTTCGTCGGCGACGTGCAGTGGACCGAGGACGGCGTCGACGGCGATGCGCTCGTCTTCGACGGCGATGGGAGCTACGTGAGCATTCCCGACTCGGACGCGCTCGATCTGGCCGAAGCCGGGACGCTCTCGGCCTGGATCAACATGGATGAGATCCCCCCCTTCGCCGGCATCATCCACAAGGGGGACGAGTCGGATTGGTCGGACGAGGCCTATACGCTGCAGTTCTGGACGGGGGACCGCCTGCTCATCGGCGTGCGCAACGATTCGGGGCAGATCGTCATGCTCCAGTCGAGCCAGGCGCTCCAGCCCGGACAGCTCTACCACGTCGTCGGCACCTGGTCGCCCGAGGGCATGCGCATCTACATCAACGGCCAGCTCGATTCCACGACGCCGAACACGACGATCGCCATGAACTCCGACGGCAACCTCAACATCGGCTCGCAGATCCAGGAGGACTATAACGGCAGCTGGGGGAATCTCCCCTTCGACGGGATGATCGACGAGGTGGGCGTCTACGACCGGGCGCTGACGCCCGAGGAGATCCAGGCCTACTACGACAGCTACCAGTAATGCGATGGCAATCGGGATAGGGGCGGCGGGGC
>CAYPII010000114.1:3471-6535 GCA_964410765.1 uncultured Myxococcales bacterium | reverse complement strand
GTCGCCGGGGGGATGGGGCTGGGGAGGGTTGCGGGGCGCGCCTGCTTCATCCCGTATGCCGCGCCGGGCGATGAACTGGAGATCGCGGTCGTCGACGAACACGAAAGCTGGGTCGAGGGACGCATCGTCGAGATCGTCGCGCCCGCTCCCTGCCGGGTCGAGCCGCGTTGCCCGGTCTTTGGCCGCTGCGGCGGATGTCAGTGGCAGCACCTCGATTACGCGACGCAGTGCGAGGCCAAGCGCGCGATCGTTGCTGAGGCGCTCGAGCGCATCGGCAAGGTGAGCGCGCCCGACGTCCTGCGCACGCTCGCCTCGCCGAAGCGCTGGCACTACCGCAATCGCATTCAGCTCCACGTCGATCGCGAAGGGCGCGTCGGCCTCTACAGGCCGAAGTCGAAGGAGGTCGTCGAGTTCGAGGAGTGTTTCATCATCGACGCGCGTTTGAATGACGAGCTGACCGCCCGCCGCGAGCAGTTCGCCACGCGCGATCGGGGTGTGGCGCTGCGCTTCGACGACGAGGCGGGATTCGCTCAGATCAACACGGCGCAGAACGAACAGATGCGCCGCGTCCTCTGCGAGTGGCTCGCGGCGGTGCCGCACGAGACGGTGCTGGAGCTCTACGCGGGATCGGGGAACCTCACCTTTGCCGTCGCCCCCTTCGCCGGGCGCGTCGTCGCCAGCGACATCGACGGTCGAGCGATCGAGGCGGCGCGCGCGCGCCAGGCGGCGGGGGAGGGGGCGAACATCGAGTTCGTCCGCGCCGAGGCGGGACGCGCGGCGAAGCGCTTTCCCGAGGGGGTCGATCTCGTCATCGTCGATCCGCCGCGCAAGGGATGCGCGGAGGCGGTCGAGGCGATCATCGCTACGCGCCCTCGACACATCCTCTCGCTCTCCTGCGACCCGGCGACGCATGCGCGCGACATCCGCTCCTTCATCGAAAAGGGCTATCGCTTCGTGCGCGCGCTCCCCATCGATATGTTTCCGCAGACCTTTCACGTCGAGACGCTGGCGCTCCTGGAACGGATGAATCAGGCGAGGCGGTAGGGGTGGACCTGCGAGGCGTCGAGCTCCGCCGCGGTGCATGCCTGCACCTCGTCGGCGCTCCAGCCGGGGGCGACCTCGCGCAGGACGAGCCCGCGTTCGGTCACGTCGATCACGGCCAGGTCGGTCACGATCATGTTCACGCAGCGCAATCCGGTGAGCGGATAGGTGCACTCGGGGACGATCCGCGGCTCGTTCTCCTTCGTGACGTGCTTCATCAGGACGATGACCCGCTTCGCCCCCACGGCCAGATCGAGCGCGCCGCCGTAGCTGCCGACCTTGCGCCCCGGCACCTTCCAGTTGGCGAGGTCGCCGCGCGCGGAGACCTGAAAGGCGCCGAGCACCGTGACGTCCAGGTGCCCGCCGCGGATCATGTCGAAGGAGAGGTCGCTGTCGAAGAAGGAGGCGCCGGGGATGACCGTCACGTTCTGGTCGCCCGCGTTGCCGAGATCGGGATCGATCGCATCGCCGGTCGCCTCGGGGCCGACGCCGAGCACGCCGTTCTCGGCCTGGAAGAGGACGCGCCGCCCGGCGGGGATATGCGTGGAGACCTTCATCGGCATCCCGATACCGAGGTTTACGCAGAAGCCGTCCTCCAGCTCGAGGGCGACGCGCGTCGCCATCTGTTCATCGGTCATCCGTTCCGTCATGAGGGATTCCTCGGGAGGTGGACCACGCGGTCGACGAAGATCGCGGGGGTGACGACGCGGTCGGGGTCGATCGCGCCGACGTCGACGACCTCCTCCGCCTCGCAGATCGTCGTCTTCGCCGCCATCGCCATGATCGGATTGAAGTTGCGCGTCGACTTGTTGTAGACGAGGTTGCCGTAACGGTCGGCGCGCCGCGCCTTGATGAGTGCAAAATCCGCCGTGAGCGCGTATTCGAGCAGCATCGCCCGCCCGCCGATCGTGCGCTCCTCTTTGCCCTCGGCCGCCTCGGTGCCGACGCCCACCGGCGTGTAGAAGGCGCCGATCCCGGAACCCCCCGCGCGGATGCGTTCGGCGAGCGTTCCCTGCGGCACGAGCTCCAGCGCGGTCTTCCCCTCGCCCACCAGGCGCTCCAAGACGCTCACCTTCTTCGGGCTTCCGAACGCGGCGAAACAGGTGACGACCTTCGCCACCATGCCGGCCTCCAAGAGGATATCGATGTCGATCGGGTTCTTCCAGCCGCCGCTCGCGTCGTTGCGGATGATCGTGAGTTTCTTCGGTCCGCGTTCGCGCAGCGCGAGCAGAAGGTTCGAGGGGGTGCCGCGGGCGGTGAAGCCGCCGACCATGACGGTCGCGCCGTCGCCGATGTCGGCGATCGCTTCGGCACAGGAGGGGACGGTCTTGTCGCTGGCCATGCTCGATCTCTTAGGACGGGGCAGAGCACCTTGTCAATCGCGCCTCCCGGGCGGGGGCGGATTCGGTGGTCCGTCGGATAACGCCACTCCCAGTCCACGGAAATGGGCAGAAACTATTGAAATAAAAGGGGA
Organism: uncultured Myxococcales bacterium; assembly: GCA_964410765.1. Lineage (GTDB taxonomy): Bacteria > UBA10199 > UBA10199 > 2-02-FULL-44-16 > JAAZCA01 > CAYPII01. The sequence goes on along the minus strand of CAYPII010000114.1, from coordinate 4,020 downwards.
TTGACGACCTTGACAATTTTGCGTCCTCTGATAGTAAGCGGCAACCTCTCCATTGTGGGAGTGCGGATAAGTTCCTGACTGAAATCATTTTTTTCTTTTTCGGCTGGAAGGTGGTGATTCGGTATGCCGGGAGTCAAGGTGCGCGAAGGGGAATCCTTCGAGCAGGCGCTGCGTCGTTTCAAGAAACAGTGCGAGAAGGCGGGTATCCTCTCTGAGCTGCGCAAGCGCGAGCACTACGAGAAGCCATCGCTGCAGCGGAAGAAGAAGCGTGCTGCCGCCGTGAAGAAGGCGCGTCGCACGAAGCACAAATAGAGCGCTCATCGACACGCGAGGGACGCATGGGGCTGAAGAAGGAGATCGCTGCCCGGCTGACCGAAGCCATGAAGGCGAAGGATTCCGTCGCCGTCGACTGCCTGCGCCTGATTGCCGCGACCATCAAGAATCGCGAGATCGAAAAGCGCGGGGAGCTCACCGACGCTGAGCTCCTCAAGGCCCTCTCCACGCTCGCGAAGCAGCGCGATGAGGCGATCGAGATGTTTCGGAAAGGCA
>CAYPII010000114.1:0-3461 GCA_964410765.1 uncultured Myxococcales bacterium | reverse complement strand
GCTGGCCGAGAAGGAGGAGCGCGAGCGCGAGATTATCGCCTCCTATCTCCCGCAGCCGCTCTCCGAGGCGGAGCTCGCCGTACTCGTCGACGAGACGATTGCCGCTGTCGGCGCTACATCGATGAAGGAGATGGGGCGCGTCATGCAGGAGTTGACACCCCAGATCGCCGGACGCGCGGACGGCAAGGCAGCGAGCGCGCTGGTGAAACGCAGGCTCGGCGGCGGTGCGTAACACCAGCATGCCGCATCGGGATCGGTCGTTCGGTTGTGACGTTCCCGTATCCAGCATCCAGAGTTCAGCATCTGCTTTTGACGATCGGATTATCGAGACATGTTCTCTAAGGCGTTGCTCAACGAAATCCGCGATCGCCTCTCCATCGCTGCCTATATCGGCGAGCGCGTGCCGCTCAAGCGCGCCGGGCGCAACTGCAAGGGGCTCTGTCCCTTTCACGGTGAGAAGACCCCCTCCTTCAACGTCAACGACGACAAGCAGATATACCACTGCTTCGGCTGCGGCGAGGGCGGGGATATCTTTCGCTTCGTGATGAAGTTCGACGGGGTGAGTTTCGTCGAGGCGGTGAAACACTTGGCCGGCCGCGCAGGGGTGGAGTTGCCGCGCGAGAGTTCGCCCGCGGAGGATGCCGCCGAGCGCGAACGCGAACGGCGCCGGTGTTATTGCCTGCGCATCAACGAGCTCGCGCGCGATCATTTTCAGCAGGCGCTTCTGGGGGAGAGGGGGGCGGCCGCGCGAGAGTATCTGCAAGCCCGCGGAATGCCGCAGGAAATTTGGACGCAACATTTCCTGGGCTACGCCGACAAGGGCTGGGACACGCTGGCGGGGGCGTTGGGGCGGGCGCAGGCCCCCCTCGACCTCGCCGCTGATCTGGGCCTCGTGCGCCGCCGTCGCGACGGAAGCCCGTACGACTTCTTCCGCGACCGGATCATCTTCCCCATCCTCTCGCCGCGTGGCGAGGTGTTGGGCTTCGGCGGGCGGGCGCTGGAGGAGAGACAGCCGGACGGGGAGCGCATCGCAAAGTACGTGAACTCCCCCGATTCGTTGCTCTATCACAAGTCGAACTGCGTCTACGGACTCGACCGGGCGGTGCCCGCGATCCGTTCGAACGATGCGGCAATCCTCGTCGAGGGCTACATGGACTTCATCGCCCTCCATCAGGCCGGCATCGAGAACGTCGTGGCGCCGTTGGGCACGTCGCTCACCTCGGGGCACGTGCGCCTGCTCGCGCGCTATACGCGCAACCTCGTCCTCGTCTTCGACGGCGATGCGGCGGGGAGGGCGGCGGCGCTGCGCGCGCTTCCACTCGTGATCGATGCGGGGCTGATGCCGCGGGTGGCGACGCTTCCCGCCGGCGAGGACCCGGACACGCAGGTGCGCCGCGAGGGGACCGAGTCCTTCCGCGCGCGGCTCGATCACGCGCCCTCGCTGCTGGAGTTCGCCGCCGACGTGTTGGTGGAGCGCAACGGCAGCGACGCGGCGGGAAAGACGCGGGTGGCACAGGAGATCGTGCCGCTGCTCAAGCGCGTGACCGATGCGGTGGAGCGCGACATCTACGTGCGGCACCTGGCGCAGCGGTTGGAGATCGCCGAGCCCACGCTGCGCGCGGCGGTGGCGGGTTCGCCCGCCGCGCTTCCGCGGGCGGTACGGCAGGAGAACGTGCCGGACGCCGGGGCGCTCTCGGCGGAGCGGCTCCTGATCGAGTCGCTGCTCGTCTGGCCTGCGGGGATCGAATCGGTCTTCGCGCGCCTGGATCCCAGCCGCTTCGAGGACGCCTGGTGCCGGACGGTGGCGGAGCTCTTGGCCGGCGCGTGGCATCGCACCGGCACGGTACGCATCGGCGACCTCGTCGAGGAGATCGACGATCCGGAGCTCGCCGGACAGCTCCGGGCGATGGCGGTCGCCGCGATTGACCTGGACGACGAGGAGCTGGGCCGGGTCGTCGACGACTGCGTCGATCGCCTGCTGGCGCGCCCGGTGCACCAGCGCATCGAGCGGATCAACCGCGAGATCACGCGCGCGGAGCGCGAGGGCGATGAGCCGCGGCTGATGATGTTGCTGAGCGAAAAGAAGCGCCTTTCCGAGGAGGCCCATGCGCGGCCGAGCCGCGCGGGGAGCACGGAAGAGGCGCCCACGATGACGATCACCAGAGAGGGATGACCACCTATGGCCACCAAGAAGAAACAGACGAAGACGACCGCGAAGGCAGAGGCGAAGAAGGCCGTGAAGACGGCGAAGGATGAGCAGCAGGCGGCGGACATCCAGGAGGTGAAGAACCTCATCACGACGGGAAAGTCGAAGGGCTACCTCACCGTCGAGGAGGTCAACAACTCGCTGCCCGCCGACATGGTCTCCTCCTCGCAGCTCGACGACGTCCTCTCGATCTTCGACGAGATGGACATCGAGATCGTCGACAGCGAGGAAGAGGCACATCAGCTCAAGGAACGCTCGAAGGGGAGGGAGAAGCCGGAGCCCCGCGTCCGCAACGTCACGCCCGAGCCGGAGTACGCCGGCCGCAGCGTTGATCCGGTGCGGATGTACCTGCGCAAGATGGGGCAGGTGGCGCTGCTCACGCGCGAGGGCGAGGTGGAGATCGCCAAGCGCATCGAGCAGGGGCAGAACGAGATGCTCAACATCCTCCTGGCCAGCCCGCTGGGCGTGCGCCAGGTGCTCTCGCTGGGTGAGGACCTTTCACGCAACCGCGTGCGCGTCATCGGCCTCATCAAGGATGCCGAGGACCTCGACAGCGCCGATCTGGAGGAGTTCGACGAGGACGGCCACCGCCAGCGCGTGCTCAAGCTGATGAGCAAGGTGCGCCAGCTGGAGAAGCAGCGGCGCGAGGCGCAGACGAAGCTCGGCCGCAAGAGCACCTCCGAGAAGGCGAAGGCGGTCGCCGCCGAGAAGCTCTCGCGCGTGCAGGAGGAGATGCTCGGCTGCTTCAAGGAGATGCGCCTCTCGAACAAGACGATCAACGATATCGTCGAGACCTTCCACGGCGTCATCGAGGAGGCGGAGCGCAACCATCGCGTGCTCAGCGGCTGCGCCCGCGACCTGCACTGCAAGGAGGGCGAGCTCAAGCCGCTGATGAAGGAGTATCGCCGGAACGACTACCAGAAGCGCAAGCTCGTGAAGGTCAGCGGCCTGCGGCGCGAGGAGATCGAGGAGGTCTTCGAGACCTTCAAGCGGGCCGACGCCGAACAGCAGCGCATCGAGAAGGAGGTGGGGCAGGACATCGAGGGGCTGCGCACGACCTATCGCGAGATCAAGCGCGCTGAGCAGTTCGCCGAGCGCGCGAAGAACGAGCTCATCGAGGCGAACCTGCGGCTCGTCGTCTCCATCGCCAAAAAGTACACGAACCGCGGCCTGCAGTTCCTCGATCTCATTCAGGAGGGGAACATCGGCCTGATGAAGGCGGTCGACAAGTTCGAGTACCGCCGCGGCTACAAGT
>CAYPII010000113.1:0-6540 GCA_964410765.1 uncultured Myxococcales bacterium | reverse complement strand
TTCTCCTCGCCGCCGAGCTCCATCTGAAAGCCCGGGTGGCGCGCCACCTCCGGCCCCAGCTTCTCGCGCACGATCTCGTTGACCTCGGCGGAGGTGGTCCGCTTCGTATCGACCTCGCTCGTCACCGTCACCGACCGGCGCCCGCCGAAGTGATGGAGCACCGCCGGCCCCTGCGTGGGCTGCAGCTTCGCAAACGATCCCAGCGGCACCAGCTTGCCGAGCTGGTTGGAGATGGAGAGCTTCAGGACATCCTCCACGAGGTATTGCTTGGGGTCGCGCAGGCGCACGCGGAAGTCGATCTCCTCGCCCTCGCGTCGAATGGAGGTGACGATCTCGCCGTCGAAGGCCGCACGCACCGTGCGCGAGACGTCGATGGCGGTGATGCCCAACCGCGCCATCGTGTCGTAGTCGAGGATGAGGCGCAGCTCGTCCTTGCCCGGGATGTCGCTCGTCTCCACGCCGTAGACGCCGTCGATCGTCGCCAACAGCGCCATCGCCTTCTCCTCGTAACGCTTGCGCAGCGCATCGTCGTCGGAGGTGAAGATGATCGTCACCGGCTTGCCCACCGGCGGCCCATCCTGCGCGCCGACCACGTCGACGCGCTGAAAGCCCGCAAGCTCCGGCAACCGCGCCGCGATGGTCGCCATGACGGCTTCGGAGCGCACGTCCCGATCCTCCGCCGGCTGCAGATAGATGGTGATGAGTCCCCAGTTGTCGTAGTTGCCCGCGGTGCCGCCGTAGACGTTGATGTCGTGGTGCCCCACGCGCGTCGTGTAGCTCTGACGGATGGCGGCCGGGACGAGCTCCTCGACCAGCGCCTCGACCTCGGCGATCCGCTCGGAGGTCTCCCCCTGCGGCGTCCCCCGCGGCGTCTCGACCACGATGTGGAAGATGTCCGGATCGGTCTGCGGAAAGAGGACGAACTTGAGCCACGTCCCCGCCACCAGCGGAACGACGATGAGGACCGCAAGGTAGAGGACGAGCACGCGCCAGCGGTGCCGCAGACACCACGCGATGCGCCGCTTGTACCACTCGGCAGCGGCGGCAACCCAGCGCGTGCGCCTCGGCGGCTCCTTCGGGGGCACCACGTGCGCGATGTGGCTGGGCAGGAAGCAGGTCGATTCGATGAGCGAGAAGCCCAGCATCAGCGTCACGACCACCGGGATGCAGAAGACGAACTTGCCGACGAGCCCTTTCATGAAGAGCATCGGCATGAAGGCGAGCACGGTGGTGAGCACCGACGCGGCCACCGGCCAGAAGACGTTGCGCACGCCAGCGATCGTCGCCTGCACCGGATCCATCCCCTCCTCCTTCATCCGGTAGACGTTTTCCGATATCACGATGGCATCGTCGACGAGCATCCCCAGCACCAGCACCATCGCCGAGAGCGACACCACGTTGAAGGTGATGTCGAAGGGGCCGAAGAAGATGAACGACCCGCAGATGGCGATGGGGATGCCGAAGGCGGTCCAGAAAGCGCTCTTCCAGTCGAGAAAGAACATCATCACGACGAGCACGAGCAGAAAACCCATCAGCCCGTTGGAGCGCACCATCGAGAGCAAGCTGCGCGTGTAGGAGGAGAGGTCGAAGATGATGCGCGCACTCACCCCCTCCGGCAGACCGGCGCGGAAGCGCTCGACGATTCGGTGTACGTCCTCCGAAAGGGTGATGACGTCCGCCCCCGCCTGCGAGCGCACGAGCAGCGAGATGCACTGCTGGCCGTCCGCGCGCGGGATGATGTCATGCTCCTCGAATCCCTCCTCCACGCGCGCGACATCGGAGATGCGCACCCCCTCGCCGGTAAAGGTGGAGCGGATGACGACGTCCTTGACCTCCAGCGGGTCCTCGTACTCGGAGAAGGTGACGATCTTCTTCTCGGTCACGTACGACTCCAAACTCCCGCCCGTGGTGCGGACGTTGCGCGCCTGGATCGCGTTCATGATCTCGTTCAGTGAAACGTAGCGCTCCTCGAGCTTCGGCAGCTCCGCCTCGATCTCGATCTCGCGCTTGCGGTAGCCGATCTTCTCGATGACGCCGGCGCCCTGCGCGCGCTTGAGGTCCTCCTCCAGGTCCTTCGCGAGCTTGCGCAGCTCGATCTCCGGAACGTCGCCGGCCAGCGCCACCTCCATGACGGCCATGCTCGTGGAGCGCAGCTCCTCGACCCGCGGCTTATCGGTCACCTGCTGGGGCAGGTCGGTCACGCGGTCGACGGCCGCGCGGATATCGCGCTTCACGCGCTCCACGTCCGGCGCGTCGGGATTGACCCAGAGCAGGACGATGGAGAGGTTCTCCATCGAGAGCGATTTCATCTCGTCGATATCCTCGACCTCCGCGAGTTCGTCCTCGATGGGGTCGGTCACGTTGATCTCCACGTCCTCGGGACTCGCGCCCGGGTACTCCGTGGTGATCTTCATGATGTCGAAGTCGACCGTGGGGTCGCCCTGGCGCTGCAGCGATGCCGCGGAGAGCACGCCCGCCACGACGACAAGCGCCAGGATGAGGTTGGTCACCTTCGGACGGCGGATGAAGAAGGAGAGGAGATTCGTCATATCCGTTTCACTCCTGCGCTTCCGTCACCGCGTCGATCGTCGGGCGGAAGAGCTCGTAGTTGACGTCGGTCAACTCGCCGATGAGCACCTCGGTGAGCGCCAGGTTCACCTGCGCCGCATGCAGCGTGATCTTCTGCGAGGTGAAGGTGGAGACATCCTGGAGCAGCTCGAAGAGGGAGAGGCGTCCATCCTTGTACTGTTTGTTCTCCTGCTTGAGCTTCAGGTCGCCGTAGTGCACCTGCTGCTCGTACGCGTCGACCTGACGGAGGAGACGCTCGCGCTGTTCGTAGAGCCCCTTGAGCTTCGCCGTCGCGTCGAGCATCGTGCGCTGGTTCTCGAGGTTCACGCGCTTGAAGGTCGCCTGCTGTGCGCGATAGTCGCCGCGGGCGGCGCGGTCCGGCAACGGCACGGAGAGCGAGAGCCCCCCGCTGATATCGTCGTACTCGAAGGAGCTGCCGTGTGCCGTATCGAAATCGGGGGCGGCCCCCGTGCGGCTGTACTCGACGAAGACGTCCAAGTCGGGGAGCCGTGCGTTCTGGCGCGCCCGGGAGACCTCGTCCTGCACGGCCAGCGAGAGATCGAGAATGCGCCGCAGGCGCGAGGCGCGCTCCAGGTAGGCCATCCCGTCGGAACGGCGCGTCGTCTCGGCGAGAAACCCGCCCCGCGCCGTCGGCACGATCGCGCTCGGCGGGGCGTCCGGCTGCATCATCGCCGCCACCTGCGCGCGGTAGGCCTCGAAATCGGCGAGCGCCCCCTCCATCTGCCCGCGGTAGTTCTCCCGCTGTTCGAGCATCCGGTAGAGGTCGCTCTCCTCGCTCACCTTGGCCGCCACCTGCTCGCGCACGAGCTTCGTCTGTTCGACCGCCTTGTGGTAGACATCGCGCAGAAAGAGCGCGTTGTAGTAGGCGTTCGCCCACTGGAAGTAGAGATTCGACATCTCCGAGATGAAGGCCTCGACGTTCTCCTGATACTGCACCTCCGCCGCCTCGCGCTGGATGCGCGTGACGCGCTTGTTGAGCTGGTCCTGACGGCCGAGGATGTTCTTGAGCAGCGGCTGCGTGAGCGTGAGCGTCACCGAAGGCGTGTAGACCGGATTGATCGGCCCCAGCGCCTGCACCGCCGCCGGATACTGGCTGCGCATCCAGCGGTTGGCATACGTCGCCGAGAGGCGCGTACCGGTCTGACTGACGACCTTCGAGAGGCCGACCTGATACTGGATCGTCTTGTCCTCGGTCGAGTTGAAGCCGGTGATGTCGGCATTCTCCGTCTTCGCCGCCTCGAATATACTCTCGAAGCCGACGTCGTCGACGCCGAGCGCCGCGTAGGCGTTGCCGCGCGCCTCGGCGTATCGCTGCAGATAGGCGCGCACCGTCGGGTTGTGCTGGATCGTCAGCCGGATAAACTCGTCGAGCCCGAGGGGGCGCCCATCGAACGCCTTCGCGTGGAGCACGGCCGGCGCGAGGAGGAGGATCATCGATACACACACAGCGCGAACCGCCGATTTCATAGAACCCCCTTGAATCACTGGGATTTTTCTGTTCCGCTCGAGCGGGATTCATAGCTTCTTCCGGCGGGTGTGTCAAAAACGATTCTCGCCGGTTGCACCCCCTCCCCTGGCTTGGCATGGTCGTGCTGATACCAATATGAAGCAGGTTCGGAGTGGTACCAATAGGAAGCAGATTCGGAGTGGTCACGAGGGGAAGCCATGACGGAATATGCCTACCGCTTCATCACAACCGCCGACCCGCTCTACGCGGCGGAACGGGCGCTGCGGTCGCGGGTGTTGCGCGAACCCTTGGGCTTTCCGGCCGGCGCGGAGCTCTTCCCCTTCGAGGACGAGTCCTACCACCTCGTCGCCCTTGAGGGCGACCGCGTCGTCGGCTGCGCGATGTTTCACCCCGAGGGCGAACGGGACGGGCGGCTGATGCAGATGGCGGTCGATCCCGACTTTCAGAAGCAGGACATCGGCAGCGAGCTCGTCGGCGCGATGGAGGAGCGGCTGCACGCCGACGGCTTTGCCGAGCTCCACCTCCACGCGCGCCACTACGCCATCCCCTTCTATGAACGATTGGGCTTCGTCCTCGAAGGGGAACCCTTCGAGGAGATCGGCATCGAGCACCGGAGGATGCGCAAGTCATTATGAAGGATCACGGCCCGATCAGCATTGAACACCGCTCGCCCGTCGAGGACTACCTCCGGCGCTTTCCGCCCGTCGCCTCGGAGATGACCTTCACCAACCTCTTCGCCTGGCGGGCGGGGCGTTCGATTCGCCTGGTCGAGACCGACGAGGCGCTCCTCGCCTTCTGGGAACGCGCGGACGACTGCCTCCTCTTCGGAGCACCGCTCGGTCCGGCAAGGGCCGAGGAGATCATTGCCGCGGCGAAGGCGTGTGACGAGAAACCGCTGATCGCCCTGGAGCGAGTCCCAACCGATGCGGCCGCGGCGATCGCCCCCCAGGGGTGGCGCGCGATCGAGGATCGTGCCAACGCCGACTACGTCTACCGGCGCGACGATCTCGCCTCACTCGAGGGGCGACGCTATCACAAGAAGCGCAACCTCATCCATCAGTGCGTCCGCGAATACGACCCGACCTATGAATCGATCTCAGGTGACAACCTCGCCGAGGTCCGCGCGCTGATGGACCGCTGGTGCGCCGCACGCGACTGCGGCAGAACGCCGGGGCTCTGCCACGAATACCGGGCGGTGCAGGAGACGCTGGGGCACTACGAAGAGCTCGGCCTCTTCGGGGGATGCATCCGCATCGCGGGCGAACTCGCCGCCTTCACCGTCGGCGAGCGGCTCAACGAGAACACCGCCGTTATCCACTTCGAGAAGGCGATGGGCGAGTTCAAGGGACTCTCCCAGCTGATCAACCAGCGTTTCTGTCAAGAGGGGCTGGCCGACGTCGCCTTCGTCAACCGCGAGCAGGATCTGGGGATCGAAGGACTCCGACAGGCCAAGGAGAGCTACTTCCCCGATCACCTGATCGAAAAGTCCCGCGTCGTCCCCGAGGCCGGTGCCCCGACGCATGAGGGCGAGCCGGAACGCTGCGCGGAATACGATACAGAATGAAGACTGCTGTCTGCACTCCTTCCCTCCCTGCCACAACCTTTTTCGTTTCCGGCCGATAATGAAGATGGAGAGGAGCACACGGATCGTGAACACGAGCAAGATCATCGATGCCCTCATCGGGCGCCTCGACCGTCTCGACGGAACGCCCGACGGGCGCTACGCGGGCCTGCCGCTGCGCACCGGAAACACGACCGGCGTCTGTCGCGACGCCGCCGGGGGACGCGCACGGATGGCGCGGGGGGAGCTCCCGCCCGGACGGATCACAACCACCTTCGCGGTCGAGGCCGATCGCGTCCGCCCACTCGACTGCGCGGCGCTCGTCGCAAAGCTCTCGCTGCTCGTCGAGATCCAGGCGAACAACCCGGCAACGGCCTTTCTACAGCGCCCGGAGCTGGCGAGCGAAGCGGCGCGTCCGCTCAAGCGCCTGACCTACGCCGACTTCTGGGCCCATCACCTGGTCGACGCGATGATCGGTGCGCTCCTGATGGGCGAGGCCGACGCCACCGACTCCTTCGGTGAAATCTTCGGCGCGATCGACGTCGCCGAACATTCGGCCAAGATGGCGACCTACGCCCCCTACGTGAAGAACCATCCGCTCTTCCCCTGGCGGCCGATCACGACCGCGCGCGGGGCCTTCCGCCTCTTCCGCCGCTTCGGCAACATCCGCCACATCGACACGCAGCCCTTCGACCCCGCACGCTGATCGCCTCCGCAGACAGTTGTCTGCAGTTTCGCCCGGCACCCACGCAACATTATTTGTCGGTTGTCCGATACCCTGAGTACACGGAAGGCGTCCGTCGAACATCACAGGAGAACAACCTTGGAAAAGCCACCGATCCCGATCTGGAAACAGCTGACGGAGGGATGGGCACCTCTAGAAACTGCGTCTTGAGGTGATCTTTCTCGTGATTTTCATGAA
>CAYPII010000112.1:0-6601 GCA_964410765.1 uncultured Myxococcales bacterium | reverse complement strand
CCCGCCCGCTTCGACGCCGGATGGGCGCGGATGCCCACCCTTTCGGGGCCTGGCGGATGTGGTCGCGGCCCTGCACAACGATCTGGAAGCGGCGACGATTCCGGAATTTCCGGAGATCGGCGAGATCAAGCGGCAACTGATGGCAGTGGGGGCGGCGGGTGCGCTGATGTCCGGGAGCGGGCCGACCGTCTTCGGTCTCTTTGCGGACCGCGGCAGCCGCGATGCAGCGGCGGCGGCGATACACAGCGAACGATGGCGGGTCTTTCCCGCCGAGACGATGACACAGGAGTAGTTTTCCGCCCGTCGGGGGAACGAGCGGAGGCGACGATGAACATCACCGATGTGCGGGTCTTTCCCGTCGAGGAGGAGAAGCTCAAGGGCTTCGCGACGGTGACCTTCGATAGTTGCTTCGTGGTCCGCGACATCAAAATCATCGCGGGGACGAACGGCCTCTTTGTGGCGATGCCCTCGAAGAAGCGCAAGGACGGGACATATCGGGATACGGCCCACCCGCTCAACAGCGAGATGCGCGATGTACTCGAATCCCGAATCCTCGAGGCCTATCGCAGCATGAGGAAAGATGATGTTGTCGGTGAAGCGTGAAGCGTGAAGCGTGAAGCGTGAAGCGGCTTCTCCGCGCGGGTGAAACGCTTCACGATCGACGCTTCTCGAGGGGCGTTTTATTTGGGGCGTCGACAAGCGGTAAGTCACCGGCCTTTGGAGCCGGCATCGAAGGTTCGAATCCTTCCGCCCCAGCAAGGTGGCAGTTACGACGGAGGACGCTGGAAGCGACCGGAGGAAGTTAGTGCCACCTTGCCCGCCGTAGCTTCAGCGAAGGCGGGCATAACCAGTTCAGCGAGGTGCTCATGTTCGGGAACAACAACCTCAAGCTCCTGACCGGAAACGCCAACCGCCCGCTGGCGGAGGCGATCGCGCGTTCGATGAAGAAGAAGCTCTCCGAGGCGTGCATCAAGCGTTTCTCCGACGGCGAGAGCTGGGTGGAGATCGAGGACAACGTCCGCGGCGCGGACGTCTTCGTCATCCAGCCGACAAGTCATCCGGCGAACGAGCACATCATGGAGCTGCTGATCATCATCGATGCGCTCAAGCGGGCCTCGGCGGATCGGATCACGGCGGTGATGCCCTACTACGGCTATGCCCGCCAGGACCGCAAGGTCAGCCCACGCACGCCGATCAGCTCCAAGCTCGTGGCCGACCTCCTGACGGCGGCGGGCGCCGACCGGCTGCTTACGATGGACCTGCATGCGGGGCAGATCCAGGGCTTCTTCGACATCCCGGTGGATCACCTCTACGCGATGCCGGTGCTGCTCGACTATATGCGGGAGCGTTTCGCGGAGGATGAACTGGTGATCGTCTCGCCGGACGCCGGCGGGGCCGAGCGCGCGCGCTCCTACGCGGAGCTGCTGCGTGCGCCGATGGCCATGATCGACAAGCGGCGCTCCGCGCCGAACGTGAGCGAGGTGATGCACATCATCGGTGAGGTCGACGGGCGTCGCGCCATCCTCATCGACGACATCATCGACACCGCCGGGACGATGTGCAAGGCGGCCGAGGCGCTCGTCGCGAACGGCGCCTCGTCGGTCTACGCCGCCTGTTCGCACGGCGTCCTCTCCGGCCCGGCGATCGACCGGCTGCAGGAGTCGATGATCGAGGAGCTGATCGTCACCGATACCGTTCCGCTCTCCGAGCGCGCGCAGGCGTACGGCAAGATCCGCGTGCTCTCGGTGGCGGGGCTGTTGGGCGATGCGATCGAACGGATTCACAACGCCGATTCGGTCTCGTCGCTCTTCGTCGTCTAGTCACCAACGCGTCCCACCGAGGGCGCCGCCGGTCCGAACGGGCTGCGGGCGGCGAACGAGGAGGACGGAGGAGGCAGTATGCTGCGAGTTGATCTCACCGCCACCACGCGCGAGCCCGGCAAGGGCATCGCCCGCCGTCTGCGCCGGGAGGGCCGCGTGCCCGCCGTCGTCTACGGCCGCAAGATCGAGCCGATCGCAGTCTCCATCGACAGCCGGACGATCGAGCAGGCGACGAAGAAGGGGATGAATCTCCTCTTCAATCTCTCGATCGAGGGGGGCGATTCCGGCCTCGCGCTCATCCGCGATTTCCAGGCCGATCCCTTCAAGCGGCGCCTCAAGCACGTCGACTTCCAGGCGATCAGTCTCGACGAGAAGCTCGACGTCGAGGTGCCGGTCCGTCTCGTCGGAAGGGCGAAGGGGGTGAAGGAGGGCGGCATCGTCGAACAGGCGCGTCGGGTTATCGCGATCCGCGCCCTGCCGGACAAGATCCCGCAGGAATTCACAGTCGACATCACCGAGCTGGAGATCGGCGACGGCGTGCATGCCGACGAGATCCCGCTCCCCGATGGCGTCGAGTTCCCGCACCGGACGAACTTCACGATCGTCACGGTCGTGGCGCCGCACAAGGTCGAGGAGGAAGCGCCCGCACCCGCCGAGGGTGAGGAGGGCGTTGAAGGTGAGGCCGCCGAGGGTGCCGAGGGAGAGGCCGCCGAGGGCGCCGAGGGTGGCGAAGGTGGCGAGGAGCAGAAGGCCGGCGGCGAGAAGAAGGGCGAGTAGGGGAGCCGCGACCTGTGAAGCTCATCGTTGGCTTGGGCAACCCCGGACGATCGTATGCGATGCACCGCCACAACGTCGGCTTTCGCGTGATCGATCTGTTGGCGGAGCGCAACGGGATTTCGCTCGCGAAGCGCTCCTTCGGGGCCTTCGTGGGCAAAGGGATCGTCGCCGGCGAGGCGGCGCTCCTGGCGAAGCCCCAGACGTTCATGAACCTCTCGGGCGACGCGGTGGGTCCGCTGCTCGGCTACTACCGGTTGGGCCGCGAGGAGTTGATCGTCGCCCACGATGATCTGGACCTGGCCCTCGGAGCGATCAAGATCTCCCAAGGGGCGGGCGACGGCGGCCACAACGGCGTGCACTCCATCATCGGCGCCGTGGGCGGAAAGAATTTCACCCGCGTGCGGATGGGGATCGGTCGGCCCCCCGAGCGGATCGATGCCGCCGATTACGTCCTCCAGCGCTTCGGCTCGGAGGAGGAGGCCGCCGCCGAGGAGCTCGTCGTTCGGTCGGCCGATGCGGTGGAGCTGCTCATCCGAGAAGGGCTGGTGCGAACGCAGCAGGAGTATCATTAGGTTCTTTGTCAGCGAGATCGTCTGATCGTCCGAAGACCGGCGGTATCCGGCTTGCGGGCGACAGCTCTCCTTAGTCCCGGGGTGGTCCCGGGGCTTCGTGACGCGGCGGAATGGTCTGCGACGTCGAAGGACGAACCACAAGGAGGAATGATGAGAGAGTACGAAACGATTTTCATCACCCAACCCAACCTCTCCGAGGCACAGCACGGGCGGATCGCCGATCGCCTGCGCTCCGTGATCGACAAGCATCACGGCCGCATCTTCTTCACGCGGGACCTCGGCAAACGCCAGCTCGCGTACATGATCGGGAAGGAGACGCACGGCACCTACACGCTGGCGGACTACGCGGCGGGCAGCGGCTGCGTGCGCGAGATCGAGCGCAACTTTCGGCTCGACGAGAACGTCCTGCGCTTTTTGACGGTCATGAAGCAGGATCCGGTCGACGTCGAGAAGCGCGCGGCGGAGGTCGTCGCTCGCGGCGAGGATGCGCCCGCCGCCGGTCGTCCAGCGGAGAAGAAGGCGGAGCTGGCCGCGGAGAAGAAGGCGGACACGGCTGAGGAGCCGAAGGCGGAAACGAAGGCGGATGAGCGGAGCGCGGACTCCGAGAAGGAGGGGAACTGATCATGGCCATGCGACCGAAACGAAAGAAGAAGGGGCGCCGCAACCGCGGGCCGATGCGTCCGAAGGTCTGCCGTTTCTGCGCCGACAAGAAGCTCGTCATCGATTATAAGGATGCGCGGCTGCTCTCGCCGTTCACGACCGATCGCGGAAAGATCGTCCCGCGGCGCATCACGGGCATGTGCGCGAAGCATCAGCGCGAGCTGACCACGGCGCTCAAGCGGGCACGCGTGCTGGCGCTCATCCCCTACACATCGACGCATCAGCTGGGTATCTGAGGAGGGCGATCGTGTTGCGCTCCCGCTTCCAAGCGATTGGTGCCGCCGCGGCGGTGGCGGTCCTGCTTTTCGTGAGCGGACTGCTCGTCGTCTTGGCACCGCTGCCGCTCGTCGCCGTCGCGCTCCTGCGCGATCGGCGCAGCGGGCTGTGGGCGGCTATGCTCGCGGCGGGGGCGATCCTCGCGGTCTACCTCGTCGCCTTCCCTCCGCTCGCCACGCGCGCGGTGGAGGGGGTGGCGATCGTGCCGCTCCCCTGGCTGGGCCTCGCCGGTTTCGTGCCGACGGTCGCCCTCCAGGTGATGGGCGTCGGCTACTACGGATTCTTCCTGGCGATCGCCTGGATGCTCGTGGAGGGCGCCGTGCACCGACGCAAGCTTGTGCCGCTGGGCGGCCGGGCGCTCGCCGCCGGGCTGGCGGTCGTGGCGGCCGTGGCGCTCCTGCTCTGGAGCACCGGATTGGCCGGCGCGGTTGGCGCCGGAATGCGCGACTACTTCGTCTTCCTCCTGGGGGAGGTGGCGAAGGCCGGGGCGTCGGCGGGCGAGGGCGCGGCGCTGTTGGCGGAGGAGAGCGGCTCCTTTGCCGCCTTCTTCCTGCACATCGCGCCGGCGGCGATCTTCGTCTTCGCGTTGGTTGTCGTCGTGCTCAACCTGATGATCGGCCGTCGGCTGCTGCGTCGCAGACGGGCCTTTCATCACCTGCGCAACGTCGCGCGCTTCCGCCTCCCCGACGAAATGATCTGGGCGGTTATCGGGGCGGGGGCGATCTTCTTCGCCGATCGTTATCTGCTCGGCGTCGGCGCCGCGGGGCTGCTGGCCGTCAACGCGCTCATCGCGCTGGGGGCGCTCTATTTCTTTCAGGGTTTGGCGGTGGTCGCCTATTTTTTTCAGGGCATGCGCGCGCCGATGATGCGCATTCTGGCGTACGGGGCGATCATCTTCTTCTTTCAAACGATGAGCCTGGTGATCGTGGGCATCGGCGTGGCGGACGTCTGGGCGAACTTTCGCCACCGGCGTTGGCGCGCCCGACACCATCAGGCGTAGCGAGGACAGGAGGATTCCGATGCAGGTCATTCTTCAGGAGCACATCGCAAAGCTGGGCAACGCCGGCGACATCGTCACCGTCAAGGACGGCTTCGCGCGCAACTATCTGTTGCCGCAGAAGAAGGCGATTCTGGCCGACCCCAAGAACATGAAACAGCTCGAGCACCAGAAGCGCGTGGTCGCCGCAAAGCAGCTCAAGGTCAAGCGCGGCGCGGAGGAATTGGCGCAGAAGCTGCAAGACGTCTCCGTGACGATCGGCCGCGAGGCGGGCGAGGAGGAGAAGCTCTTCGGGTCGGTGACGAACAAGGACATCGCCGTTGCGCTCCGCAACGAGGGTTTTATCATCGATCGCCACGACATCAAGCTCGACGAGCCGATCAAGCAGCTCGGCGTCTTCGACGTCGAGGTGAAGCTCCACCCCGAAGTCATCGCGACCGTCAAGGTCTGGGTCGTGAAGAAGTAGCTTTCAGCCATCAGCTTTCAGCTGTCAGCGGAGCGCTGACAGCCGACAGCGGAAGCCGACGAGAACTCTATGGCTCTTCCGGATGTTCAAAAACTGAAGCTGCCGCCGCAGAATTTGGAGGCGGAGCAGTCGCTCCTGGGCGGCATGCTGCTGGACAATGAGGCGATCCACCGCGCGGTGGAGGTCGTCCGGTCGGAGCACTTCTACCGCGAGGCGCACCGCAAGATATTCCAGGCGATCATCGATCTCTACCAGCGCAACGAGCCGGCGGACCTCGTCACGGTGACCACCGAGTTGAAGACGAAGGGGATGCTGGAGGGCGCGGGCGGCGCCTCCTATCTCTCGACGCTCGTCGATCGCGTGCCCAGCGCGGCGAATGTCGCCTCCTATGGGAAGATCGTCCGCGAGAAGTCGGTACTGCGCCGCCTCATCGAGGGCGCCACCGAGATCGCGGAGCGCGGCTACCAGGAGGAGGGGAACGTCGACGAGTTCGTCGATGCCGCCGAGAAGATCATCTTCGAGGTTGCGCAGCAGCGCATCCGGCAGAGCTTCAGCGGCATCAAGGACATCGTGAAAGACAGCTTCAAGGCGATCGAGCAGCTCTACGAGCGCAAGGAGCTGATCACCGGCGTCCCCACCGGCTATCGGGAGCTCGACCGCCTCACCTGTGGGCTGCAGCCCTCCGACCTGATCATCGTCGCCGGTCGTCCCAGCATGGGCAAGACCGCCTTCGCGCTCAACCTCGCGGAGCACGCCGCGATCGATGCGGGCATGGTCTGCGCGATCTTCTCGCTGGAGATGTCGAAGGAGCAGCTCGTGCAGCGCATGCTCTGTTCGCGCGCGGAGGTAGATGCCTCGAAGCTGCGCGGCGGCTTCCTGGCCGAGAGCGACTGGCCGAAGCTCACCCGCGCGGCGGGGCTGCTCTCGGAGGCGCAGATCTTCATCGACGACACGCCGGCGCTCAACGTCCTGGAGATCCGCGCGAAGGCGCGGCGCCTTCGCTGGCGAGATGCCGGAGAAATGCGATGCTGCG
>CAYPII010000111.1:0-6769 GCA_964410765.1 uncultured Myxococcales bacterium | reverse complement strand
ATTTGCTGTAATGCGCCTTATCAAGGACGAAATATCGGCAGTCGCCGATATTATCCCTCTTTTGTCCGTCCTTGAGTTTGCCCCCCACTTCCGCTAGAGAGGGGGAACGATGGCAAAGCAGCGCAAAAAGCGGACCACGCCGGCCTCGAAAAAGAAACGCGCGGAGGCGCCACGAAAGGGCCAGAAGCGGCCGGCGCCGAAGCGCGCAACCGCGGCGAAGAAGGGCGCCTCCCGAAAGACCGTTCAGAAGAAGATGCGGGCCAAGCGCGCGACGGCAAAAAAGACAAGGGCCGCGCGACCGCCAACCGCAAAACGCCCGGATATCCCGAAGGAGCCGCAGCGCCTGGCGAAGAACGCCGGCGTCGCAACACTCGACTTCCTGGAGCAGAGCTGGCCCGAGGAGCTCTCCCCCGAGATCGAGCGCGCCTTCTTCACGCTCAAGAACGCGCTCGCCGCCGAGCCGGTGGAGATCGCCCCGCTTGCATCGGAGCCGGCCTGGCCGCCGCCCGAGGAGGGGGAAGCCCCCTTCCCGGTGATGGAGCTCATCCGACGCGTCCTCTCGATGCACGACCTGCTCTTCCTCAGCCGGCAGGTCACCTATCACATCGCCGCCTCGGCGGAGCTTCCCGCCGTCTGGGCGGAGCCGCAGCAGGTGGGCAGCGCGCTCTCCAAGCTCGTCGAGCACATGGTGCGCCGCGCCGTGCGCGGCAGCCAGATCCGCATCGAGATCGGTCCGCTGGCGATGCACTCCGGCCCCGGCGTCGAGATCATCTGCTCCGGTATCGATCGCGGACTCGACGAGGCGATGGGGCGCTCGCTGATCACCACCCTCTTCGAGGGAGCCGCGGAGGGAAGCGAGGCGTGGGCGCTCGCCGAGGCGCGGCGCGTGATCCTCTCGCAGCAGGGACAGCTCTGGGCGGACATCCCCAAGCCGCACCACCCGATCTACCACATCGTCCTCCCGGCGAGTCCGCAGGCCGCCGCGCCGCACCCGGCCGCGCACCGCACCTACAAGTACGACATCGCGATCAGCAACTACGCGAACGTGCGCAAGCGCTTCGGCATCCGCAAGAGCATCTCGCTCGTCGAGCAGATCGAACACTACATCAGGGCACTCGTGCGCTATCCCATGGATATGGTCATGGCGATCGGCGAGAAGGGGATCATCACCACGATCTACGAGACGCAGCAGGGGACGGCGGAGTCGGTCGCCAGCCGCATCTCGCAGCGGCTCGGGCGCGAGGAGTTCCGCATCGGCAAGCGGCCGGTCGAGCTCACCTTCCGCTACAACCTCTCCCTCCTGCACCCCCGCTCCCCCGACGACCGGTCGGAGCGCGAGAAGCGCTAATCCATGGACGTCAGCCGCCTCGCCGACCAGCTCTGGATCGTCCCCGCGTGGGTCCTGCTCCCGCTGGGCCTCGCCTACCTCGTCCCGCTGCTTCGCCTGATCACGGCCCCCTTTGCCTGGGGATGGCGTCCCTTCATGCAGCTCAATCGTCTCTTCGGAAAGTGGGAATACGCCGTCGGCGGCGTGCGCGAACTCGTCGGCACGCCGTATCTGGTCGGCGGCCTCTGCTGGAACGCCTGGATATTTGCCCGTTGGGGGGGAACGCACCAGCTCGTGCGCGTCGGCGTCGCGGCGCTGCTCCTCCTCGCGGTCGTTCTCTTCCGGCGGGCTCGGCGAAGGAGCGCCGACGATGTGCTGCACTTCGCGCGCGCGAACCCGCTGGTGCATCCGCAGGAGTTCTTCGACCACCTGCTCTGCTGTTCGGGGGCGGTGCGCCATGCGCTCCCCGCCGTCGCCCATCGCACTATCGATCCGCGTGCGATCGACTTTCGCGACAGACGCGGGAGCGACAAGCCGCTGCGACTGCGCGAAAAAATCGCCGGCTGCTGGAGCACCGTGCGCCTCTCGCGCTTGGCGCTGCGCGCCTGCGACGCCGAACGGGAGGGCGCGCGCGAGATGCTCTCCGCGCTCGCCCTCATCTGGGCGACGCGCATCGCGCAGATCGTGCGCGCCGCGGTGACGGTGGAACGGCACGAACAGCTCCCCGCCCCCGGCGGACCGCAGCTCTTCCTCTTCACGCACGGCAGCTTTCTCGACTTCGCCTTCGCCGCGCTCGTGCTCGCCGCGCGGCCACGCGAGGAGGGCGCTCCGCTCCGCGCGCTCCCCTCGTTCCTGCTCGCGGAGGATCACTTCCGCCGCAACCCGATCCTCTACCGGCTCCTCGGCATCGGACGCGTCGCGGAGCAAGCGGGGATGCTCTTCGTCGAGCGCCGGCGCGAGGAAGACGACGAGGCGGCGGTCGCGGAGCGCGCCCGGCGCATCACCGAGGAGGCAGCGCGCATGCTCGTCGAGGAGGGGGCGGAGCTCGCCCTCTTCCCGCAGGGAACGCGCGCGGTCCCGCTGCGCGGACGCCGCGGGGAACGGCTCGACGCGGCCTACTACACCGTGGGGCCGCGCTGGAGAATTCGCGCGGACAACCGCCACCTCAAACGCGGGGCAGCGCATATCGCCGTGGAGGCGACGCACGCCCTCTCGACGCAGAAGACGGCCGGCGGCATGCGCGTCTGGGTCGCGCCCATCGCGATCACCGGCGCCGCGATGGCCGCGCCGCGCGGCTCGATGCGCCTGCTGCCGAACATCCACATCCGGCTGCGCATCGGCGAGCCGCTCCTGCTCACGCGCGCCTCGATGGCAGCGCGCAACCGCTCGGCCGACGTCGAGCGCATCCACCGATGGATCGACGACGCGCTCAAGGGGGTCGGCCGCGTGCACGCCGAACTCGAGCGACGGCTCTTCGAGGACGTGCGCGATACACTCGATGCCCTCCAGATGGAGGAATTCTCCATCGCGCTCAAGCCCTGGCGCGGGGAGGACTCGCTCGTCCACGCCATCCTCGACGGAATCTACGCCTGCCCGCCAAAGCACTGGCGCCCCTTCCTGGGCGAGCTCATCCACCTGCTGCTGAACTTCGCCTCGCGCGACGAGCTGCTCGCCTTCAAGGGGCGCATCGCCGACGCCGTCCCGCTGTAGGGAAGATCATCCGAACGCAAAGAAGAGGAAGGTGCCATAGCCGGCGAGGAGCAGTGCACCCTCGAGCCGGCTGATGACGAAGCCGGTGCGCAGAACCGGCAACAGCAGCAGGCTCGCCCCGATGAGGAAGGGAAACTCCAGGCGGAGCACGCCGTCCGCAACAGGGATCGGACGGACGAGGGCAACCGCCCCCATCACGAAGAGGATGTTGAAGATGTTGCTGCCGACGACGTTGCCCACCGAGATATCGTGTTCGCCGCGCAGCGCCGCGACGACCGATGTCGCGAGCTCCGGCAGCGACGTGCCGATCGCGACCATGCTGATGCCGATGAAGAGTTCGCTGATGCCGTAGAAGCGTGCGACGTCGACGGCAGCGCCGACGAGGAGTTTCCCCCCTCCGCCGAGCGCCACTACACCTGCGACGAGCAGCAGCGCGTTCCATGCCGGCGCCCCCCCGCCTCTGACCGGCAACGGCATCGATGCGCGTTCGCGCAGCGCGCTCATAATACTCCACGTGAGGAAGGCCGCCATCGCCGCCAACAGCAGCGCCCCGTCGACGTGTCCGATCGTCCCGTCCAGCGCCATGAGGAAGAGGAGCAGCGCCGCGCCGATCGCCGCCGGCACCTCGCGACGCACGAGCTTGCGCTCGACGGCGAGCGGCGAGAGGAGAGCGGCGATCCCCAGGACGAGGCCAATGTTGGCGACGTTGCTTCCAAGGATGTTGCCGAGCGCGACGTCCCGCGCCCCCTCGAGCGCGGCGGTCATGCTCACGACGAATTCCGGAAACGAAGTCCCGAAGGCGACGACGGTGAGGCCGACGACGACCGGCCGGATAGCGAGCCCCAGTGCGATACGCGACCCGCCGCGCACAAGCCACTCCGCCCCCGCGTAGACGAGGAGCACACCGCCGCCGAGCTGGACGAGGGCCGTTACCGGCATGACCGTGGCGTAACAGCGTTGTGGTGGTTTTGCAATCGGGCGATGGCGTCAACCGGGAACGGATCAGTGAACGCGGGCGTTGCAGTAGTCCTGGACCGCCTTGTGGCTCATCGAGAAGACGTTGGTGAACTGTACGCCCAGGCCGCTGCGATCGGTCGTCCCCTCGACGCGCGTGATCTGACCGCGCAGCGAGAGGTCGCGGTTGCCCTCGAGGTCGAAGATGATCTCGACGGGGGCGTCGATGCTCACGTCCGCCGTGCCCGTATCGAGGTAGAGGCCGCCGCAGCTGATGTTGAGCGCCGTCGCCGGGATGAGGCGTCCGCGATGACGCAGGATGACGGGGAGGTCGACCGGCAGGCGGGGGAATCGTCGCTGTTCCTTCTTCATGCTCCCTCCCTATCGAAATGGGGCGCGCGGGGCAAGTGCCGCCGTCCCTTTCGTATCGGCTCTCCCCCGAAAAAGTTGCGCAGCAATCGCAGTCGCGGGGCGAAGTGCGGCACCCCCTTCATTTTGCTGGCTTTTTTCGTCTCCCCCGTTATCCTGGCCGCCATGTCCAACGCCGTCGCCGTCATCGGGGGGGGGAGCTGGGGAACCGCGCTGGCGGCACTCCTCGCCCGCAAGGGGTGCGATGTCCTGCTCTGGGCCTTCGAGGAGGAAGTCGCCCGCGGGATCCAGGAGGACCATAAAAACCCGTATTATCTCAATGGGATCGACCTCCCCCCCGCGCTGCGCGCCACCCATCGGATCGAGGAGGCGCTGGCGGAGCGCGCGCTCGTCCTCTCGGTCGTCCCCTCGCGCTTCCTCCGTTCGGTTTGGGAGGAGGGCGCCGCTGAGCACCTCGCGCCGGAGGCGCTCCTGCTCAGCTGCACGAAGGGGATCGAGATCGAAACGCTCGAGCGAATGAGCGAGGTCCTGGCCGACTGCCTCCCCGATCATCCGGCAACGCGGCGGGCAGTCCTCTCCGGCCCCAGTTTCGCGCGCGAGGTGGCGGGGAACCTCCCCACCTCGGTAGTCATCGCCTCGGCGGAGCACGCCACCGCCGAGCGCTTCCAGGGGCTGCTGCGCACGGAGAACTTCCTCACCTTTCGCAGCGACGACGTCGTCGGCGTAGAGGTGGGGGGCGCGGTGAAGAACGTCATCGCCATCGCGGCCGGGGTCGCCGAGGGACTCGCACTCGGGAACAACGCGCGCGCGGCGATCATCACCCGCGGCCTCTACGAGATGATCAAGATCGGCCAGGCGCTCGGCGCGAAGCCGCTGACCTTCTCGGGGCTCTCGGGCATTGGCGATCTGGCGCTCACCTGCACGGGCTCGCTCTCGCGCAACCACGAGCTGGGGATGGCGCTGGGGCGCGGCGAGACGCTCGCCGCCGTCACCGGACAGATGCGGATGGAGGCGGAGGGGGTCCACACCGCCGAGGCGGTCGCCCGGCTCGCCAGACGACACCGACTCCACCTGCCGATCTGCGCGGTCACCCACCGCATCCTCTTCGAGGGGCTCCCCCCGCGCGAAGCGCTCCGCCAACTCTGCACGATGCCGCTCAAAGAGGAGCTCGGCGCTATCGCGCCTTGACCTTCCCCCGCCGCATGCGCTACACGGGCGCTGTGACTGAATTCATCGACCTCGACTTCTCCATCGAAGAGGACGCCCTCATCCAGGGGCTGCTCGACGCAAAGGGCAAACACGTCGAGGTGATCGCTTTCGGCATCGTCTATTCCGGAACGCTCGAGGAGATCGACGTCGACAACGGCACCGTGATCATCGTCGACGGCGACGACCGCGCGATGATCGAAATCGAACGCATCGAGTCCTTCTCCATCGTCCTCCCATGAAGCGCCTCCTGTTCAGCGCCGCGCTCCTGCTCTTCACGGCGAGCATCGCATACGGCATCGACGCCGCTGCGCAGACGACGCGCGCCTCGACCTTCGAGGGCCCTGCGACTCCCTTCCGGCTCGTCGTACTGGGCACCCGCTACTACGCCGACGTCGACGTCCTGCTGCGCAACCTGCGCGAGCTCCCGCCGGTCGAGCAGCTCGTCCCACGGCTGGAAAGCCAGAACCGCCTCGAGTTCGACGGCCGCTTTCGCGGACCGCCCCCCTCGCTCGTCGCCGATGTCAGGAGTCTCGCGGCGAACCGCTTCGAGGTCGCCCAAGCGCAGGAGGGGAAGCTTCTGCTCCTCACGCTGCGCAAGAGCGCCGCTCCCATCGCCCCGCTCGCGCCGCCCCCGCCCGCGGAGACGGCGGTCGACTGAGTCAACATCTCCTCTCCTCTGCATCCCGATTTTCTTCCGCGGAAACGATGTGACGATGAGCAGAATTGATATTCCGCTCCCAAAACGCGCTGAAAAAATTTCCCCCCGCATTCCATATCGTTATACGACACTTGGCGTGTTATCCGACAAATGTGCACGAAGATTGCAAGTGGGTGGTATGAAACGACCCACAAAAATCCCTTTGTTTCACGGTGGATAAGCGTTCACACTCTCCCCAACGATTGCGGATCTCCTGCGGAGCGGTCAGGATTTCATCTCACGCGGAACGGAAGCAGCGGCGAACCGAAGGGCTGGGAAGCAAGGAGGCCCCCGATGCGGTCGCCCGTATATCACGGAAGGCATCCCGAAGGATCCCCAGGCGGCACCCTCCTGCTCGCCCACATCGCTAGCGCAACACCTGAAAGCCCCCGCCTGCGGGGGCTTTTTCTCTTTCATCCTCCCCCCACACGTTCCCCCGCCCTCCCCCCCCTTCGGCGGATGACCGCCTTGCCGCCTGGGGGGGGAGGATCCCCTCCCCCCCC
>CAYPII010000110.1:0-6894 GCA_964410765.1 uncultured Myxococcales bacterium | reverse complement strand
GGACGGCGAGGTCCATCCCCGCATCAACCACCCGGACGTTTCCACCATCTACCCGCCGGCGGCGCAGGCCCTGTTTCTGCTGTGCTGCCTGATCGCGGACCGGATCTGGTTCCTCAAGCTGGCCCTCGTGCTGCTGGACCTGGCGGCGGCCGTGTGCCTCACGCGCCTGCTGCGGCGGCGGTGCGACCTCGCTTCCGAATCCTGCAAAGCGGCGTGCGCCCTGCTCGACCGCAGCAGGCGCCCCTTTTGCCGAACGCGCCTGTCCTCCGCTCGTTCGCGCGCTGCCGCCACCGTTTCCCTCGCTCGCCCCGTTTCCGCCCTGCCGGTTCTGCGAAGGAGGCGGGCTCATCTCGATGGTGATGTCGCTTGAGGGGGGCAGTGGCGTCTCCTGAAAGGAGACGCGGTAGCGCAGGGAGGTGTGGATCTGATGGACGTTGTAGTAGTCGGAGTTCTCCCGACCGCGCCCCCCGTAGGGACGCAGGGGGAGCGCGTTGCCTTCGGATCCTTGCTGAATATCCTTGATATGTTGCCTGTGCCGCTCCTGCGCAAAGGCGCGCACCAGCTCCTTGAATTCCTCCAGCCGCTTGATGCCCTCCATGCGCGGAAGAAATTCCGCCAGGACGGAGGGGAGCGCGGGGAGGTGGCGATGGTAGAAATCGACGGCAACCCGAAAGGCCTTTGCACTCTTTCCTTCCCAGGCGCCCGGACCGAAGAGGTAGTCGGCCGTCTGGCGTTTGTTGAGCTGCTGCGGGTTGATCGCCAGCCCCGGCACCGGCCTCTGGGTCTGAGCGATGTGCCTCAGGAACGAGCGCATGCTGTGGCCGGCGGCCTCGGCGCTCCAACCGTTGCCCCGCACGACGACGAGGAGCCGTCGCTTCGGAAAGTACTCGCCCGGCGGCGGGGTGAAGAAGCGCTGCCGCAGATAGTCGATGAGCGTGGCGTTGTAGATCCCCTCAACCCCGTTCGTGGAGGTCGCCTTCGTAAATTCCACGATGAGGATGCCGCGCCGGTGGGGATCGCTGAAGGTGTGCAGGATCTTCGGCATATCCGGGCGCGCGGCGTCGACGCGAAGGGTGCTGACGTCCCCCTTTGAGAAACGGCTGACCAGCCCGTCGACGAAGGAGCGATCGACGTCGGCATCGTCGGCGATCGCGGCGACGGTGATCGGCGAGCGCTTCATCTGCTCGATGATCAACCGCTGTTCCTCCATGCGGTGCGCCGAAAGCGGAACGCCCTCCTTGGCCGGCGTGGCCGGGGGGGCGCTGATGAGGTTGCCCCAATCGTCGAGCATCTCGGCATAGACGGTCAGCGGCTGCTCCGCCCTCTCGACTTCGATCGGATGCGATACGTTGGCGAGTTCCGGCGGCGGCGCCATCTCCTGTGGCGTTGGGCGCGTTTGGAGGTTGCGCAGCGGCTGCGGAGCTGTCGTCCCGCTCGGCTGGATCGAGGCGGAGTTCTCGGGGACCATCCCCTCGGAGAAGAGATGACGGCGCGCATTCGACAGCATGAGCAGGATGCGCTTGTGTACGCCCGCCTGTGCCAGGGCCGTGACCATGAACTCCCAGTTGCCCTGCGCGCTGGGATCCGCCCGGAAGCGCTCCCAGGAGGGGGAGATCGACTTGTGCGTGACGTTGAGTTCTTCGTCGACGGTCTTGAACGCGGCGTCGACCGACTGTTGAAATATCTCAAGCGGATCGCGCGTGACACCGGCGGCGCTCGCCTGAAAGAGGCGATACACGCCATGCCACTCCCAGCGGTGTTCGGTGATGCGTTTCTTCGGAACGTTCGCCTCTTCAAGATACTCGCGGACGAACCGATCGGCGTCGAAGGGGTCGCTCGAGACGACCGGGTGAGACCTGATCGCCACCTCGATCTGCGCGGGATCGACGGATTGCCGCATCACCCGCGAGAGGGATTCCGCGATAATCTGGCTGAGCTCTGAGATCGCCCCTGACATGCTGTTCGCCCCTGGTGTCCGTGCTCGTGGTTCCGATCCTTCGCCCTGCGCCCTCTTATCGGCCTCCTCCGGCAGAAGTTGCTTGAAAAAGCGGGTCTCCCCGATAGGCAGGAAAAGCCCGTAAAATGTGGCATTGCCGGCTTTTTCCGTCAAGGGGGAAGTTCGGATAACGTGGTGATCGCGGCCTGTTCATAAAGATGCTGCTGATTATCACAGCGCGGCGGCGGCGATCTTCACGAAGGGCCAGAGCCACTCGATCGCCAGCCCCGCGCCGAAGAAGAGCGGCGCATCGGCCAGGCGCACGACGCCGCCGAGCGTCCGCCCCTTGGCATACTCCCAGGGGCACCAGCCGAAGCGCGAGAGGGCGATCCCTACCACGAACTGCACGAGGAGGAAGAGGAAGCAGTAGATCAATCCGCGCGCGTACCAGGGGATGCCGCCCAGGCGGATGGCGACGGCCGGATAGAGAAAGGCGATGCAGCCGAAGAGGGGGAAGAGGGCGAGCGAGGCGCGCCCGGTGAGGGTGATGCGGCGCTCGGCGACGGAGTCGACGAACGCCGTCCCGACGACCTGACCGACGAGGCCGAGCAGTCCGCAGAGAATGAAGCGCATGAACATAACGATAATCTACAACTCGGCGCACGGAGTGACAACCGCTTTCGCAGATCGTTCTCGAACGCGTTCCAGAAAGGCCTCCAGGCGCGTGCGGTTGTGCGTGGGCTCCAGCCCCTCGAAGATGAGCGTGAGCATCGGCAGGTCGGGATGGTCGCGCCGGATGAGCGCGAGCGTGCTCGCGATCACGAGCCCATAGGAACACTGAAAGGTGATGAGGTTGAGGACCCCGTCGGCCCCGGCGGCGATCTGCTCCAGGATCGCGGCGACCGATCCGGTCAGCCCCGCCGGGAGCTTCGGATCGATGTAGCGCGCGAAGCGCTCGCGCGTGCGCCGGTAGTCGAGCGGGATGTCGTAATCGAGCAGATCGGCGAAGAGCGCGCGCACGCGCCGCTCGCGCCGCTCGATCGCCCCGCGCGCGACGAGGCGCTGCGCGAGCTCCCCCCAGCGGCGATGGTGGAAGGCGGCCGTCGGGAGCTGGTGCGCGTCGTACTTTACAAACTCCGACATCGTCGGCGGCAGCATGACGACCCCTCCCAGCCGTTCGATGTCGCGGAATATCCCCCCGTTGGCGAAGTCGCAGACGCGCGTGTAGTAGTCGCCGGTGATGCCGATGCGCATCCGCCGCTGCGAGCGGTCGACCGGCACATCGCGCAGCAGCGCGATCGCGCGCGCCAGCCCCTCGCGCGGGCGCTCCTCGCGCACCGCGGCGATGAGCGCGTCGCGGCCCGCCTCGCGTGCGGCTGCCGCGTTTCCCCGCGTGGTTTCGTATGCGCGACGCTCGAGGAAGAGCTGGGAGTAGAAGTCCATCGCGCGCATCATCTACCAGTAGGTGAGGAGTGCGGTGGGGAAGACGCGGCCCGGCGTCCCGTCGGTCAGCAGCTCCTCGATGCGCGTGGCGATCGGCAGCTGCGCCCCCGCCTGCTCCGCGGCCAGGCGCATCTGCGATCCGAACTGTCCCACGCGGCAGGCCCCCGACTCGGGCATGAAGTAGCAGGCGTCATCGAGGCGTTCGCCCGAGGTCGCGACCTTGAGGTAGTCGCCCAGCATCAAAACGTAGGGGTGGCACTCGCCCGAGGTGGCGTAGGCACCGCCCAGCTCGGCCGAGCGATCGTCGGGGAGCTCGGTGAGGATCGGCTCGAAGCCGATCGCCCGCAACGCCGCGGCGAAGGCGATGCCGTGATCGGAGAAATGTGGGAGGAAGACGCGCCGGATGCCGCCGCGGCGGATCGCCGGCGCGTGGGCGGGCGCATCGTCCACCGTGCGCGCGGGGAGCGAGTCGAGAAAGGCCTCGATGCGCGTCTCCATCCCGACCGAGGAACTGTGCTCGTCCACCTCCAGGTGGAGGAAAGGGGTTTGCCCCAGGAGGTCGCGCGCGGCGTCGATCGTGAACGAGTCGGGGCCGCAGCCGAAGCTCGAGATCAGCACCGGAACGAGCCCCGGGGTGTGCGCGGCGAGCTCTGCGCCGGCGAGGATCTCCTTACCGTGCGACCAGTACATCGTCCGGTGCCGCTCGTCATATGCGCCGTCATCGGCGACGAGCATGTCCTGCGTCACGACCGCTTCGCCCCGTTCCCCCAGCAGCCGCACGGCGCGCGAGTTGAGCATCGGATCGGAGAGCGTGTAGTCCTTCCCCAGCAGCAGAAAACAGCGATCGATCGCGCCGTGGCGCAGGCGCTCGAGCGCCTCAGCACCCAGCGCGCGGATCGCCGCGCGTCGTTCATCGAGCAGTGCGGCCGCCTCGCGCCAGGCGAGCCGTGCGCGCGTGCGGCCGACGCCGAGTGCCGCCGCGACGTCGACCATCGTCCGCTCCCAATCGCGCGGGTGGCGCCGCCAGCTGATCGCGGGGTCGATGAGCGGGGTGGTCACGAGCGGTTTGGCGAACTGCGCCGCCGATTGCACGTAGGGGCAGTGCAACGTCTCCTTGCCATGCCGGCAGGTCCCCGTCGAGACGATCGAGGGGACGAAGATCCGATCGCAGTTGCCGTGCGCTTCGAGCCAGACCAGGTGCGCGCAGAGCGCCTTGACCGGCAGGCAGGTCTCGACGACGAGTCGGCGCATCCCCTCGGCGAAGAGCGCGGCGTTCGACGGGGGCGAAACGACGACCTCGCAGCCGAGTGCCTCGAAGAAGTGCCGCCACGCCGGGAGCATGTCGTAGGCCATCAGGGCGCGGGGGATGCCGATTTTCGTGATTCGTGATTCGTGATTCGTGATCCGATCGTGCTTGGTTTCCTTTGTTGGCCTTTGAATTTCGTTCCCGGTGGTCCGATGCTGCGATGGGGCGTTGAGCAGTTCGTTTCGAAGAACGAGAAGTGACGGTTCGTCCGTCACCTGTTTGCGTTGGGTGCGGTCCCATTTTCCGCAGCGGCCGCCGATCGTCGCACCCTCCTCGCCGGCGATCCGCGTGATGCGGCAGCGGTTGGGGCAGGCCTCGCAGGTGAACTGCTCGAAGTTGGGCAGCGGGCGCGCCGGATCGAAACGCGTCTGTGCAAAGCGCCCTGCGCGTAACGCCTCCTCCGCGGCGAGCGCGGCGCCGATGGCACCCGATATCGACCCGAGTGCGGAGGTCGCGGTGGGAGCTCCCACCGCCTCCTCGAGCGCGGCGACGACGGCGGCGTTGCGCGCGACTCCGCCGGTGAAGAGGAGGCGACGCCCAAAGCGCGCGCCGGCGACGACCTTCTCGCGGTAGTTGGCGACGACGCTGCGCGCCAGCCCCGCCAGCAGGTCCGCCTTGGCCGCGCCGCGCTGCTGGTGCGCGACGAGGTCGGACTCCATGAAGACGGTACAGCGGTTGCCCAGCTGCGCCGGGCGCTCGCTGGCGAAGGCGCGCTTCGAGAAGTCGCCGTCGAGCGCGACGCCCAGGCGCTCGGCCTGCTCCTGCAGGAAGGCGCCGGTCCCCGCCGCGCAGACCTTGTTCATCGCGAAGTGCTGCGGGCGCCCGTCGGCCAGGCGGATGAACTTCGCGTCCTGCCCACCGATCTCCACGAGGGTGTCGGCCTCCGGCAGGATCGCCGCAGCACCCATCGCCTGCGCGGTGATCTCGTTGATCACTGCGTCGGCGCCGACGAGCGCGGCGACGAAGTGGCGCCCGCTGCCGGTGACACCGACGCCGCGCACCTCCGCATCGACGAACGCCGACCGTTCCTCGGCGAGCAGCGCGGCGAGGCATTCCAGCGGACGCCCGTCGCTGAAGCGATAGCGCTCGCGCACGATTCCCGCCGGCCCCACGAGCGCGTACTTCACCGAGACGGAGCCGACGTCGATCCCCAAAAAGGTTCCCGCCCGTGGCGTGCGCGCGAGCGCCTGCCCGTGCGCCTCTCCCCGCGGCCGTGCGAGCGGCTTTGCGGTGCGGGCGTTCCGCGGCTCGCGCGCGGGTGGACGCAGGTGGCCCACGAGTGCGGTGAGCGGGAGCGGTTTGGAGAATGGCTCCTCGCGTGCGATGAGTGCGGCGCCGATCGCCCCCATCACCCGGTGCTCCTGTGGGACGACGATCGCGTCGCCCTCGAGCTCGAGGACGCGCCGGAAGGCGGCGACGAGTCCGGCGTTGGAGGCCACCCCCCCCTGGATCGCGATCGGTGTCGGCAGCGCGCGGCCGCGCACGAGGTTGGCGAGATAGCTGCGCACGAGCGCCTCGTTGAGCCCGGCGACGATCTCCGCGAGCGGCCGTCCCTCCTGCTGGTGATGGATCATGTCGGTCTTGGCGAAGACCGCGCAGCGTCCGGCGATCGGCGCCGGTTCAGTCGCTTCCTCCGCGAGTGCCGCGAAGCGCTCGATGGAGAGGCCCAACCGCGCGGCCTGCTGGTCGAGGAAGGCGCCGGTTCCCGCCGCGCAGAGCTCGTTCATGTGGAAGTCGCGGATCGCGTGTGCGCCCTCCTCGAGGATGATCAGCTTCGAGTCCTGCCCGCCGATCTCGATGATCGTGCGCACCGCCGGATGGAGCCGGGCGGCGGCGCGCGCCTGCGCGGTGATCTCATTGAGGGGTCGGCCGATGGCGTCGGCGACGAGCGCGCGCCCGCTCCCGGTGACGCCGATGGCACCGATCTGAAACTCGGGAAAGGAGCTCGCGATCTCGTCAGCGATCGCCGCCAGCGCCGCGAGCGGTTCGCCGGCGACGCGCGTCCAGCGCGAAAAGCAAACGGCGTTCGTTTCGTCCAGGAGGGCGACCTTGAGCGAGATGGAACCGAGATCGATGCCGAGGGAAAAAGCGGTCCGATGGTCCGATCGTTTGTTCGTCCGATCGTCTTTTGAAAGAGAAGTCATCGTGTTTTCCCAGTAGTGTCCGGTTAACTTTTAAATGAGTTCAGAATTCCTTTTTATGTACAAAG
>CAYPII010000109.1:0-6980 GCA_964410765.1 uncultured Myxococcales bacterium | reverse complement strand
CTCGCGCGCGTCGCGACGGTTCCGCTGCATGCCTGGACGCTTGGCCCCGTGGAGCACGGCTCGCCGGCGGTGGGCCTCCTGCTGCTGGGGGGCTTTTCCATCGCCGGCCTCTTCGCCTTCGCGCGCGCGGGGCTCGCGCTGGCCGGGGTAGCGGGGGGCTTCTGGCACGATGGTCTCTGGGTCGTCGCCGCGATCGGCACGATCGGCGGGGCGCTCGCCGCACTCGCTCAGGACGGCATTCGGCGGATCGTCGCGGCCGCGGCGTTCGCGAACATCGGCTTCGCCCTGATGGTGGCCCCCGCCTTCGTCACCGGCAATCCGGCCCCCTTCGCGGCGGCTGCCCTCTTCCTCGCCGCACTCGTCCTCGCCCTGGCAGGGGCCTTCGCCGCGATCGCCGCGCTCGAAGGGGAGGGGGGGGGCGCGCTCGACGTGGGGCACCTCTCAGGGCTTGCGCGACGACGGCCGTTGCTCGCCGTCGTCTTCATCCTTTTCCTCCTCTCGCTCGTCGGCGCGCCGGCGACGGTGGGCTTCATCGGTCGCACCGCCCTCTTCATGGCGACGTTCGGCGGCGGCGAGACGGCGCTGGCACTCGTCGGCGCCCTCGGAATGCTCCTGCTCTTCGCAGCACTCCTGCGCCCCATCGCGGCGATGCTCTTCGGCGAGGCGCGCGACGCGCCGCAGGATATCCATGACGAGGGCATTCCCCCGGCGCTCGCGGCGGTCCTCGTGGCGGCGGCGCTCGCGACGATCGTCTTCGGCCTCCTCCCCGAGCGGCTCGTCGCCTTCGTCAGCGCCTCGATCGGCTGAGGCGGTCCTGGACAGGGGGCCCGCCGTTGGGGTAGCATGCCCCGATGCTGCCCGGCGCCCAGAATGCGACGACCGACATCCCCACCGGCCTCGACGATTTCCTCAATGAGCGGAGCGCCAGCGGCCAGGTCGTCGGGAGTTGGGGATTCAACCCGAACATCGACTTCACGCGGATGAACGCGGAGGAGTCCAACGTCTGGTTCTTCGAGCAGGTCTTCAACTTCCTGCGCTCCTTCTTTGGACTGGTCGTCCCCGACAACATCGAGATCACCGCCTACAACGGGTCGCAGCAGATTCGGCGCGAGAACCTCGACCAGATGACCTTCCTCGACGAACTGATGCTCGTGATGAAGGGGCTCACCGAACCGATCTGGTGCCTGCGGCTGAACCTCAACATCGTCGGTTTCCTGCGCACCGACTGGGATCCGGACAAGCCGATACGGCTGCAGATCCAAGAGCCGGCGAGCTTCATCGTCTGGGGGGGGCCGGACGAGAACGGCTTCCAGACCTTCTCGCTCGGCTACAAGCTCTTCGCGGAACAGACGGTGGAGGGCGATCATGCCCTGCTCTGGTCGATGAACCAGCCGCTGCTGGAGAAGGCGCTGCGCAAGTGGGAGCGGCAGAGCCGGCATACCATCGAAGTCGTCTCGAGCAACTCCGACCAACTCCCGCTCTATCGGCACGGCTTCTCCAAGCCGGCGCCCACTCGCGCCGAACCGCGCCCGCAGCCGATGGAGGAGGGGCCGGTCGAGGATGCCATCCCGGACCTCGACGATCTGTTGCTCTGATCCGGATGCCAAACAACGACGGAGCGGGCAACCGCGGAGGGAACGATCGACACGACGAGTTCGTGCGAATCGAGCGGGACGGTCGGCGTGACCGGTTCGCTCAGCGGCAGCTGTCCCGATGATTTCTCCGGCGAATGGAATTGCAGTTCCATCACCGCAGCGATGACCTTGACCTTCAACGACTGTCAGCGGACGGTGACCATCGACGAGACGACCTACACCATCACAATCGCGGGGACGGCGACCGCTGCCGTCACCGGCTCGGCGAGTGGCAACGGCGAGACGATCAGCCAGGCCTCCTTCGCGACCACCTTCTCCGGAACGCCCGCGGTGTCCGGCGACGTCACCGGAACGGTCGACCTCACCTCGTTCAGTTTCTCAGGGGAGTTCAGCGGGGGCGAGGAACCGGTCGGGAGCTGCGAGGGTACGACGGGTGTGACGCTGGACGGAACTGAATAGATCTGCGGAGTGACCGACGACTGCTCGAGCTGTACACAGTAACGGCGACAGGCGCATGGACGAACGAAAAACGGCCCGGGTCTCCCCGGGCCGTTGTGCGTCAGAATAGCAAGAGATCCTTCGACTCCCCGGCACCGGTGCCCGCTCGCTCAGGATGACGGTTTCTTCGAAACCGTCACTTTACCTTCGAACCGACCTTGACCTCTTTGAGGGGCGTGAGGATCGAGACGGTCTCGGCATCGGAGGCGGCGAGCAGCATTCCCTGCGACTCCACACCGCGAAGCTTTGCGGGCTTGAGGTTCGCC
This sequence comes from uncultured Myxococcales bacterium, assembly GCA_964410765.1. Lineage (GTDB taxonomy): Bacteria > UBA10199 > UBA10199 > 2-02-FULL-44-16 > JAAZCA01 > CAYPII01. The sequence continues at coordinate 4,621 of CAYPII010000109.1, read as the reverse complement.
ACGACGACGACGTGCTTGCCCACGAGCTCGGCCGGATCGTAGTGCTGCGCAATCCCCGCGACGAGTTGGCGCTCCTCGTTGCCCAACGTTACCTGGAGCTTGAGGAGCCGGTCCGCCCCCTCGATCTTCTCCGCGGCGAGCACCTTGGCTACGCGCAGGTCGACCTTCGCGAAATCGGTGATGTCGATCAGTTCCATCACACCCGCTGGTGCTGTTTCCATCTTCGCTCCCTTCATCTTTTTGCCCTTCGTCGTTTTCCGTTCTTCGTTCTTGGTCTCGTGTTTCGCGTCTTCGGATTCGATTCGCGGGAAGAGTCCGGCGCCAGCCGCGAGGCGGATCTCGGTGTCGAGCGCCCCCCACGGCTTGCGCGCGTCCGCGAAGCCCTTCTCGCGGAGCGCCCCGAGTGCCGCGAAGCCCATCGTCTCCCAGATGCGTTCGGCGGTCTGCGGGAGGAAGGGGGCGATGAGGATCGTCGCGACCCGCAGCGCACTCGCGATGTCCCAGAGGACCGCGTTGATCTCCTCACCCTTCTTTGCCTTCGCCAGCTCCCACGGCTTGGTCTCGTTGACGAAGCGGTCGGCGGTGGCGATGAGCTCCCAGATGGCGCCGAGCGCCGCGTGAAAAGCGACCTCGCCACCCGTGTGGTCGAGTGCCTCGGCGACGCGCGCGGGGAGCGCGGTGGCTGCGGCGGCGATCTCGAGATCGCCGTCGATCCGCTTCGGCGGCCGGACGGCGGAGTCCTGATAGCGCTTCGCCATCCCCGCGGTGCGCGCGACGAGGTTTCCGATCCCGTTGGCGAGATCGCCGTTGTAGCGCGCGATGAAGTGCTCCCAGGTGAAGTCGGCGTCGCGGCCGAAGCCCCCCTCGCGCAAAAGATAATAGCGCAGCGCATCGGCGCCGAAGCGGTCGATCACGTCCATCGGCGTGACGACGTTGCCCAGCGTCTTGCTCATCTTCTCGCCCTTGAGGGAGACGAAGCCGTGGCCGAAGATCGTCTTCGGGAGTTCAAGCCCCGCGCTCATCAGCATCGCCGGCCAGATCACGCAGTGAAAGCGCGTGATGTCCTTGCCGATGACGTGCATGTTCGCCGGCCACCACCGCTCGAAGCGCTTCTCGTCCCAGCCGAAGCCGACCGCGGTGATGTAGTTGATCAGCGCGTCGAACCAGACGTAGACGATGTGGTCGGGGTCGTTCGGCAGTGCCACCCCCCAGTCGAACGAGGAGCGCGAGACGGAGATGTCCTGCAAGCCCTCGTCCAGCAGCGAGAGGATCTCGTTGCGCCGGATCTCGGGGAGGATGAACTCGGGATGGGCGCGGATGTGTTCCCGCAGCGGCTCGGTGTACTTCGAGAGCTTGAAGAAGTAGTTGTCCTCGGCCAGCCACGCCGGCGTCGTCCTATGATTCGGGCAGAGGCCCTCTTCCAGATCCTTCTCGGTGAGGAAGGCCTCGCACGATTCGCAGTACCACCCCTCGTAGCGGGATTTGTAGATGTCGCCGGTCTCCTCGATGCGGCGGAAGAGCTCCTGCACGCCCTGCTCGTGGTGCGGGTCGGAGGTTTGGAGGAAGCCGTCATACGAGATCTCGAGCTTGCGCCAGACCGATTCGAAGCGCTCGCGCATCTCGTCGCAGTATTGCTTCGGTTCCTTCCCCGCGTCGAGCGCCGCCCGCCAGACGTTGATCGAGTGCTCATCGTTGCCCATCTGGAAGTAGACGCGCTCGCCCAGCAGGCGGTGCCAGCGCGCCAGGACGTCGGCGCCGATCTTCTCGTAGCTTGTGCCGATGTGCGGGGAGCTGTTGACGTAGTCGATCGCCGTCGTGATGTAGAAATCAGTCCTGCTTCTTGCCATGATCCTTCTCCCGGCGTTTTCCGCGGCGGTCCTCGCGCCGTTTGTCGCGCGGGGAGCGGCCGCGCGATCCGCGGCGGCCGGACGAGCGCGAGTCCTCCTCCTCCTTGCGCCGGCGCACCGCCTCGAGCGCCGCCTCACGCTCCTCGGGGGTGAGCTTGCGGCAGTCGTCGCAGGGCAAGCGCGCCTCGCCGGCGCCGCCGTAGAGGCGCACCGTGCACTCGCGCTTGAGGACGTTGTGCCCGACGACCTTCCCCACCCCCTTCGGACACTCGACGGGGGCGCCGAGCTTGGGCATCCCCCTGCGCTGCTCATCGTAGACCGCGTGTTCGTAAGCGAGGCAACACTTGAGCTTGCCGCACATCCCGGTAAGCTTCGTGGGGTTGGGCGTGAGCCCCTGGTGCTTCGCCATGGCGATGGAGATCGACTGAAACTGGCGCAGGTAGCGCGAGCAGCAGGTCGGCTGGCCGCAGGAGCCCATACAGGGGATGTGCTTCGCCTCGTCGCGCGCGCCGATCTGACGCATCTCGATGCGCATGCGCAACACCTGCGCGAGCTCCTTGACCAGCCCACGGAAGTCGACGCGGTTCTCCGCGAAGAAGAGGAAGGTGACCTTCTTCTCGTCGGGGGAGAGCTCGGCCTCGACGAGCTTCATGGGAAGCGAGCGCTCGCGGATGCGCGTGGCACAGACCTCGCAACACTCCAGCGCACGCTCGCGCCGGCGTCTATCGGCGGCGACGTCCTCGTCGGTGGCCCGGCGCAACAGGCGGCGCGCGTTCTTCGGCGGCGTCCCCTCGATCGGCTGCGGCGGGCGGACGATGGTGGCGAGCAGCTCCCGCCCCTCCTCCGCGATCATCACGGCGTCACCGACTGCGACGGAATCGTCCTCGGTGAGGGCGCTGGTGATGTTGCCCGCGTGGGAGGTCTCGACCCCGACGACGAGCGGGCCGCTTCGCTGCGGCTCCTCGGCTGCGGCGGCGCTCTCCGGCGCGGCCTCCTGTGCGGTCGTCTCGTTCATGGAATAGGGTGATGCCGCGCAAAAAACGATCTGGCGCGGCTTATGCGGCGGCGAGCGTAAACAGAAGGTGTTCAAACATCAACTGTTTATTTGCGCGGCCCTCCAGCGCCGCGCGTGCACGTGCGATCTCGGCGAGGCAGCGTTCGGCGCGACGGGGGCCGATCCCCGCGGCGGCAGCGGCGGCCTCGGCGTGGGCGAGGGCGCCGGCGTCGCCGACAACGTGGTAGCGCAGGACATCGCGGTACCAGCTGGCGATCAGATCCAGGATGAGCGCGATGCGCTCCGGCTCCTCGCGCCCCCATCCCTCCGCCGCCGCCAGCAGGTCCTGGCTGCTCGCGCCCGTCGCCAGTGCGCTGAAGCGCCCGATCACCTCGTCGACGAGCTCGGGGTCGAAGGCGAGCGCGGCGCCGATGCTCCCCCCGGAAAGACGCGCGATACGGGTGTTTCCCGTCGAATTTCCCTCGAAGCGCTGCGCGAGCAGCGTCTCGATCGTCCCCTCGGAGAGGGGGGCGAAGGCGATCGTCTGACAGCGCGAGCGGATCGTCGCCGGAAGGCGATGCGGGAGGGCGCTCACCAGGACGAAGTGCGTCGCCTCCGGCGGCTCCTCGAGGATCTTGAGCAGCGAGTTCGCCGCGGCGGCGGTCATCCGGTCGGCCTCGTCGATGATCGCGAGCTTGGCCTTCGCCTCCAGCGGATGGAACTGCAACTCGCCCTGCAGCTCGCGGATGCGCTCGATCTTGATCTCCTCGGAGGGCTTGCGGTCCTTGCCCGGCGGCGGCTTCCAGTCGGGCTGGAGCGCCTCGGGGAGGACGACGAAGAGATCCGGGTGATTGCCCTCGGCGCACTTGCGGCAGGCGGCGCACGATCCGCACGCCCCCGCGTCGGTGCGGTGAGGACAGAGGAGCGCGCCCGCCAGCGCGTCGGCGGTGCGCCGCTTGCCGACGCCGCGCAGCCCCGCGAAGAGATAGGCACCCGCCAGCCGGCCGGAGGCGAGCGCGTTCTTCAGCTGCGCGATCGGCGCCTCCTGCTCGACGATGTTGCTCCAGGCGATCACGGCAGGCGCTCCTCGACGGCGGCGGCGATCGCCTCCGCGATTGCATCCGGGTCGAGGTCGGCGTCGACGACCACGACGCGCTCGGGTTCCGCACGCGCGATGGCGAGATACCCCTCGCGGACGCGCTCGTGGAAGGCGAGCGCCTCGCGCTCGAAGCGGTCGTGCTTTCCCGCCTCGACGTTGCGCGCCAGTCCCGCGGCCGGATCGAGATCGAGGAGCACCGTACAATCGGGGACGAGGTCGTCGGTGGCGATGCGGTGCAGATCGCCGAGCGTGGCCGCATCGATAGCGCGCGCCGCGCCCTGATAGGCGGTCGTGGCGTCGGCATAGCGATCGCACAGGACGATCGCGCCGCGCTCCAGCGCCGGGCGGATGACCTCGGCGACGTGCTGCGCGCGCGCGGCGGCGTAGAGGAGCAGCTCCGCGGTCGGCACCATGTGGTCGTGGTCGCAGTCGAGGAGAATCGCGCGGACCTTCTCGCCGATCGTCGTTCCCCCCGGCTCGCGGGTGAGCACGACCTCGCGTCCGTCGGCGCGCAGACGCTCGGCCAGCCGCGCGATCTGCGTCGACTTTCCCGAACCCTCGATGCCCTCGAATGTGATGAAGATGCCCGCCATAGCGGAAGAGGGCATACTATGCGTCGCTGGCTGGCGCAAATAGGTTTTTGAGGCCCATTGATTTGCCCGGGAAATAGTCCTTGAAGAA
>CAYPII010000108.1:0-7082 GCA_964410765.1 uncultured Myxococcales bacterium | reverse complement strand
GGGGCGTAGGGGCTGTTGCGCGAGGAGACTCGATGAGCGCCGGATCCAAGCCGAAAGATGCCCGGCGCGAAGAGTGTCAGGCGGCGGAGGCGGCGTGTGAGCCGAGCCGCCGTTCCGAGCGGGACAGGCCCGAGAGCCCCCGTCACACCACGCGGCACTCTTTACGAACCCGCAGCGCCCGTCGCGAACGCAGAGCAGATTGAGGGCTGTCTTCTTGTCGTGTCAGCCGGCGGCTTCGGGGTGTTCTTCGATGAAGGTGATGAACTGCTTGATCAGATCCGGATCCCAGTAGCCCTGTTCGGTCTCCTCCTGGAGGGTCTGGATCGTCTCCTCGAGCGAGAAGGCGCGTTTGTAGGGACGCTCCGTCGTCATCGCATCGAAGGCATCAAGTATTTGAAAGACGCGCGAGAGATAGGGGATCGATTCGCCGACCAGGCCGTCCGGGTAGCCGAAGCCGCTCCACTTCTCATGGTGGTGGCGGATGATCGGACAGACGTCGGAGAGGGATTTCAGCGGATGGCATATCTCCTCGCCCATGATCGGATGCGTCTTCATGACGTCCCACTCCCCCTCGTCGAGCTTGCCGGGTTTGAGCAGGATGGAGTCGGGGATGCCGATCTTGCCGACGTCGTGCAGGATGCTCGCGCGTTCGAGCGTCCTGATCTGCTTCTCGTCGAGGCCGATATACTCGCCGAAGGCGCGGCTCAAGCGAATCAGGCGATCGCAGTGGTCGCCGGTGGTCGTATCCTTGGCCTCGACGGCGCGCGCGAGCGAGAGGACCACCGCCTCGGCGTGGTCGAGGTCGTCGTTGAGGCGCTTGACCTGGCCCAGGGCATGCACGCGCGCGATGAGTTCCAGGCGGTCGATCGGCTTCGAGATGAAGTCGTCGCAGCCGGCCTGGATGCCCTTGATGCGGTCCTCCTTCTCCTGCAGCGCGGTGACGATGATGACGGGCACCAGCCGCGTGGTCTCTCCGGCCTTGAGCTTCCGGCAGACCTCGAATCCGTCCATCCCCGGCATCATGACGTCGAGCAGGATGACGTCGGGGAGGCCCTTCCAGACCTGGTCCAGTGCCTCCTGGCCACTGGTGGCCTTCTGGACGATGCAGCCGTGCGGGGTGAGCATCTTCTCGATGACCAGGAGATTGGTCGGCTCGTCATCGACGGCCAGGACGGTGAGTGCGGGCGCAAATTGTGGGAGGGAGAGTTCTTCCATGCCCTTGGTATTAGATGAGAAATTTGCGTGCGTCAACGTTTCCGATTGACGCCCCCCCTCCGGTGCACTTTGCTGGCATACGGGAGGTGCAATGCCCGACGGGCGCACGCACTACGAGACGTTGGGGGTGACGCCGCAGGCGCCGCAAGCGGTGATCGCTGCGGTCTATCGCGCCTGGATGAAGGCGATGCGCGTTCATCCCGACCTGGGCGGTGACGAGGAGCTGGCGAAGGCGATCAACGCCGCCTATGCCGTCGTCGGCGATCCGCGCGCGCGGCGGCACTACGATCGAACGCTGGCGGAGGTCCGTCCCTCAGCGGAACGGCAACGGCGTGCACCTCGTACGCCCATCGATGTCCCGATCGCCCTCTGCGTCGAAGACGACGACCATTGGAGCGAGGCGCGCGCGCTCGATGCGAGCGTCCTGGGACTGCGCCTTCGTGTTTCGCAGGTGCTTGCGGTCGGACGACACGTGGGCATCGCCTTTCCGAAGCGCGCGGTCCGCGCGATCGAGGCGATCGTGCGGTGGAGCCGGCCGCTGGAGGAGGGGTGCGAAGCGGGGGTGGAGTTCTTCGAGCCGACCCCGCAGATACTCCGGTGGCTGCGACAGCGCTGAAACCGTCGGATAATGTTCCTGGACGCAGGTGATGATCCGCGTTATGGAGTAGGCGATGTCGAACATGCACCTCCATCCGGTCGTTCCGAATACCTCAAGCACATTCTCTGAAGCATTTCTTCCCCCTTTGGAAACGAGGACTTCCGATCGATATCTCAGGCAGCAGATCATCTCGCTTCCGTTGCTCCTGGCGGGGCGAATAGCGGGCATCGAAGCACCGCCTTTCGATCCACTCGCGCTTGTGCGGCGTGATGTCGTGATGGGATTCATCCGCGAGCTCTCCGACGATCAGTACCGCGGCCGCGACAGCCCTTCGCCGGGACTCGATGCTGCGGGACGGTATATCACCGAGCAGGCGAAGGGGGCGGGGCTCGTCGGGGCCAACCCCGCGAACGCTGCCGATCCGTACGCACAGCCCTTCGACCTCTACGGATTCGCCGGCGCCGTTCAGCAACCGCTCGCGATGCAGCCGGGGCCGCGCCGCATCCCGGCGGGGGCCTATGGTCCGGAGCTCTTCCAATATGCTGTCCACGGCGACGAGATGCGCCGTCGTCTCGCACATCCCGCCATCGCGGCGCAGCACTTCGTCCGCGAGGGGATCGTCGCCAACCGCGCCGCGCTCCTTCCGGGCAGCGACCCGAAGTTCAAGGACGAGGTGATCCTCTTCAGTGCGCACTACGACCACATCGGCGAGCGACGCTGGGGGTCGGGTGATCGGATCTATAACGGGGCGGACGACAACGCCTCTGGTGCGGCCGTGTTGCTCACGATCATGCAGGTGCTCGCCGAGCTGCGCCGGTGCGGCCGTGGTCCCAAGCGGTCGATCCTCTTCCTTTGGACGGCCGCGGAGGAGAAGGGGCTGGTCGGCGCCGAGTATTTCGCGCGGCATCCGCTGGTGCCGCTCGAGAAGATCATCGGTGCGATCAACGTTGACATGATCGCGCGGCAGTCCGCGGAGCGGATATCCGCTTGCACGATCGATGCCAAGCGTCAGCCGACCGCATGGGATCGGCTCATCGACGGCGCTGCGAAGAGGGCCGGTTTTGTCGGTGTCGATCGCAACATCAACCCGTACCTTCGCCGACAGGATGGCTGGATCTGGACGAGCGCGGGAATTCCCACGCTCTTTCTCTTCGAGGGATTCGATGCCGAGGGCAATCTCAATCCCGACTACCATGGTGTGGACGACGAGGTCGATCGCATCGTTGCGGAGAACGGCGGGGTGAAGGCAGAACGCGTCGCCAAGATGGTCCTAGGACTCATCCTCGCATCGGCCAATCGGTAAAGGTATTTATTCGTGTCTGCTCGGGGGACCGCTGAGGAGCTCCTCGAGGATTGCTTTTTCTGCGGCCTTGCGTTCTGAGAAGTAGAACGTTTCAAACATCGCCTCCGGAACGATGTCCGCTCCCGCACCATTACCCATCATCCACGTATCGACGGCGAAGGGGACGCCGAGGGGATCGATGACGCGCGGTGCGGCGTGAATGACGCTGCCATCCGTTCCCCACGAGATGCGTGCAACGCTTTGCTCCGGATCGACACGCCATCCCATCAGGAGACCGGCGGACTGGAAGGCGACGAGTGCCTGCCGCGCCGTGTGCAGCTCGTTGATGCAGTCCTGCTGCCCCTCCTCGCGGCCGATGAGCATCGCCGAATTGCCGGCGAAGCCGCCGATGTCCTTGTCGGTGCCGGCCTTGCGCCCAACGACCGTCTCGTAGCGCCCGAGGGCGTCCGAGAGCGCAGACATCAGGGCATTGCTGCGCTCGGCCGCGTTGTCATCGACCGCCGTTTCGGCCTTCGTCTGGAGGCCGACGAGCGGTTCGACGATATAAGTCCATTCGGACTGCGTGATGCCGACTTCATGCGCATCGCCGCCCCAGATGCTGGTGCCGCCGGAGTAGACGCGGAAGCTCGCGGCTCGATCGTCGTCGAGCGGTGTGAGGATCGCGCGGTGCGGATCGCCGAGACAGAGCGGCCAGCAACCGAGATCCGGCTCGTCGCCGAAGAGGCGGTTGACGAAGAGGGCCTTCGTGTCGTCGGCCTGCTTGATCGCCTCGAGGGCCTGTTCGGCCATCGCGATGATGCAGCAGTCGGCATCGGACTCCTGGAGGGCCTGTATCTCGGCCTCCAGGAGGCGTTCGGCCGCCTCTTTTTCCTCGGCGCTGTCCAGCGCCAGGCGGTTGCCACCCTGGGCGGCGATGTCGATGAGCTTCTGGTCGATGCGATTGAGATCATTCATAGTATTCCTATTATCGGTTCTCCTGAGGGAAAAGTTGCCGGTTTTTCGAAATGCCGGAAATGGCCGAAAAAAGGGGTCTGGAGGCCTTGACAGCGAAGGGCCTTTCCAGTAGGCATGCACCTCCGCTCAGGCGGGGAATCTTTGAAAACCGAATAATATTGCGGGGTAGAGCAGCCCGGTAGCTCGTCAGGCTCGGCATGGACACGAAGCTCAAGGCAGACATAGCCGAATCCGCTGTCGTCACGGAGCTCCTCAAGCGTGGGTATCGCGTTTTGAGGCCCGTCGGCGATCGACTTCCCTACGATATCGCTGTCGATATCGAGGGGAGGATTCTCCGAATCCAAGTCAAAAGCGCTTGGTACGATGAGAAGAAGCGACTCTATTCGGTCGATGTTCGTCGAACGAAGACGAATAGACGACGAATGATTCGCAATCGATATGGCAGCGACGATTTTGATATCGCGATTCTCTATGTCGAAGATCTCCAGGTATTCTACGTCCTTCCGGTCGATATCTTCAACGACTTCGGCAGCACAATCAGCCTTGTCGAAGAAGAGAAGAGGCAGCGATTGCCAAGATCGGCGGAATACAGAGATCGTTGGGAGCTTCTGGCCGCGTGGGCTACCCGATCGGAAACGATCGGAGATGAAAACCCGTCAAATTCGGCGAACCCTTCGCCGGATGAGCAAACAGCTCATCCGGTTGGTGACGCCGAGCCAAGCCCGGAGAAGTGATTTTCGGGAAGGTGTAGAGACTAGACGGCGGGCCCCTCGCCGCACGTTCGCGGAAGGGTGAAGGCATAGTCCAGACCACACAGTCCGTCCGCCTTGGCGGATCCAGCGAAAGCTGGAGTGGTACGCATAACCTGAAGGTCGTCGGTTCGAATCCGGCCCCCGCTACCAAACGAAAAGGGTCCCGAATGGGGCCCTTTTTGTTTGGAGGGGGTCTTGATTTGAACCGACCCGTTCCGACCATCAAAGGGGTGCAGCCCCCGAAGGGGGCCTGAAATGATGAAGTGCCGGCGCTTGTGAAGGCGAGCGCCGGCCGACCATCAAAGGTTTGCAGCCCCCGAAGGGGGCCTGAAATGATGAAGTCCCGGAGCGTGGGAACCGCGCTCCGGGAGTGTCTGGCCCCCGCTACAAAAACACGGCCCAGCAGACGATTTGGATCGCATGCTGGGCCGATGTATTTGTTGCCCTGAGCGAGCCCTTCGACTCTTTTCCTACAGCAGGGCGAGTCGAAGGGCCTCCGGAACAAGGGTCCCGAACGGTGCCCTCATTGCGTGGCATCAGAGCGATTCTCGATGGAGAACGTTCTTTCAATAAACGGCACGCTTTTTCGCAACGATTCGTGCAATATGCCGATAGAGGGAGAGGGGTTCGGGAGGGACGAATGCGTTCGGGTGACGTCACAGAAACGACGGTGACAACCCTCATCGAGATCGCCGCATCGGATCGCGAGCAGGGGGGCTCACCCTTCGTAATCGAGGGAGCGCAGGAACGCGCTGTGGCGGAGAAACTTCTCATGGCGCGGCGAAGCGCGCTGGGCTTCTTCGACCGCTGTGAGAAGCGGCGACTCGATGCCGCCCTCGCGCTCCTGCGCACATCCTCCCAACCGCTCTTTCCACGCCCCACGGCGGAATCCCGTTGCGCGCTCTCCCCTCCAATGCTCACGCCGCTGCCGGAGGGCCACCTCGTTGCCCTGACGGTCTTCTCCGGGGGCGGGGGGCTCTATGGACACGCCGAGACGATCTCCCTCACTCCCGCGGAGTGGGATCACCTCATCTCCGAACTGCGTTTCAATCCGGAGCGCCGGCCGATGGCGATCGAGGCGGAGATCCGCAACATCCGCATCGCCGTGCAGCGCTTCGAGAAGATCGCCGGAGATCGCGCTGGCACGGACAAGGACATCGGCGGTTTCGCCGGGAACGATCGTATGCAGGAGACGCCGTCGTATACCGGCACCGGCGGACCGATGGGCGACTTCCACTTCTTCGATCCGCGGCAGGATCGGGTGCTTGCCGAACGGCGCCGCGGTCAGCAGGACTGCATCGACGAATACCGCACCCTCCGGCAGCTCGTCGCGCTTCTCGAGTCGCGTCACCTTCTCACCAACTTCACGATCGATCGCGACGAGCCGATGGCGGTGAACACATCTCCCAGGCGACACGTGGCGCTCCGACTCCGCGATCGGCAGGGACGTGCGTGGGTCCTGGACAGCTGGCCGCGCGACAACGGTGAGCTGTCGGACTTCCTCGAGGAGGAGAGCTGGCGTTCGAAGTGGTCGTCGGGGAAGTGACGCTCAGCCCAGGACGCGTTCGACGACCGGTTGGAGGAGCTTCGCCTGCCACTGCATGAGATTGCCCGCCTCCCTGATGCCCTCGAGCGACTGTGGTCGCTTCTGCGCGATTGCCTCGATCGCGGCGCGCGGTGCGACGATCGCCGGAGCGAGCTTGAGCTCCTCTGCGATGCGTGCCGCCTCCTCGCGCAGCTGCTTCACGCCATGACCGGAGGGGCCGGCCCGACGCTTGCGCTTCGGAACGGCGGGCCACTGATCCGCGGGGAGATCGCGCGCCATCCGCAGTGCGGTGCGCAGGTCGTCGAAACGCCTGCCGCGGATGTTGCGCGGAAGCTTCGGGCCGCGCTCGAGGCGTCCCTTGGGATGCCGCACCGACCAGTGCGCGAGCTCGATCAAAAGCTGATTCGTCATCACCTTGAAGGGGGGGCGGTCCATCGCCATCGCTTCGTTTTCTCGCCATTTCCAGAGTGCTCGCAGATAACGCAGTTCGCGCGCATCGAGCGTGCCGCTTCCCTTGATGCGCCAAGCGTCGTCGGAGGGGGGCGGGGGCTTCTCGCCGGTAACGCGTACCAGCCGTTCGCACGCTTCGCGATGCCAAGCGGCGCGCCCGAGCCGGTCGAGCTCCTCACTCAAAATGTCGGCGAGCGCTTCGAGGTAGCGTGTGTCGTTGCAGGCGTAGTGGAGCTGCTCATCGCCGAGCGGACGCTTCGACCA
>CAYPII010000107.1:0-7133 GCA_964410765.1 uncultured Myxococcales bacterium | reverse complement strand
CAGGAGAGGAGGTTGTCGGCAATCTCCGCAGTCAGCACCCCCGCCTTGAACATCGGAACGCGTCCCATGTGCAGGCGGGCAATCTCGTGACCGCCGAGGGGCGTTCCTGGAACAACATCGTCGACGCCGGGAGCTCGGTGACATTGGGCTTTTGTGCTGCGCGCGAGGCCGAACCCGTCGCCGCTTGTGCCGACGGTGTCGATAACGATGCGGACGGCCTGGTCGACTTCCCCGCCGATCCGGGATGTGCCGACGCCGATGATGACGATGAATACAACGAGCCGCTCCCGGCCTGTTCCGACGGGATCGACAACGACGGCGACGAGCTGATCGATTACCCGAACGATCCGGGTTGCGAGTCGACTTCCGACGACGACGAGTACGACGAGATCATCCCGGTCTTTCAGTGTGGCGACGGGATCGACAACGACGGCGACGGCCTCGTCGATTTCCCGGACGACCCGGGCTGCGACAACGCCGATGACGACGATGAATTCAACGCGCCGCCGTCGGGCGACGATCTGACCCTGACCACGACGATCACCTCCGACTGGGGCAGCGGCTACTGTGCCGATGTCATCGTGCACAACAACGCCGCCGCTGCGATCGACTGGGTCGTCTCCTTCGAGGTCGACGGTCGCATCACGACGCTGTGGAACGGCTCGTTCGGTCAGGAGGGGTCGCAGGCGACGGTCGAGGGCGCGCACTGGAACGATCTCGTCGCCGCAGGCGGCTCGGTCTCCTTCGGCTTCTGCGCAGGTCGTTAGGTGACCGCTGCTGAACCGGGTTCAGGAGTGGTCGCACCGCCGTGCGACCGACCTGAACCCGGTTCAGGTCGGTCACCCGGGATTGGTTTCTGTGTCGGCGTCGTACACGCCGATCGCGCATTTTGTGGTACGGGCTCTCGTTTCCCCTCGTTCGGCATCAACCTAACCCATTGTTATCATTAAGCATCGATCTCTCCACCCCTGTATTCCCCCGGATACACTTTGTGTACCGGCCTCGCAACATTGGGACGCCCCGCCGCCGATAATGAAGACACAAGGGGAACAAATATTATGCCCAAGCAACCCAACATCTATACGTATCTCGATTACCGAACCTACTTGCGCGACCTCTACGAGGCGCGCAAGCAGACGAAGCGCGGCTTCTCCTATCGTTCGTTTGCGCGCACGGCCGGGCTCTCCTCGGAGAACCACCTCTGGCAGGTGATCAACGGCCGGCGTAAGCTCAGCGGCGCGACGATCATCAAGTTCGCCAAGGGTTTTGGCCTCAAGAAGCACGAGACGGCCTACTTCGAGCACCTGGTCCATTTCAACCAGGCCAAGACGACCGAGGAGAAAAACCACCACTATCGCAAGCTCGCCTCCTCGAAGCGCTACATCGAGGTGCGGCACTTGGAGCGGGATCAGTTCGAGTATCTGTCGAAGTGGTACTACGCGGTCATCCGCGAGCTGGTGCTCCTGCCCGATTTTTGTGAGGAGCCGGCCTGGATCGCCGCGCGGCTCGCGCCTGTGATCTCGGAGCGCGAGGCGGCCGAGGCGCTGGAGCTGCTCTTCCGCCTGGGGCTGCTCGGTCGGGATGCGGACGGGCGCGTCGTCCAGACCGAGCGGCACGTCACCAGCGGCGAGGAGGTCGCCTCGCTCGCCGCGACTAACTTCCACAAGCAGATGATCGATCGCGCGGCCGCCGCCGTGGAGGGCACCCGGCCCGAGCACCGCGAGCTCTCCGCGCTGACCGTCGCGATCCCGAAGGCGAAGATTGCCCAGGTCAAGGAGCGCATCCGTCAGGTCCGTCGCGAGCTACACGAGATGATGGCGACCGACGACGGGGCCGACGTAGTCTACCAACTCAACCTGCAATTCTTCAACGTGAGCGAGGTGGCCGGTGAAACGATATAGTCTCTTGATCGCAGTGCTGTGCATCGTCGCGTTCGCGTCCGCCTGCGGCGGGCCGTCGAGGGGGACCGAGGTGGGCAACCCCGGCAGCTCCGTCGAGGAGCACACCTACTACAATACCGAGCACGACATCCGGATCGACTATCCGGCCGGTTGGCGCGCCGAGGAGCAGGGCGACGACGAGGTGGTCTTCACGCCAACCGGCAGCACGACGGGGACGGTGGCCAACGTGGTCTTCAGTGCGCTGGCCGATGCGCCGTTCGATCTGCGGACGTTCGTCGAGACCGCACGTCCGGATCTGATCTTGGATGATTACGACGTGGCGGGATTCGAGGCGGGGCTGATCTCCGAAATCTATGCCTTCGGGCCGGTCAACCACGTCCGCGAGATCTACCTGCTGAGCGCGACCACGCTCGTCCACTTCGTGCTGACATTTACGCCGGCCGACGATGTGATCGACGATTTTGCCTTTGCCCCGGAAGACGATGTCGACTCCGAGGGCGATGTGCCCATCGTTACCGGGCAGGCGGAAAAGGGCCGCTTCATGAACGATGCCGACGACGAGGACGACGATCCGGTCGTCACCGGCCGCGCCGACGATCCCCAGTTCCTGAAGGGCGTGGGGGAGTGACGAGCGGGAGATTCATTCTGCGTTTCATTCTTGGTTCCTGCAGAAATCGACGTATAACCTGGCACGGTATTTCAATCACTTAGCCCTGTTTAGGTGTCCGACACCTTAAATGAGATAAGTCCTTGAAAAACAACGGGCCGCCGATCAGCGGCCCTCGTTTCCTAAAGGGCGTGGGGGAGTGATACCCTTCTACTTCACGAGCTCATACGATATGTCAGATGCGTAAAGCGACAAACCCCGGAAATAGCCGTCCTCCATTTTGATGTCCAGATCGTGGGGTCTGAGCGCCACGCGTTTCCCGTCGGTCCTGAAAACCAAATAGAGACCGTAATAGGCACGTTCATCATAGTCGAGCTGGATGATATCCATGAGCCTTGCCTTTGGCAGGGACTCGCCGCAGCTGCGCCTTTCTCCCCAACAGTCATCGATAGAGCCTCTGTGCAGGAGGGAATAAGTCCCGCCCTTCTTCAAGGCGATCGTCGACCCATCGTCGAACTGGAACGCAATGCTCGAAAAGCCGCCGTTTCCATAGGAATAGTCGGACGCCTCCCCATTCCCCATCCACCGCATATCGACCGACAATCGACCGAAATACCGATGGATGAAGCGTCGGGCTCGATCCCGAGCCTGACCGGGGACGGCATAGCCGTAGGCGATGGCGCGATCATAGTCCGTTGGATCGAGGGTCTTCACCCGTGAGACGATTCCGTCGCGATGACTGTGGAGGAGCTCATCGATCATCTGCTGTTTGTCGGATGGCGAGATGTGCCACCCATCGTCCGTCCAGCAGCTCCCGCCGCCTTTCAAATACGCATCCACGACGCCCTCGATATGGTCGATGAGCGCGATGAGTTTTTCGCGGTCCTCCTTGGCGATCGCTGTTGAGAGGTCGAGGACGAGTGCCGCGAAATCAATGCTCCTCTGCTTGCGGAGTGCCTTGTACACACACTTCGCCGCATCGGTACCGGGAATCCAGTACATCGTCCGCTGATCCAAGAGGTTGTGGACGCGCAAGGACTCCCGCGCCGTGAGCGATCGCGGCTTCGTTTCGCGTATATCGTATCGTTTGAGCTGACATCCGCTTTCCTCCACCGGAACGGAGTTGAGTTCATATTGTACAGCCCTTCCGTACGCTGTTCTGACCTCTTCTTCATTTGCGCGTGACGCGGACGTTTCCTCTCGTTTCGTCTCTGGATGAAATTCCACATACTCGATCTCATCCGGCCAGGTCGTCCGGATGGATTGCAGGTGCATGAAGGCGTCGCACGCCGGCGATCGCTTGCCGTCGTAGTGGCACTGGCCAACCAGGCGCGCGGTCTTGGCGTTTTTGAAGACGATCTTGTCGTCCAATCCGTCGCCGTTGACGTCGTAGCGCACGACCCTGCCTTTTACCCGTCCTGCAGCCATGAAAAACCTCCTTTGTGTCTCTCTCCTCTTATCGGCAGATCTCGACGGATGTTGCCCCGGAAGGAGAATTGAGGATCAAAAAGTGTGTCCAGATAGTACACGGCGGGGAACTACTTCTTCTTCGGCGTTGCCGCCTTCTTGCGATCGGCGGATTGGTTTTCGAGGAAGAGATACTCGGCGAGCATGAGGGATTGTGTGCGATCGGCGCCGCAGTTGCTGGCGCAGTCGTAGCGCACGACCATCAGGTCGATGTCGCCGTCGCCGTCGAAATCGGCGACGTCCTTGATGTAGAGCGCGCCGCGCAGGAAGTTGTCCATATCCAGTTGTCTGGAGTTGCCGTAGACGGTTTGGGCTTCCTTCGGTTTGGCGAAGAGCGACGCGCCCGTCTTCTTGTCCCGCCCGATGCCACGATGCAGCTCGAGCCGGTGGAACTCGGCCGTGATGAGCTTGTCGACGAGGCCATCCTGGTCGAAATCCCGCAACTATATCTGCCTCTCTATCTCGAGAAAGGGATTCTGATATGCATCCCGTTGGGAAATCTTGTCTGCGCGAAACAGTTTGGTCATGTGCTTCCCTTCTCGTTGCGTCATGTATGGGCGCTTCATTATTCTTATCGTTCGCGATGCCAAAACGTTGCCCACGAAGTGCCACGGCGCCCAAGAAAGTGTGTCACGATAGTACACGCGATCGCGTGCTCATTGGCGTTACTGCATCCATTCCGGCCACGCTGCTGCGTTTTGCAGCAGCTTCGCAATCGTTCCGATTCCGGAACGTCGCGATAACCTCCTAACATTTCAACGCCCTCTGGCCTTATCCACCATCTCCGATCACGGGCACGAAGTTTGCAAGGGAAGGTGCATATGCCGTTGACAGGTGGCCCTGTGCCACATACATCCGTGGAGGTCGTCGATGACTCGAAAGATAAGGAGGGCGAAGGGCGCCCGCATGGATACACCGGTTGAGCAGTTAGGGGAGAAGGAGACGCTGGTGCACTACAATGCCGTCCTGCTGGAAGATCTGAAGTCCACGTTACAGCTTGTTCTCGAGGCCGTGCAGGCGAACGCCGACCGCATCACGAGCCTGGAGCAGGCCGTCCGTGCGAACACCGATCGCATCACAAGCCTGGAGCAAGCCGTCCGTGCGAACACCGATCGTATCACGACGTTGGAGAACGCCGTTCGTGGCCTCAAAGACGACCTGCTGGATATGGATCGCCGCATGACGGATATGGAGCGCAGGATTTGTTCCAGAATTGATCTCATCGCGGAGCGATGTGATGGGTACGATCGCCGCTTCGCCACGTTGGAAGCATAGGGCATCTTCCTCCTTCGCGCTGCTCAACACTTCAGCAAGCTCGTACACCCCTTGTCCTCCCCGCAGCGAACCCCTATAATGAGGCCTCCTTCCGGGGGACCCCATGAAGCGCATCGCCGCCTACTTTTCCGACTTCAATCCGATCGGCAACTTTCGCTCGATGACGACCAACGTCCGCGGCGACATCGTCGGCGGGCTGACCGCCGCGGTGGTCGCCCTGCCGCTGGCGCTCGCCCTCGGTGCCGCCTGCGGGCTGGGGGCCAAGGGGGGCTTGGTGGGCGCGATCGCGCTGGGGCTTTTCGCCGCGCTCTTCGGCGGGACCCCCTCGCAGATCTCGGGGCCGACCGCGCCCATGACCGTCATCGTGGCCAGCGTCGTGATGGCCCACACGGGCAGCCCGCTCTTCGTCTTCGGCATCATCGCGTTGGCGGGGCTAGTGCAGATCGTCTTCGCCTTCACCAAGATCGGCCGATACATTCAGTATATGCCCTATCCGGTCATCTCCGGTTTCATGACCGGCATCGGTATCATCATCGTCATCATCCAGATCAATCCCTTCCTGGGGCTCGCATCGCACTCGAGCGTCGAATCGGCGATCCGTGGCCTGCCTGCTGCGATCGCGCACCTCGATCCGGTCGCGCTGGGCATCGGCGTGCTCACGCTCCTGTTCATCTACCTGTTGCCGAAGATCCACCCGCGCATCCCCGGCGCGATCGTGGGGCTGGCCCTCGGCGCGATCGTCGCCAAGGCTGCGGGGCTCGATCTGCCGGAGATCGGCGAGATCCCGCGGGGCCTGCCCGAACCGCACCTGCCACCGATCGGGTGGGACGCCTTTCGCGCGATGATCGGCCCGGCCGCCACGCTGGCGGTCGTCGGCCTGCTCGACTCGTTGCTCACCTCGCTCGTGGCCGACCGCGTCACCAAGACGCACCACAACAGCCACCGCGAGCTCTTGGGCCAAGGGATCGGCAATGTCGCGGCGGGCCTCGTGGGCGGACTGCCCGGTGCGGGCGCGACGATCCGCACCGAGATCAACGTCCACGCCGGCGGTCGCACACCGCTGTCGGGCGCGGTCTATGCGGGCTTTCTGCTGCTCACGATGCTCGTGCTCGGCCAGTGGCTGCGCTCCATCCCGATGACCTGCCTCGCGGCCGTGCTCTTCAAGGCTGGCATCGAGATCATGGACTTCAAGAGCCTTGCGCGCATCCCGCGGATGCCGCTGTTCGACTGGATCGTCCTGCTCGTCGTGCTCACGCTCACCGTCGCCATCAACATCATGGTGGCCGTGGGGATCGGTTTGCTGCTGGCCTGCGTCCTCTTCGTGAAGCGCATGGGCGATTTGCTCGCGATCGACGTCGTCACGCTCAATGATCTACGCCAACCTTGGGTCGCCGACGAGCACTGGCGCGAACAGCTCTCCGATGCCGAGAAGGCGCGCGTGCTGGTCTTCGAGATGAACGGGCCGCTCTTCTTCGGCGCGTCGAGCAATTTCCTCAAATCGGCGGAGCGCCATCGCAATTTCGTCGGACTGATCCTGCGGATGCACCGCGTCCCGGAGATCGACGTCACCGGCGCTTATGCGCTCGAGGAATTGGTCGAGTTCTTCCACGACCGCGACAAGTTTCTCTACATCTCCGGGATGAACGCGCAACCTAAGGAACTCCTGCGCAAGCTAGGTATCTTCGAGCTGATCGGCGAGGGCAACGTCTATCGCCGCTTCGAGCAGGCGGCCAACCACGCCGCGGAGATCGTGCAGGGCGCTGTCTGATGGCCGAGTTGCGTCGTCGGTTACGGCTACGATGCTCGAATTGTATTTCGTCGTGGTCTTTACTTATAGGAACTATCTCAAAATGAGAAGGTGGTGTCCGGCTGGATTGGTGTTG
>CAYPII010000106.1:0-7226 GCA_964410765.1 uncultured Myxococcales bacterium | reverse complement strand
GCGATCCGGCGGTGATCGCCGCGCTCGCTGAGGCCCTCGTCTTTTCGGGTGTCTCGATGGTCATCGCCGGGAGCTCCGCGCCCGCCTCGGGGGCGGAACACCTCTTCTCGCACTTCCTCGACATGCGCGCGGGGGTGGAGGGGGGCGAGCACGACTTTCACGGCGCGCAGGTCGGCGTGGGATCGATCGCCTCCGCGCGACTCTTCGAGCGCCTCCTCCAGTGGGAGGCGGGCGATCTCGATCCGAACGCACTCGCCGACGTCTGGTCGCGCGGCGAGCTCTTGGCCGGACGCACGCGCCGGATCTTCGGAGCGCACGGCGACGCGATCGTGGAGCAGTTTGCCGAGAAGCGCATCGATCGCGCGCACGCCGAGCGCGAGGCCCGAACGATCGTCGAGCGCTGGGAGGAGATTCGCACGGCGCTGCGTCCGCTCGTCGTCTCGCCGGAGCGCCTCGCTGCTCCGCTCGTTGCGGCGGGGGCCAAGACGCGTTTCGCGGAGATCGGCGTCGACGGCGATCGGCTGCGCGACGTGTTGGAACTGGCGGTGACGATTCGCGACCGCTTCACCGTCCTGGATGTGGCGCTCGCCCTCGGCGAGCTGGAGGGATGGGTCGCGGCGGAGCTCCGGGAAGCGGAATCGGGGAGCCGCGCATGACGCGTCCGGCGATCACCGATATCGCCCTGGACGGGATGCCGGCGCTCGTCGCCCGGCTGGGCTTCAAACCCTTCGCGTCCGATCAGATACTCTCCTGGCTCTACAAAAAGCGCGTCGCCTCGTTTGCGGAAATGACGAACCTCTCGAAGGAGGCGCGGGAAGGACTTGCCGAGCGCTTCGTCGTCGACGCGCTCGCGGTCGCCGAGCGGCAGGTTGCCGAGGACGGCACGACGAAGGTCCTCTGCCGCGCGCGCGACGGCGCGGCCATCGAGTGCGTCCTGATCCCGATGGAGGAGGGACGGCGTACCGTCTGCCTTTCCACGCAGGTGGGGTGCGCGATGGGATGCGCCTTCTGTCGCACGGCGGGGATGGGGTTGGTACGCAATCTCACGCAGGGGGAGATCGTCGGGCAGCTGCTGCTGGTGATGCGCGAGAGTGCGGCGCCGGTGACGAACGTCGTCCTCATGGGGATGGGCGAGCCACTCGCCAACGTCGACGCAGTCGACCACGCGGTGACGATCCTCACCGATCCGCGCGCATTCGACCTCTCGAAGCGCCGGATCACGCTCTCCACCTGCGGGCTGCTGCCGGAGCTGGAGCGCTTCGTCGCGCGCCACGACGTGAAGATCGCGATCTCGCTCGTCGCGACGACAGACGCGATGCGCGACCGCCTGATGCCCATCAACCGGCGCTATCCGATCGAGCGGATCATGGCCTTCTGCCGCGACTATTCGCACACGCACCGGAACCGGATCACCTTCGAATACATCCTGATGCACGGCGAGAACGACACGGAGGAGGATGCCGCTCGCCTGGTCGCGCTCCTCCATGGCGTTCGCGCGAAGGTGAATCTCATCCCCTTCAATCCCTTTGAAGGGTGCTCCTTCGCGGCCCCCGATCCGGAGCGCGTCGCCTGGTGGGACGAGTATCTCTTCCGCCACGGCATCCAGACAAATGTTCGCGCCAGCCGCGGGCAGGATATCCTCGCCGCCTGCGGCCAGTTGGCGACGTCGGCCGGCCGCCCGGCGGAATAGGGATTGAAACCGAGGGCACGCTGTGTTCTAAGGCGGCTCGCCCGAAGGGGGGCGACGCGAACGGGGAGGGACCATGGCGAACGAACTCATCGGCATCATCGGCGGCAGCGGGCTCTACCGCATGGAGGGGGTGCGGATCTCCGGCGAGAAGCGGGTGGTGACCCCCTTCGGGGAGGCCTCCGACGCGCTCCTGCTGGGGACGCTCGGCGATCGGGAGGTCGTCTTCCTCCCGCGCCACGGTCGCGGCCATCGCATCCTCCCGCACGAAATCAACTATCGCGCCAACATCTATGCGATGAAGGAGATGGGCGTCGAGACCATCGTTTCGGTCTCCGCCGTCGGGAGTTTGCGCGAGGATATCCACCCGGGCGAGCTCGTCATCGTCGATCAGTTCGTCGATCGCACCAAGGTCCGCGACCAGAGCTTCTTCGGCGAGGGGCTCGCGGTGCACGCCGCCTTCGCCGATCCGGTCTGCGGCCATCTGCGCGGCGCGCTCGTCGCGGCCGCGAAGAAGAGCGGCGCGGCGGTCCACGACGGCGGGACCTACATCTGCATCGAGGGGCCGATGTTCTCCTCGAAGGCGGAATCGAACCTCTACCGCTCCTGGGGCATGGACGTCATCGGGATGACGAACTACACGGAGGCGAAGCTCGCGCGCGAGGCGGAGATCTGCTACGCGACGATCGCGCTGGCCACCGACTACGACTGCTGGCACGAGGAGGAGGGGCCGGTCGACGTCGCGCAGGTGGTGAGGATCCTGCAGGAGAACGTGACGAAGGCGCAGAAGACGATCGGCGCGCTCCTGCCAGACTACGCGCCCGACGCCGATTGTCCCTGTCGCCATGCGCTCAAGGACGCGATCATCACCGATCGGCGGGCGATCGATGACGACACGAAGAACCGGCTTCGCCCGATTATCGGGAAGTATCTGTAAGGGCGGGGTGCGGAATCATGCCGCGTGTCATTCGGATATGGTTGAAACGATCGTTCCTGAGTACTATTCCGCATTCCGAAATCCGCATTTGTGGGAGGGAATATGAGCATCGTCGTCGTCGGGTCCGTTGCCTACGATAACCTCGAGACCCCCTCGGGCAAGCGCACCGATGTGCTCGGGGGCGCGGCCACGCACTTCTCCACCGCGGCGAGCTTCTTCACGAACGTCTACCTCGTCGGCGTCGTCGGCGGGGACTTCGGCGAGGAGCACATCGCCTTTCTCAAGGGGCGCGGCGTCGATCTCTCCGGACTGCAGGTGGTCTCGGAGGGCAAGACCTTCCGCTGGGACGGGCACTACCTCAACGATCTGAACCAGGCCGAGACGCTCGGCACCGACCTGGGCGTCTTCGGTGCCTTCGACCCGGTCCTCTCCGAGGAGCACCGCGGCCACGATTTTCTCTTTTTGGCAAACATCCACCCCGCGCTGCAGCGCAAGGTCCTCGACCAGATGACCGGACCGAAGCTGACGGCGATGGACACGATGAACCTCTGGATCGACACGACGCGCGACGAGCTGCAGCAGGTGATCGAGCGCGTCGACCTGATCTTCGTCAACGACGCGGAGGCGCGTGCGCTCACCGGTGAGCACAACATCATCGCTGCTGCGCGCGCGATTCAGGGGTGGGGACCGACGCATGTCGTCGTCAAGCGCGGCGAGTATGGCGCCATGCTCTTCACGCCCGAGACGCTCTTCGTCGCGCCCGCGCTGCCGCTGGAGGAGGTCGTCGATCCGACCGGCGCGGGCGACACCTTCGCCGGGGGCTTTCTGGGGCTGGTGGCGAAGACCGGGTCGCTGGACGAGGGGACGCTGCGGCGCGCGGTGATCGCCGGCAGCGTCATGGCCTCCTACCAGGTGGAGGATTTCGGCCTCGATCGTTTGCGTCGGCTTACCTGTGACGAGATCAACGAGCGCTTCACGCTCTTCCAGCAGATCGCCCACTTCGAACCGAGCCCGCTCTTCTGAACCGACGTCGATGCGGATGAAAAAAAAGGACCGGAGTTGTTCTCCGGCCCTTCGCTTCCCTTACCCCTGCCTTCACTCCCACCGCCGCGGCTGTTTGTGCGTCTTCTTGTTCTTGTCGACCCTCTCGTAGCGGACGCTCTCCTCGTAGTACGATTCGGTCGGTTCGTCGTAGAGATCGTCGAGCGATTCGCCGCGCTGTCGGCGTCGTTTGACCTCCTCGTGAAATCCGGGGTCGCCCTTCGGCGCCAGATCGGAGGGGTGTTCGCCCACCTCTCCCTTTTCGAAGTAGAGTGGTTCCCCCTCCTGCTGCTGCGCGGCGGCGGGGAGCGCAGCAAGGAGCAGGGCGCTGGCGATGAGGATGACGATCGGACGCATGGAGAGACCTCCGTTCATTGTCGACCACTATCATAGCACAGGAAGTGGCGCGGGAACAGGCGGATAGAGCGGCTTTCCCGAAGAGTTCGTTTGACTCAGCACGCTATCTATGCTTTTTCATTCTACTAATTCCAGATGATGCCCCAACGAAACGACAGACGCATCGCCCTGCAGACGCTCGGGTGCAAGGCCAACTGGGCCGACGGCGAGGGGGTGGCGCAAGCCCTGCGCGCCGCCGGATTCGTCCTCGTCCCCCCCGGGGAGGCGGCGGAGGCGGTGATCGTCAACACCTGTGCAGTCACCGCGGCGGCGGTGCAGCAGTCCCGGCAGGCGCTGCGCCGTGCGCGGCGCAACGGTGCGGCGCTGGTCGTCGCGACCGGTTGCTGCGGCGAGCTCGACCGCGAGGCGTTGCAGGATGCGACCGGCGCGGACGCGGTCTTTGGCACACGCGATCGCGCGGCACTCGTCGCCTCCCTCCGGGCGCGCCTGGGCGGTGAGGACTGCGCCGCGCCCGCACCCGATCCCTTCGGCTGCCCGCCGTTGGGGCCCCAGTCGCGCGCCCGCGCCTTCCTGAAGATCCAGGAGGGGTGCGCGCGTCGCTGTGCCTACTGCATCATCCCGACGGTGCGCGGCGCGCCGTCCAGCATGAACCCGGCGGCGGTGGGGGAGGCCTGCCGCACGCTTTCGCATTTTCACCGCGAAGTCATCCTCACCGGGATCGACATCGGGCAGTACGGCGACGACCGCGACGATGGCGTCAACCTCGCAGCTCTCCTCGCGCGCCTGCTGCGGGAAGAGGGGGCGCGTCTGCGCCTGAGTTCGCTCGATCCGACGCGCATCGACGATCGGCTCGTCGATCTGTGGACCTCGACGCGGCTCTGCCGTCACATTCATCTCTCGATCCAGAGCGGTTCATCCGCGGTGCTCGCGGCGATGGGGCGTGGCTCCGATGCCGAGGCGGTCGCGCGTGCGGTCGAGAAAATCGCCGCCGCGGTGCCCGGCATCGCGGTGACCGGGGATCTGATCGCTGGCTTTCCCGGCGAAGGGCTGCGCGAACACGAGGAGACCGTACGCCTCATCCGCGCGCTGCCGCTCGCCGGCCTGCATGTCTTTCCCTATTCGCGCCGACCGGGGACGCGCGCGGCGTCGCTGCCGAACGCGATGTCGGTGGCGGAGCGCAAGCGCCGGGCCGCGGAGCTGCGCGCGATCGCCGCGGAGAAGCGGCGCACCTTTCTCGCGGCGAAGGTCGGCGAGTGTTTGGACGTCATCGTGACCGCCGATGGGGCGGAGGGGGCGAAGGGGTTTTCGGACAACGCGGTCGTCGTCTCCCTCCCGGGAGGCGTCGTGCCGATGGCGGAACGAGCCATCGCGCGGATCACGACGGTATCGGAAAGGGGAGTCAGCGGCGTATGGGAAACGGACGGGATGACAAACAGCTCTTCAAGCGCTGCGAGCGGGCGCTCGGCTACCGCTTCAAGCGGCGCGAACACCTGCAGCGCGCGCTGACGCACAAGTCATACGCGAACGAACAGCGGCTGCCGGCGACCGAACACAACGAACGCTACGAGTACCTGGGCGATGCGGTGCTCGAGCTCTCGGTCAGCCACCTCCTCATGGAGCGCTTTCCGGGCCATCCGGAGGGGGAGCTCTCGAAACTCCGCGCGGCGATCGTCAATGAGGCGCAGCTGGCGGAAATCGCCCGCGAGCTTGAGCTGGGCGAATTCCTCTTCCTCGGCAAGGGGGAGGAGGGGACCGGCGGACGCGAGAAGCCCTCGCTCCTCTCCGATGCGTTCGAGGCGGTGCTCGGGGCGATCTACCTCGACCGCGGTTTTTCGAAGGCCTTCAAGGTCGTCGAGCGTCATTACCGCGAAGTGCTCGACCGCGCCGGCGGCGTCGGCTTCATCCGCGACTACAAGACGCGCCTGCAGGAGGTCTCCCAGGCGCGCTTTCGCGCGGTGCCGCGCTATCGCCTTGTGCGCACGACCGGCCCCGATCATGCGAAGACCTTCGAGGTGCAGCTGCTCATCCAGAATGATGTCTTCGGCGTGGGGCGCGGAGCGAGCAAGAAGGCGGCGGAGCAGGAGGCGGCGCGCGAGGCCCTCCTGAAGCTGGAGGGGACCGACGCCGTCACGTGAGCGGAGGCGACGATGACCCATCCCGGTCGGCACAATCGATTGGCGGGGGAGAAGAGCCCCTATCTGTTGCAGCATGCCGACAACCCGGTGGACTGGTATCCCTGGTGCTCGGAGGCCTTCGAGAAGGCGCGGCGCGAGGGCAAGCCGATCTTTCTCTCCATCGGCTATTCGAGTTGTCACTGGTGCCACGTGATGGAGGCCGAGTGCTTCGCGGACCACAGCGTTGCGGAGCTGCTCAATCGCGCCTTTGTCTCGATCAAAGTCGACCGCGAGGAGCGCCCCGATATCGACGCGGTCTACATGCAGGCCTGTCTGCACCTCACCGGCTCCGGCGGTTGGCCGCTGACGATCATCGCCACGCCGGAGGGCAAGCCCTTCTTCGCCGCGACCTACATCCCGCGTGAGACGTCGCAGGGGCGCACAGGGCTGCTCGAACTCCTGCCGCAGATCGAATGGCGCTGGCAGGCGCGCCGCGAGAAGGTCGAGGCGGACGCGCAGCTTGTCGCCCAGACGCTGGGGGCCCCGCGCGATGCCGCCGGGAGGGCGGGGGAGGAGTTGCTGCGCCTCGCGGCCGAAACGTTTGCCGCACAGTTCGACGCGCGCCACGGCGGCTTCGGCGAGGCGCCGAAGTTTCCCGCGCCGCACGCGATCCTCTTCCTGTTGCGCTGGTGGGAGCGCAGCGGCGATGCACGCGCCCGTGCAATGGCGGAGCAGACGCTGGATGCCATGGCGCGCGGTGGTATCTTCGACCAGCTCGGCTTCGGCCTGCACCGCTATGCCACCGACGCGCGTTGGCTGCTCCCGCACTTCGAGAAGATGCTCGTCGACCAGGCGATGGCGCTGCTCGCCTATGCGGAGGCCTGGCACGCGACGGGTGAGGAGTCCTTCCGGCGCACCGCTGACCACATCGCCGAATACGTCCTGCGCGATCTGCAGCGCGACGGGGGCGGTTTCTTCACCGCCGAGGACGCCGACAGCGCGGAGGGGGAGGGGCGCTACTCCCTCTGGCGGCGCGAGGAGATCGAGGGCGCGCTCGGCGGCGAGGAGGCCGACGCGGCGATCGCCGCCT
>CAYPII010000105.1:0-7250 GCA_964410765.1 uncultured Myxococcales bacterium | reverse complement strand
ATCAGGTGACAATGCCTCTTCGATACTGTCTGATGAAATGGTGGGCACTACAGATGATGTTCGAGACCTGCAGGTCGAGGTTCGGGTCGAACATGTCGGGGATCACCTGCAGGATGAAGCGGTTGCGGTCCCAGTCGGCCAGCGAGAGGTGGGAGATCAGCCGTGCCGTCACCTTCCACTTGAGCGACGAGCTCGTCGTGTTCGGCTCCTCCCGCCAGATGTGTTCCCGCAGCTTCGGATAGGAGCGCTTTAACGCGTAGACCTGCTCGTGGACCCAGATGTAGCCCTCCTCCCGTTCGCGCCCGCTCATGCGCTTGGGCTGGAAGACGACGTGTCCCAGGTCGTACTGCGACCAGTCGTCGTGGAGGATCCGTCCCTCCTCCTGCAGGCGCCGGAAGAGCACCGTGCCGGAGAAGGGGACGAGGATGTTGATGAGGTTGTCCAGCAGCGCATTCTCGTGGATGAAATCGACCAGGCGCGGAAAGGACGAGGTGTCGTCGGCGTCGTTTCCCAGGATGAAGGAGCCGATGACGTCGATGCCGTAGCGGCGGGTCGTGTGGATTGCGTTAACGGGAAATGAGCGGAAAACGCGTTTGCGTCGCCGGGGGAGTTCCGCTATAGGCCGCGCCGATGAGGGGGACGCCGATCAAGCGACCGAAACCGCGCTGTCCGCGCTGCCGCTCCACCCGCCTGCAGCGGCGGCTGGACGGCTCCCGCGCCTGCGGGCGTTGCGGGCAGCGCATCGCGAGCGACGGACGTCTCATCCCTTCCCACGATCGCCGCGGTGACGAGAGGGGCGAGCGTTCGCCGCAGCTGACCCTGCTCTGAAAATCGTTGTAACTATTCGAATATATGAGAATAGTTTTGATTCGCCCCCCGCCCCCCGGCGCTGCGGAGGGGGGGAAATCCCGCTTGCGTTCACGCCGGCCTTTGTGTTTAAACGGCGGCCCAACTGGTCAGAATAAGAAAGGAAAAGGCATGAGCGACTATCGCAAGGGCGGCGACCGGTTCGGACGGCATCGGGTCGTGGCCCCGGAGGGGGCGCTCCCGCAGGCCGCGACGAAGCTCGATAACGCGCTGCCGATCTACGACAACGAAATCCTCATCAACGTTCAGACATTGAACATCGATTCGGCCTCCTTCCGGCAGATGCGCGAGGCGGCCGGCGGCGATTTCCAGGGCATCGGCCAGCAGGTCCTGGCCAACATCGAGCGGATGGGTAAGCAGCAGAATCCGGTGACCGGCTCGGGCGGCATGCTGTTGGGGACGGTGGCCGATATGGGGCCGCAGTATTCGAACCCGGCGAAGGTCAAGCCGGGGGACGCCATCTGCACGCTCGTCTCGCTCACCCTCACTCCGCTGCGCATCGAGCAGATCCGCGAGGTGCGGGACTCCGAACAGATCGACGTCGAGGGGCAGGCGGTCCTCTTCGACTCGGGGGTTCTGGCGAAGATCCCGGAGGATATGGACCTCACGACCTGTCTGGCTCTGCTGGACGTCGCCGGGGCGCCGCCGCAGGCCGACCGCCTGGCGCGCAAGGGCGACACCGTCTACATCATCGGGACCGGCAAGTCGGGGATCCTCTGCGCTGCCGCGATCCGCGAGAAGTTCGGCAGCGGCTGCCGCATCCTCGCCTCCGCGACGCGCGAGGCGAGTGTGGCGACCTTCCGCGAGCTGGGCCTCGCCGACGACTGCTTCATCGCCAATGCGCTGGGTCCCGCCGAGGTCTACGAGCGGGTGCGCGAGGCCACCGACGGGAAAATGGCGGATATGGTCATCAACACCGCCAACGTCGAGGGCACCGAGCTCGCCAGCGTGCTCGCCTGTCGGCAGGGGGGGCGCGTCTACTTCTTCAACATGGCGACGAACTTCCAGAAGGCGGCGCTGGGCGCCGAGGGCGTCGGCATGGACGTGGAGATGATCATCGGCAACGGCTACGCGCCGGATCACGCGAATTTCACCCTCGACCTCTACCGGAAGAACGCCGCGGTGAAGCGGTGGTTCGATGAGAAGTTTGGCACGTGAAAACGTCCGATGGTCCGTCAGTCCGATAATCCGATAGTTCATCGGTGTTACCATCGGACTGACGGACCGACGGACTAACGGACCGACGGAAAGATACCCATGATCGATACAACAGATCCAAAGTACTACCAGCGCATCAAGCTCTGGGAGAAGGTGACGCCGGAGCAGTGGAACGATCCCGCCTGGCAGCTCAAAAACGCGGTGACCGACGCCGAGGGCCTGGCTCAGGTCCTGCCGCTCTCCGAGGCCGAGCGCGCTGAGGTCGCGAAGGCCTGTGAGCACTCCCGCTTCCAGGCGACCCCCTACTACCTCTCGCTCATCGATCCGGCGAACCCCGAGTGCCCCATCCGGATGCAGATCGTCCCGACGATCGCCGAGCTGGAAACCGCGGCGGCCGATCTCGCCGACCCGCTCGCGGAGGATGCCGATTCGCCGGTGCCGGGGCTCGTGCACCGCTACCCCGACCGCGTCCTCTTTCTCGTCTCCGAGGTCTGCTCGATGTACTGCCGTTTCTGCACGCGGCGCCGTCTCATCCTCGACAAGGACGCCACGCAGTTGAAGGCCCAGCGCGATGCCGCGATCGACTACATCGCGGCCCACCCCGAGGTGCGCGACGTCATCCTCTCGGGGGGTGACGCCCTCATGCTCTCGGTGGCGACGCTTGAGGACATCATCGTCCGCCTGCGGGCGATCCCGCACGTGGAGATCATCCGGGTGGCCAGCCGCTGCCCGGTCGTCTTTCCGATGCGTGTCACCGAGGAACTCGTCGCAATGCTCACGAAACACCAGCCGATCTACTTCATGACGCACTTCAACCACCCCTACGAGATTACCCCGCAGGCGGCGGCCGCCTGTGCGCGCATCGTCGACGCCGGCATCCCGATGCACAACCAGTCGGTGCTCCTGCGCAAGATCAACTCCGACGCGGCGATCATGAAACGGCTCGTGCACGATCTGCTGAAGATCCGGGTGCGCCCCTACTACATCTACCAGTGCGACCTCGCGGAGGGGATCGAGCACTTCCGCACCTCGGTCTCGAAGGGCTTCGAGATCATGGAACACCTGCGCGGCCACACCTCGGGGCTGGCGCTGCCGACCTTCGTCATCGACGCCCCGGGCGGGGGCGGGAAGATCCCGGTCATGCCCAACTACCTGCTCACGCTCACCGACGAGTCGGCGGTAGTGCGCAACTACAAGGGGATGCTGTCGAGCTACATCAACCCGCGCGATCGCGACAGCGCCTGCTCCACGGCGGAGGCGATCGCGGAGGGCTTCGTCTCCGAATCGGAGGAGAACGCGGCCTACCTCGACCTCGTCGGCTGTCGACGGGTCGTATTGAAACCGAAGGTTTGAGGTCCGATGGTCCGATAGTCCGATGGTACAATCGATTTGATCGACGGACTGACGGACTGACGGACTGACGGACCAACGGACAGAGCATATGGCCTATCGAAAACTCAATCTCGATCGGGACAAGATCGACCGCTGCCGCGACGAAGCGGCGCGGATCGTCTCGCCCGTCCAGAAGTACATCGACCGGCACTCCACCACCTCCATCGAGCGCACCGTCCTGCGCTGCTTCGGCGTGGAGGGGGCCCATCACGAGATGCCGTATCCCAACCTCATCGTCGATCGCCTGCCGAAGGATTTTCTGCGCGACGGCATCGCCTGGCCCTTCTGCAAGGCGATGGTCCACACCGGTCTCGATGCGCAGGCGTTGGCGCATGAGCTGGCGACCGACAAGCGTTCGCTCGAAAAGATGCCGGACGTTCCCGCCGACAAGGTGCAGCGCATGGGCGAGAAGCTCGCCGTCGAGGGGATGCGTCGCCTCGATCGCGCGCGCGGGGAGCGCGACAAGCTGCGCCACGGGTTGGGCGAGGGGCCGCCGCCGCAGAAGTACCTCATCGTCGCCACCGGCAACATCTTCGATGACGCCGCCCAGGCGGTTTCGGCGGTGGAGACCGGTGCGGACATCATCGCGGTCATCCGGCACACTGCGCAGTCACTCTTCGACTATGTCCCCGAGGGAACGACGACCGAGGGGGCCGGCGGGACGATGGCCACGCAGGCAAACTTCCGAGTCATGCGCAAAGCGCTGGACGAGGCCTCTCGCAAGGCACGGCGCTACGTGAAGCTCACGAAC
The DNA here is from genome assembly GCA_964410765.1 of uncultured Myxococcales bacterium. Lineage (GTDB taxonomy): Bacteria > UBA10199 > UBA10199 > 2-02-FULL-44-16 > JAAZCA01 > CAYPII01. The sequence goes on along the minus strand of CAYPII010000105.1, from coordinate 3,082 downwards.
TACTCGTCGGGGCTCTGCATGGCGGAGATCGCGGTGATGGGGGCTTACGAGCGGCTGGACATCCTGCTCAACGATTCGATGTACGGCATCCTCTTCCGCGACATCAATATGAAGCGGACCTTCATCGACCAGTACTTCTCACGCTTGATCTGCGCGCGCGCCGGCATCATCATCAATACCGGCGAGGACAACTACCTTACCACGACCGACGCCTATCGCAACGCGCACCACGTCTTCGCCAGCCAGTTCATCAACGAGCAGTTCGCGCTGCGCGCCGGCATGCCGCCGGAGCTCCTGGGGCTGGGGCACGCCTTCGAGATGGATCCGAAGATCGAGGACGGCTTCCTCTACGAGCTCGCGCAGGCGCAGATGGCACGCGAGATATTCCCACGCGCGCCGATCAAATTCATGCCGCCCACGAAGCACATGACCGGCGATATCCTCTTCGGCAACGTGATGGACGCGATGTTCAACATGGCGGGTATCATCACGGAGCAGTCGATCCAGCTGCTGGGGATTCCGACCGAGGCGATCCACAACCCGCACATCCAGGATCGCTACTGGGCGCTGCGCAACGCGAACTACATCTTCCACAATGCTCGCCACATCGGCGACGAGATTACCTTCAACCCGAACGGCAAGGTCGCGCGGCGCGCCCACACGGTCCTCGAGAACACGCACAAGTACCTGCGCAAGATTCAGACGATGGGGCTGATGAAGGCGATCGCGAAGGGGCTCTTCGCCGACGTCGAACGCGAGGAGGATGCCGGCAAGGGGCTCGACGGCGTCTTCCAGAAGGAGAAGCGCTACTGGAATCCGGTGCTCGATGAGCTGAAGAAAGCGACGGCGTCATGATCACGATCAATCCGAAAAAGCTCAAGCCCTACGGCGATCGCCTCGACGACGGCGTCGTGCAGCTCTCCTTCACGCTGCCAGTCTCCGCATCGCCCGAGGCGAAGGAGGCCGCGAAGGTCTATGTGGAGAAGCTGGGCTTCAAGGAGGTGGCGGTCGCGGCGATGGAGGCGATGGGCTCGAGCTTCTGCCACTTCGTCGTCTACGCGGTGGCGAAGCCGACGATCGACTTCACGAAGATCCGGGTGCCGAAGGTCGAGCATCCCACGATGGACTTCAAGTCGCTCTGCGACTACATGGAGCGCCATCTCGATCGGCCGCTCGTCGTCGTGGGAGCAGCGACCGGCTCGGACGCGCACACCGTCGGCATCGACGCCATCATGAACATGAAGGGCTACGACGGCGACTATGGCCTGGAGCGCTATCCGCTCTTCAAGGCGGTAAACCTCCGTTCGCAGCTGACCAACGAGCAGCTCCTCGACAAGGCGGTGGAGCTCTCCGCCGACGCGATCCTCATCTCGCAGATCGTCACCCAGCGCGGGAGCCACCTGGAGAACCTGAAGGCCTTCCAGAAGAGCGCGAAGGCCGATCGGCGCCTGCCGAAGGAGACGATCACGATCATCGGCGGTCCGCGCCTGGATCACGCCATGGCACTCAAGCTCGGCTTCGACGCCGGCTATGGCACCGGGACGACCCCCTCGGCGGTGGCGACCTTCATCGTCCAGACCTTCATGCAGCGCCACGGAATCAAGGAGCGCGCGCCGGAGGAGGCGCCCTCAGGGAAGAAGCCCGCCACCGAGAAGCAGTCCTCCGCCGGCAGGCGGTCGCGGCGCAGGAGCTCCTCCAAGCCGGCATCGGCGCCGTCAGCATCGAAGACGCCGGAATCGAAGATGCCGGAATCGAAGAAGCCGGAGCAGCAGGCGGAGGGGGCGCCGCAGAAGAAACGCTCCTCGCGCCGGCGCGGACGGCGCGGCGGGCGCGGACGGCGGAAGAAGTCTACGAAGAGCAATGCCAAATGACGAATGACAAATGTCGAATGAAGGAAGTGGCTGTATAAAAGACATTCGATACTGGTCATTGCAACGGAGTTGGCCATGTCGGGCATCGGCATCATCCTCAATCCCTATTCGCGGTCGAACCGGAAGAACCCCGACCGCATCCGGCGCATGGGATTCATCGTCGGCGACCGCGGCTCCTGTCACATGACCGAGACGCTCGACCAGGTGCGTGAGCTGGCGGTTGAGTTCAAGGAGCGCGGCGTGGAGATCCTGGGGATCTCCGGCGGCGACGGGACGCTGCACAAGACGCTCTCGACCTTCCTGGAGGTCTACGGTGAGCAGCCGCTCCCGCGCGTGGCGCTGTTGCGCGGCGGAACGATGAACAACATGGCCGGGCAGCTGGGCGTGATGGGCACCCCCGAGCGAATCCTCTCGAACCTCATCCTCAAGTACCACGAGGGGGAGGCCTTCCAGGAGCAGGCGATCGACCTCATCCGCGTCAACGGCGACTACGGATTCCTCTTCGGCATGGGGCTGATCAACCGCTTCATCGACGTCTACCAGAACGTCGAACCGGGCCCGACCCCCTCGCGCGGCGCCTGGCTGCTGGGACGCGCGATGGCCTCGGCGCTCGTCAACGGCCGCTTCGCGCGTCAGCTCGCCGAGCGCTTCGACTGCCGGTTGCAGATCGACGGCGAGGAGGCCCCGTTCAAGAACTATATGATGATCTTCATCGGGACGATGCGCACGCTCGGTTTCAACTTCCGCCCGCTCTACCGTGCGACCTCGGAGCCCGGCCGCTTTCAGGCGGTGGCGGTCTCCGCGACGGCGCGCCAACTGCTCGCCACCTTTCCGCAGGCCTTCTTTGCCCGACCCTCCGGCTCGGAGCACTACGTCGACCGCATGGCCAGCCGGGTAACGCTCGAGTTCGATCAGCCGCAGACCTATTCGATCGACGGCGATATCATGCCGGAGCCGACCCGACGCGTGGAGATCGAGACCGGCCCGCGGCTGACCTGCATCATCAGCTGACCCTCGCTGGCACGAAATATGCTCTATTCTCCTCTGTTGGCGTGCGGACTGCTCGTGCGCGGGGGGAGGAGAGCGCGAACGGGGAAACCTATGGATATCAATACACTCTTTCGCATCATCCATCGACCGGGGAATCGCCTGCGCTCCGGCGCGGCCGTCATCGCCTTGGCCAGGTAATCCTTCGTGACCCGGGCCCCGGC
>CAYPII010000104.1:1855-7348 GCA_964410765.1 uncultured Myxococcales bacterium | reverse complement strand
CGCTATCTGCGCGAGATGCGAATGGTGCTGCGGGATCAGAAAACATTTTATCCGGAGGTCTTTCCCGAGCGACAGTCGACGCGGCGGCCGCGCATCTCCACCGATCATGCGGGCTACTACTGCATCGATACCTATACACCGCTCACGCCGGAGGTCTATGCCGTGGCGCGCCGGGCGGTGGACTGCGCGTTGACGGCCGCTGCAAAGGTCGTCGAAGGGAGCCACCTCGCCTACGCCCTGGTGCGGCCGCCGGGACACCATGCCGAACGGCGCGTCTTCGGGGGATACTGTTATTTCAACTCCGCCGCATGTGCGGCACAGCTGTTGAGCGAGCAGGGTCGCGTGGCGATGCTCGACATCGATCACCACCACGGCAACGGACAGGAGGATATCTTCGCACGGCGTTCGGACGTCCTCACGATCTCCCTGCACGGCGATCCCGCCTTCGCCTATCCCTTCTTCTCCGGCGCGCGCGATGAGCGCGGGCGCGGTCAGGGGCGCGGCTACACGATCAACTATCCCCTCCCCGAACGGCTGGACGGCGAGCGCTATCGCAAGACGCTGGCGAAGGCGTTGCGCGATGTGCGCCGCTATGCGCCCGAGTTTCTCGTCGTGCCGTTGGGGCTCGACATCGCAAAGGGGGATCCGACCGGCACCTGGAGTTTACTCTCGAAGGATTTCGAGCACATCGGGCGGATGATCGGTGCGCTGCAACTCCCGACGGTCGTGGTACAGGAGGGGGGATACAACAATCGCAATCTTGGCATCAACGCTCGGCACTTCTTCCGCGGCTTGTGGGAGCGCGCCTTCGGACTCTGAACCATGAAGCGATTCATCGGCTACGCCCTCTTCCTCGTCTGGGTCGCCATCGGCGGTGCGATCGGCGCCGCCGCGCGCTGGGGGCTCTTCGCCCTCCTCCCCGACGGCGTCTCTTGGCTGCCGACGCTCGTCGTCAACGCGCTCGGCGCGCTCATCATCGGCTTTGTCTCCGCATGGGAGGAGCGCGTCCATCATCACGTCATCACCTTCGCAGCGATCGGCTTCTGCGGCGGCTTTACGACGCTCTCGCACTACGCGCTGCAGATGGTCGCCCTTTTGGAACGGGGGGATCTTTTCGGAGCGACGCTCAACAGCATTCTTTCGCTCGGCATCACACTCGTTGCGGTCATCATGGGGGCGTGGATCGCGCACCGCCTGGCGCGAACACCGAAGGGGGCCGCGTGATTCCCGGTGCGATGCTCCTCTCCGCCGTCGGTGGTGCGCTGGGGGCGTGTGCACGGGCGGTCTGCGCGCGGCAGATCGGCCATCGTTTTCCGTGGGGGACCTTTCTGGTCAATGCCGTGGGCTCGTTCCTGTTGGGGCTTATCGTCGCACTGACCGACGGTGGCGCGGGGGCCCTTTCGGTCGACGAGCGCCTCGTCGCCGTCGGCTTTTGCGGCGGCTTCACGACCTTCTCCGCCTTCAGCCACCAGACCGTGCAGCTCCTGCACGGCCGGCAGTTCGGGAAGGCGGCCGCCAACGTCCTCCTCAACCTCTTCGTCTGCCTGGCGATGCTCTGGGCGGGGCTTATTCTGGGGAGGGGGTGAACGACGCGGTCGCCGCCTCGATCGCCTGGGCGAGTTCCTGCGGTTCATCGGTTCCCAGGCGTAGCGCCGTGCCGTCGCGGCGCGTGATCTCCACCGCCTCGAACCCCGAGACGTTGTAGAGCCAGCCGTGCGGCGTGCGATGGATCCCCCACCCGTAATACCACTTGTTTCGGACGATGCGACACGATGCGATCTCCGCCAGCGGGATGCGCCGGCGGACGATTCCCGGGCCGAAGTGAAAGCGCAATTCCTCGTCGTCGATAGATATCGTCAGCGTGCCGAAGAGCAGCAGGGCGATGGCGAGAATGGCGATGATGACCAGCGGCGACCAGCTCTGAGGGACGTTGTAATGGACGAGCGCGAAGTGCAGGATGAAGAAGACGACGATGAGCGCGTCGATCGTCGCGATGAGGACCCATCCGACTTGCCGATGCCGGTAACGCTCCATGCGCGGGGCTCCTTCTCTCGGTTGCGGCACCCGAGAATCAGGGGGAGGGCCGTTCATCCCCTCTTTCGAAGACGATCCGGCCGTCGCAGATCGTCATGTCGATATCGAGCGAAGGATCGTCCTGCTCGAGCTCGGTGATGTTGCCGGAGAGCACGACCACGTCGGCCAGCATCCCCGGCTTGATCACGCCACGAATCGCACTGCAGTACTCGGTGAAGGCCGGTCCCGTCGTATAGGCCGCCACCGCCTGCTCGAGGTCGACCCCCTGGTTGCGTGCGCCCGCATACCAGGGTTTTCGCGTGACCGCATGGTTGATCCCCTGTCGCACATCGCAGGAGACGATCGGCCAATCGCTGCCGAAGACGAGCACGGCACCGTGCGTCAAGGCCTCCTTCCAGGCAAAGGCGGTGTTCCACTCCGTCTTCGGCACCAGCTCGTGCCAGAGGGTCATGGGGGGACGTTCGTGCAGCGGCTGCATCGAGGTGACGACGTGCTCCTTCCCGAAGCGGGGCAGATCTGTCTCCTGGCACGTCTCGATATGCTCCACCCGGTGCGGGATCCGGTGCGTTCGCTTCTTGTCGGCATCGCCGTTTGCCCGACGCGCCTTGGCGATCGCGTCGAGCATGGAATGCACCGACCCGTCCCCGATCGAGTGCGCCGCGACCTGCATGCCGAGCTTGTCGGCGAGTTCGAGCAGCCGGTCGAGCTCCTGCTGGCTGAATTCAGGAATGCCCTTCGTCGGTGGCTTGTCCAAGCGAAATGCGGTGTCCTTCTCGATGATTCCATCCATGAATATCTTTATGGTGTCGCAGCGCACCTTCGCATGATACGAGACGTGCTTCGGCATGTCGGCGCGACGGTGCGGGTTCTCGCGCTCGACGTGCGGTCTGACGTGGAGCGCGTGCGTGTTTTTCCGGACGTGCCGCGAGGTCTTGAGGATCGTCTCCATCTTCGGGTGTCCCTCGCCGGCGCCCCCCTTCTGCGAGAGTTTTTCGATCTCATCGTGGCGTCCTCCGCCGGCTTCCTGGAGAAGCGCGACCAGGGCATCGTGCAGCTCCGCGGCGGTGATCTCCTTTTTCCGCGCGCGCGCGATCAGCGTGCGCACCGCATGCGCCCGGACGGCGTCGCGGAGCATGTTGCTGTCGGCGACGGCCGAACAGGAGGTGTTGACCCGGATGGGCAGCTTCCCAAGCTGCTCCAGCTCGATGAGCAGCAGGAGAAAGGAGATATCCTCCGCCGGTTGCGCCAGCGCCATGCGGTGCACGCTGGTGATGCCCAGGCGGGCCAGCTGCAGGCACACGGTGTGCAGCTCCTCCAGACGTTGTTCGACCGACGGGGCGAAATGCGCTTCGACTGGAGCACAGAGGAAGGAATAGACCTCCGGTTCGTGCACCTCGCCGCTCGGCATCCGGTCTTTGCCGAGAACGATCTTTTCCTGCAGGCCCAGCTCCTCGACCAGGTGTGGAAAGGGAGGCATCTCGTGGAGGAGCCCCGCCGTTTCGAGCGCTTTTGTGTTGCCCCAGAGCGTGTGCAGGTCGTGGGCGTAGACGAGCAGCGGCCTATCGTCGACGATTTCATCGAGGACGTGTCGGCAGCGATTCGCCGGGATGATCGGATCGTCGAAGTAATGCAGACCGAAGAAAGAGAGCACCGGCTCGTCTTTCTTCTCGCGGGCGAATTCAGCGACGCGCTTTTTGAACTCGTCGGCGGAGGTCACATCCTCGACGTTGCACGCCTTGAGCCGCTGCATGGCGACGGAGAGGTGGAGGTGCGAGTCGGTGAAGCCGGGCATCACCGAGCGGCCGGCGGCGTCGATGACCCGCGTCTTCGGCCCGGTCACGGCAGCGATCTCCTCCGCGCTCCCGACGCGGGTGATGATATTTCCCGCGATGGCGATGTCCCGCTGTTGTTTTTCCGCACCCACGCCGACGAGGGCGTTTGTGATGGCGAGATCCGCGGTGGCGTCGGAATCGAACGAGAGCGCCGGCTCGAGGAGCGAGGTCGTGTCGGCCTCGTAATCGGCGACCGCCACCGTCTCCCGCTCCTGGCTGAAGAGCTCGGGAAACTGTTTCGCCATCCTCTTGAGCAGGACCATCTCCGAACGCTGTGGACAGTTCATTGTCCTCCCCCTTTGCTCTGTGCGGAATGCCATGCAGGATCAGCACGGTGATGAGGCGATTCCAGAATCGCCGGAAACCGGGTCGAAATGAAGAAAGCCCTCAGCGGAGAGGGTGGGATTCGAACCCACGATACCCGTTAAGGTATAACACCTTAGCAGGGTGCCGCCTTCGGCCACTCGGCCACCTCTCCGCTGGGGGCTCTCCAGCGACGTCGCCGGGGCTTACCGCGGCCTCGCCCGTTTGTCCAGGGATTCCCAACCCGTTGAAATGAGAGGAAATATATGCGCATTCGGTGGCTGCGGAAAAAGGGGCAAAATCCTTACTCCCCGTTTGCCCCGATCGCATCGATCAGCGCGTTGAAGGTCTCGCTCGGGCGCATCGCCTTGTTCGCCAGCGCATCGTCGGGCCGATAGTGTCCGCCCAGCTCCATCTTGAGCCCCTGCGTGGCGTTGATCTCGTCGGCGATCTTTTTCTCGTTCTCCGCCAGCTCCTTGGCCCACCTGGAGAAGATTCCCTTGAGCTCGACGTCCTCCATCTGCTCGGCGAGCGCCTGCGCCCAGTAGAGGGCGAGGTAGAAGTGGCTGCCGCGCGTGTCGAGTTCATTCACCTTGCGCCGCGGGGCACGGTTGTTCTCCAGGTACATCCCGTTGGCCTTGTCCAATGCCTTGGCCAAAACCTTCGCGCGGTCGTTGCCCGTGCGCTCGCCCTCGAATTCGAGCGAGGCGGCGAGTGCCAGGAATTCGCCGCACGAGTCCCAGCGCAGGTGCCCCTCCTCGCGGAACTGCTGCACGTGCTTGGGCGCCGAGCCGCCGGCCCCGGTCTCGTATAATTTTCCGCCGTTCATCAGCGGGACGATCGAGAGCATCTTGGCACTCGTCCCCACCTCCAGGATCGGGAAGAGGTCGGTGAGGTAGTCGCGCAGGACGTTGCCGGTGACGGAGATCGTGTCCTTGCCCTCGCGCAGGCGCTCACAGGTGTAGCGCGTCGCCTTCTCGGGCGACATGATCGCGATCTCGAGCCCCTCGGTGTCGTGCTCCGCGAGGTATCGGTTTACCTTCTCGATCAGCTGCGCGTCGTGCGGACGCTTCTCGTCCAGCCAGAAGACCGCCGGCACCTCCGTGGCGCGCGCGCGTGCCACCGCGAGTTTCACCCAGTCGCGGATCGGCACGTCCTTTGTCTGGCACATCCGGAAGAAGTCGCCCGCCTCCACCTTCTGTTCGAGCAGCGTCTCGCCGTCGGCTGCGACGACGCGCACGGTGCCGGCCTCCTCGCAGAGGAAGGTCTTGTCGTGCGAGCCGTATTCCTCGGCCTTCTGCGCCATCAGCCCGACGTTCGGCAC
>CAYPII010000104.1:0-1845 GCA_964410765.1 uncultured Myxococcales bacterium | reverse complement strand
ACGGTCCCCATCGTCGTGGGATCGAAGGCGCCGTGCTCCTTGCAAAACTCGACCACCTCCCGGTAGACGCCGGCGTAGCTGCTGTCGGGGATCACCATCTTCGTGTCGTAGAGCTTTCCGTCCGGCCCCCACATCTTGCCGGAGTTGCGGATCGCCGCCGGCATCGAGGCGTCGATGATGACGTCGCTGGGCACGTGCAGGTTCGTGATCCCCTTGTCGGAGTTGACCATCGCGAGCTTCGGCCGCTTCTCGGCGCAGGCCGCGATGTCGACTTCGATCGTTTCGCGCATCTGCTGCGGCAGCGTGCCGATCTTCTCGGAGAGCTCGCCCAGCCCGTGATCGGGGGTGACGCCCAGCTCCGCGAAGATCGCGGCGTGCTTCGTGAAGACGTCGTCGAAGAAGACGGAGACCGCGTGGCCGAAGATGATGGGGTCGGAGACCTTCATCATCGTGGCTTTGAGGTGCAGCGAGAAGAGGATGTCCTGTTTCTTCGCGTCCTCGATTTCTTCCTCCAGGAAGCGGCGCAGTTCGCGGACGTTCATCGCGCTGGCGTCGATCACCTCGCCCTCGAGCAGCGAAACCTTCTTTTTGAGGACCGTCGTCGCGCCGCTCCCGTCAACGAACTCGATCCGGGCATCGCCGGCCTCATCCTTCGTCACCGTCGTCGACCGTTCGTTGGAGCGCAGGTCGCCGCTGGTCATGTGCGCGACGTGCGACTTCGAGTCCTTCGACCACTCGCCCATCGAGTGGGGGTGCTTGCGCGCGTAGTTCTTGACCGAGAGCGGGGCGCGCCGGCTGGAGTTCCCCTCGCGCAGCACCGGGTTGACCGCGGAGCCCTTCACGGAATCGTAGCGCGCCTTGATTTCGCGTTCCGCGTCGTCCTTCGGCGCCTCGGGGTAGTCCGGCAGGTCGTAGCCCTGTCCTTTGAGCTCCTTGATCGCGGCCTTGAGCTGCGGGATCGAGGCGCTGATGCAGGGGAGCTTGATGACGTTTGATTCCGGCTGCTTCACCAGATCGCCGAGATATGCCAGGTCGTCCGACTGGCGCTGTTCCTTGCCGAGGCGCTCGGGAAACTTCGCGATGATGCGCCCGGCCAGCGAGATGTCGCGGACCTCGAAGGCGATCTCAGCGGAGCGCGAAAAGGCCTCGATGATCGGCAGGAGCGAGTAGGTCGCCAGCGCCGGTGCCTCGTCGACCTTCGTATAAATGATGCGCGCCTTCTGTGCCATCTTTCCTCCTCGTTCGGATCGCGGCGTTTCGCCCGTCCGGTCGGCCCTCGCCGACATACTAAGCATACTTCACATCTTACGGCCACCAATGGCCTGCGCCTGCGTCAGATTTCGCAAGAAGTGCTCAACGTAGCTTTGGCTACGCCTCCGCGCTTTTTGCTCATCTTCCTTGTCTCGGCTCATTGGTGTTGTAATCTGTAAAGTATGATGTGTTCTCCTTAGTAAAAAAAGAGCCGCCCGTTAGGAAGGACTCCTCCCCCGATGCGACTTCTCAGATGGTGGGCGGCTCCTGCGCCGTCCCTCCAGCGGTACCTTCATTCGTCCGGCTTCTAGTCAAAGGGGGGGGTGGAAGTCAACCTCCGGGGCGGCGTGCGGTCGCGTGGCCCGGGGGAGAACGCCGCCGGACAGGAAGGAGCTGCAGTGCGGGGGTTTGAGACGAACAACGGGCCGTCGGAAGGGCGGTCCCCTCGGCGGTCGTCCTCACGCAGTTCGAGCTCGTCGGCACGGCCGATTGACGTCCTTCACAGCCGGTATAGATTGATTCAGAAGCATTGCCCCCGATTGTCCCGTCCCACCTATCCAGACCCCCCTTCGTCCCAGCAACTTGGGCCCCCTG
>CAYPII010000103.1:0-7408 GCA_964410765.1 uncultured Myxococcales bacterium | reverse complement strand
CGGTATCACTTCGGGAAATCAGCGTCCGAGCTCACAGGATATGAAGCGGCGGTCCTCGCCGCGCTCCTCCCCAACCCGAAGCTGACCACCTCGCGGATCTATCGACGCCGCTTCGCCCTCGCGGCTGGACGGATCCATCAGCGCTTGAGGAATCGCCCCCCCGAATAGCGAAAGAGCTGCGGGAGCGGAGGCGTCCCCTGCGCATCCAGCTCGAGCGGAATGCCGCGCTGAAGCGAAAAACGAATGAGGCGCCGGCCTTCCCGCGCCTCGACCTGCAGAAAGAGGAGCGCTCCCCCTGACTCCGAGAGCGATGTGAGTCGAGCGCGTGTCGCCGCTTCCGGCGTTCCGATGAGAACGCGACAGCCGTCACCCGCACGGATGAGCTGAACGTCGAATTGATCAATCGACACGGTTCTCCAGCGATTCTCGTCTGCCACAGCCGTCGATGAGGAGGATGCCGCTGTCTTCCGGCCTCCGGCCGCGGGGGACGTCGCCGGTCCGGCGTGCGACAGAAGCGCGCGCGGTGATTCGATCCGTTCGAAGCGTTCGCCGTCCCGGGCGAAGAGCATCGGCAATCGCAGGGAGATCGTGCCGGCGCGCTTCTCGATCGGGAGCTGGGCTGCACGAAAGAACGCCATCCGTTCGTCGTCGGAGAAGGCCTCCCACTCCAGGGAGAGGATGTCGTGCGGCACGTCGCCCTGTGCGCGCAGGCGGGTCAGGGCAGAGAGCCACTGTCGACAGCGCGAACAACTCTCCCGGCGCGTCCCGATGAGCAGGACCAACGGCGTTCGCACGCGGAGCAGGCGATGCGCGATCCGCGGACGCAGCCGCAGGTAGCCGAGTTCACGGTCCTGGCCTGGGTCGAGGACCCCCTCCCATGGAGGAGCGATGGTCGGCCTTCGCGGAGCACAACGGGCGGCGATGCGCCGCGCTCCGATCGCACAATGGGCAGCGCTTGCGAAGCGCTGTCGCGCTCCGTTACAGCCCGGCAGCGAAAGATGCGCCGCCCCCCTCGACAGAAGATTGCGAACGCGCGGATCGGCCGCGTGTGTCCAGAGGGATCCGGCGAGCGTCTCCCTGCAGCGCACAAAGCGCGGCGTGCCATATCCATAAGCGGCGCTGCAGAGGCGTTCCCCCTCGGCATAGGCGCAACGCTCCACGAGCTGTCGGCAGTACCACTGGTGCTCCAGTGGAACGGATCCTCCCTGCGCGCAATAGGCGGCGATATCGAGTGGCGGCATACCTCCTCCTCTCGAGCGGATGCGTGTTCAGCACCTTTATCGCGGGATGCGGAGAATCGTTGTGACGAACAGGGAGAAAATGAAGACAGGCGTCTTCGCTGGTCAGTCTATCCAGCGGCCGAATTCGCGCCAGCGGATACCGCCGTGGTCCTTGTCGAAGGAGAGCCAGACGAACATCGCCTTCCCCTTGATGTAGTCGGCGGGGACGAACCCCCACTCACGGCCATCGGCCGAGTTGTCGCGGTTGTCGCCCATCACGAAGAAGTGCCCCGGCGGGACCACGATATCGTAGGTCGGCCGCTGGAGGTAGCGCTCGTATTGCACGAGATGGGTCTCGTCGCCCAGGCGTTCCTCGAGGAACTGGAAGTCGCGCCAGCCCCGAACGAAGGGTATCCCCTGCGTCTCGCCGTCGGTCACCAGGAGGCGGCGGCGGTCGGCCGGATCGGCCTTCACCTGCACGCGCTCGTGCGCCACCGGCTCGCCGTTGACGAAGAGCTCCTCCCCCTCGATGCGAATGCGATCGCCCGGCACGCCCACCACGCGTTTGATGAAATCCTTCGATTCGTCGACGGGATAGATGAAGACGACGACGTCGCCGCGCTTCGGATCGCTGAAGGTGATGAAGCGCTCCCGCGTAAACGGAACGCGCAGACCATAGACGAACTTGTTGACGAAGATATGATCGCCGACCGAGAGCGTCGGGAGCATCGATCCGGAGGGGATCTTGAAGGCCTCGATCACGAAGGCGCGGATGATCAGCGCGATGATGACCGCCGTGCCGAGCGCCTCGACGTATTCCCGAAAGGTGCTCTTCTTCTTGCGCTGCTTCGTCGTCATCTCCCCTTCGCTCATCGCTTCCTCCTCATCTGACCTTCAGGACGCTCAGGAATGCTTCCTGCGGAATCTCCACGCGGCCGACCATCTTCATTCGCCGCTTGCCCTCCTTCTGCCGCTCCAAGAGCTTGCGCTTGCGCGTCACGTCGCCGCCGTAGCACTTCGCCGTCACGTCCTTGCGCATCGCCTTGACCGTCTCGCGTGCGATGATGCGGCCGCCGATCGCCGCCTGGATGGCGACGTCGTACATCTGACGGGGGATCACCCCCTTGAGCTTCCGCGCGAGTTCGCGCCCCCGGTAGGGCGCATCGGCACGGTGGACGATCGCCGAGAGGGCGTCGACCGGCTCCCCGTTGATGAGGACCGCGAGCTTGACCAGGTCGGCCTTGCGGTAGCCGGTGATCTCGTAATCGAGCGAGGCATAACCGCGCGAGACCGACTTGAGCTGGTCGAAGAAGTCGAACATCATCTCCGCGAAGGGAAGGAGGTACTTCACCATGACGCGGTCGCCGCCGAAGAACTCCATGTGCTGCTGCTCGCCGCGGCGGTCCTGACAGAGCTTGAGCACACCGCCGAGCGCCTCGCTGGGACAGAGGATCGAGGCGAGCGCATAGGGCTCGCGGATCTCGTCGATGTGCTGCGGCTCCGGCAGATTCGCGGGGTTGTCGACGACGACCCGTTCGCCCTTCGTCATGATGATCTCGTAGACGACGGTCGGCGCGGTGGAGATGAGGCTCAGGTCGTACTCGCGCTCCAGCCGCTCCTGAATGATCTCGATGTGGAGCGATCCGAGGAAGCCCGCGCGAAAGCCGAATCCGAGCGCGGTGGAGCTCTCCGGTTCGAAGCTGAAGGCCGCGTCGTTGAGGTTGAGCTTTTCCATCGCTTCGCGCAGATCGTCGTACTGCCCCGGATCGGTCGGGTAGAGGCCGGCGAAGACCATCGGCTTCACCTCGCGGAAGCCCGGCAGCGGCTTCTCCGCGCGCCGCGTCGCCCCCGTGATCGTCTCGCCGACCTTGGCATCCCCCACCGACTTGATGTTGGCGACGACGATGCCGATCTCGCCCGCCTCGAGCGCCGCGACGTCGCGCGGGTGCGGGTCGAAGACGCCCAGCCGCTGGACCTCGAAGTCGTGGCCGATCTGCATCAGGTGGATGCGTTCACCGGTCGCGATGCGCCCGTCGACGACGCGGATGAGCGCCACTACTCCCTGATACGGGTCGAACCAGCTGTCGAAGATGAGGGCGCGCAGCGGCGCTGCCTCGTCGCCGCGCGGGGGCGGGAGCTGTCGGATGATCGCCTCGAGCAGGTCGTCGATCCCCTCCCCCGTCTTCGCCGAGACGGGGACCGCGCCGTCGGCCGGCACGGCGAGGACCTCCTCGCACTGCTCGCGGCAGGCGGCGACGTCGGCGCTCGCCAGATCGATCTTGTTCATGACCGGGACGATCTCCAGGCCGGCGTTCATCGCCATCATCGCGTTGGCGAGCGTCTGTGCCTGGACCCCCTGCGTGGCATCGATGACCAGCAGCGCGCCGTCGCAGGCGGCCAAACTCCGGCTGACCTCGTAGTGGAAGTCGACGTGCCCCGGCGTGTCCACGAGGTTGAGCTCATAGCGCTTGCCATCGCTCGCGGTGTAGGGGATGCGCACCGTCTGCGACTTGATCGTGATGCCGCGCTCTCGCTCCAGCTCCATCGTGTCGAGAAACTGCTCGCGGTGTTCCCGTTCGGTGAGCGCGCCGGTGCGCTCGAGCAAACGATCGGCAAGCGTCGACTTGCCGTGATCGATATGCGCGATGATGCTGAAGTTGCGTATGTGCGACTGGGACATAGGACCTGAGCACAGGACCCGAGGGGCACTCAGGTCATCAAGCGGCTATTGTTCGTTGAGGACGACCAGCGCCTCGACATCCTCGCGCGACTGCAGCTCCTGCATGTAGCGCGACGCTTCGTTGCGCGACTCGAAGCCGCCGAGGCGCACCCGGTACCAGCGCCCGCGGTCGGGGATGTCGGCGATCATCATGAAGGCCGGATAGCCCTTCTTCTTCCAGCGATCCACGGTGCGCGCCGCCTCCTCCATCTGCGGATAGGAGCCGACCTGCACCGAATAGCGCGCGTTGCCCGGCGACTTCACGCGGATGACGTTCGTGTCGCTCGCTCCGCCGGTCGTCTCGGACTCCACGGGAACGGCCGGGGGCTCGGCTGATGCCACCTCCACCGGACGGTCGGGGGTCGGCTCCGGCGCGGTCGGCGGTGCCGGTGCCTCCTTGCGGCGGTTGACGGCCACGACCTCCGGAACGCGCCGCTCCTCGCCCTGTTGCGCCCCCTGAATCATGTTGCGGATACGCTCCTTGAGCTCCGGCGTCTTGGCGGTGGCGATCAGCTCGTCGGCCATGCGGACCGCCTCGGGATCGCCGGTGGTGATGACCGTCGCCTCTTCCGATACCGCCTCCTCGGCGATCGCAGGGCGGTCTTCGAGCCCCAGGAAGTCGCGGCCGTAGCGCGCGCCGAGATAGAAGACGAAGAAGAGCGTGAAGACCTCGAGGACGAGGAGAGCGAAGAACTGGCCGAAGGTGAAACGACAGAAGAATCCGTCGCCCCGCTCACCGTGCCGGCTGCGCGCGTAATCAGACATCCTCGTCCTCCTGCCGGGCCATCGCCTTGGGGGCCGAAATGCCCAGCATTCTCAATGCGTTCTGTAACACACTCTGTACATTTTTCAAGAGATAGAGCTTCGCCGCGGTTCGCACCGGATCGTCGGAGAGCATCCGGTAGCGCTCGTCCGCCCGCCCCTTGCTGTAGTAAGACTGGAACTGACGGGCGAGCTCGAGGAGGTAGAAGGCGATCTTGTGCGGCTCGAGTGTCGCGGCGCACTCCTCCACCACCGTCGGAAAACCCAGCAGCATGCGGGCCAGGCGCCGCTCCTCCGGAAGTTCCAGGTGCTCGAAGTCAACGCTCTCGGGCGCGGCGGCGACATGCCCCACCTCGGTCCCCTTGCGGAAGACGCTGGCGATGCGCGCGTGGGCGTATTGGATGTAGAAGACCGGGTTGTCGGGCGTCTGGCTCCGCGCCAGGTTGAGGTCAAAGTCGAGCTGGGCATTATGCGAACGCATCAAGAAGAAGTAGCGGCAGACGTCGCGCCCCACGTCGCGGCGGACGTCGGCGAGCGTCTCGTAGGTCGCCGCGCGCGTCGACATCGAGACCGCCTCCCCCTCGCGCACGAGGTTGACCAGCTGGATGAGGACGGCATCGAAGCTCTGCGGGTCGTGCTCCAACGCCGCCACCGCCGCCTTCATCCGTGCGACGTAACCGGCGTGGTCCGCCCCCCAGATGTCGATCACCCGGTCGAAGCCGCGATCGAACTTCTCCTTGTGATAGGCGATGTCGGAGGCGAAATAGGTGAGCGCCCCGTCGCTCTTGCGCAACACACGGTCCTTGTCGTCACCGAAGGCGGTCGATCGGAACCAGAGCGCCCCCTCCTTCTCGTAGAGGTGGCCGTGGTCGCACAGCCAGTCGAGGCAGCGCTCGATCGCCTCTTCCTCGTGCAGACGCGTCTCGCAGAAGTAGACGTCGTGGACGATGCCGGTCTCCGCCAGGTCTGCCTTGATCTCGCCTAAGATCTGCGCCGAGGCGCGTTCGCCGCAGAAGGCGATCCCCGCCTCCTCGTCGAGGGCGCGCAGGCGATCCCCCTCCTCGTCCAGGAGCGCGCGCGCGATGTCGACGATGTAGTGCCCCTGGTAGCACTCCTGTGGAAAGGCGACCGAGTGTCCCTCCAGTTCCTGCAGGCGCAGCCAGACGGAGCGCCCGAGCGTGCGGATCTGGTTTCCGGCGTCGTTGACGTAGTACTCCTTCGTCACCTCATAGCCGATGGCGGCGAACACGTTGCCCAGGACATCGCCGTAGACGGCGCCGCGGCCGTGCCCGATGTGCAGCGGGCCGGTCGGGTTGGCGCTGACGAATTCCACCTGGACGCGTTTTCCGGCGTGCGTCTCCGAGCGCCCGTAGTTTGCCCCGGCGCGATCGATCTCGGCAAGCGCGCGCAGGTAATAGACGGGCTCGATGCGAAAGTTGATGAAGCCGGGTCCGGCGACGATCACCTCCGCGATCTCGCCGCCCTCGCGCGGCAACTCTGCCACGATCGCCTCCGCCACCGCGCGTGGTTTCTGCCGGGCACGGGCGGCGAGCGCAAGCGCCACGTTCGTGGCGAGGTCGCCATGCGCCGCGACCTTCGGGGCACTCACCTCGATCACCCCAAGCTCCCCTTCGAAGGCGAGCGTCCCCGCACTGCGACAGCGCGCGATCGCTTCCTCCAAAAGCGCTGCGATACGTCTCTCCATCACTTCCCTGCCTTCCTCGACGGATCCGCGAGGCGCGGACCGACGACGACGGTTCGAAGGGCATCGGGGTGCAGGTGCTCCTTCGCCACACGGCGGATGTCCTGCGTCGTCGTCTCGGCGATGCGCCGTCGGTAGATCTGCCAGTAGTCGTCCGGATAGTCGTAGAAGTGAAATTTCGCGCGACGGGTGACGACCTTCTGCGGGCTGTCGAACTCGAATATGAGCTGGGTGAGGACCGACTGCTTCGCGAAGGCGAGCTCCTCCTCGGTCACATCCCCCTGTTCCGCGAGGCGCCGCACGTGACCCTCGACCAGCTCGATCACGCGGCCGGTGTCGGCGGCGCGCGTGTTGACCGCAATCTCGAAGAGGCCGGCGTCGGTGCCCGGATCGATGTTGCTCCAGATGCTGTAGGCCAACCCGCGTTTCGTCCGGATATCCTCCATCAGGCGGCTCTTGAAGTTGCCCGCCCCCAGGATGTCCGCCAGGAGGAAGAGCGCGAACTTGTCGGGGTTATGGCGCTTGATGGAGAGGTGGCCGGTTCGGATGAAGGACTGCGTCAGCGGTCGGACGACGTTCTCCCACGCCGGCGTAAAGGCGCGCGTTACCGGGGCGATTTCCGGAAAGACGACCGGGTCTTGCACCGCTTTCGCTGTCCGCATCTCCAACAACGCGACGAAGTCGGCGCGCTGAAAATCGCCGGAGGCGGCAATGACGATGTTGGGTGCCCGGAAGAAGCGCTCGTGGAAGCCATGGATGGCGCCGCGCGTGATGCGGCTGATGCTTGCGTCGTCCGGCCGGCGCGCCCATGGGCTCTCGGCACCATAGACGAGCTGGGAGAAGTCGATCGCCGCCAGCCGGGCGGGGTCGTCCCGGTCTCGGCGCAGCGACTCGCGCAGCGCCGCCTTTGCGACGCGCAGGCGATCCTCTTCGAAACGGGGTGCGAGCAGCATATCGAATAAGAGCGCGGCCCCCTCCTCAAGGTCATCCGAGAGGACCTCGAGC
>CAYPII010000102.1:2783-7440 GCA_964410765.1 uncultured Myxococcales bacterium | reverse complement strand
CACCCTCTCGCCATCGAACGAGAGTCGACTCAGCGACACCGCCGGCCTGAAGGCGGTGCACGCTCTCCGATAACGCCCTCTCCGCGACCTGCACGGGAACGCTCGAATCGACAACGACGCCAGAAGAATACCAGGCCAGCATCTCGGTGCGCGACATCAACGGTAACCCATTGCCAACCGATGAGTCGAGCTATGATTTCAACTCGTATGATGATGAGTTCAACAACGAGGTTTATACGTTCACAGAAGGAATTTGGGGAGGTGCTGATATCGACGATTGCGACGTCAGCTTCGCCGATGGAGAGGTGACGGTAGCGTTCAATGGCAACGGAGAATGTGTCTTGAAACGGGAACTCCCCGTCGCCGTCACCTCGTTTGCAACCTCCGTCTCCATAACGGCAAGCAATCCCGCCACCACCGGTGATCCGCTCACACGGGACATCGTCGGCCTGCAAATAGATGATGAAACGACGGGAGCCATACGCGTCGCGGCCGATGGCTACCTGGGGATCCTCGCAACAGCTGTACCGGCACTTCCGGTCCAGACAACCCTCGTCAATCTCAAACAGGATGATGCTGAAGCATTGGGCGCCTTGTATGCCGATGCCGCTCCCCCCAGCGGAGAAGAACGCTGGTTCTGCCTGGTCAAACGGGATCTCAACGTGGAGATGTATGAAAGCACGGATGGCGAGACATGGGTGCAGCTGACCGGCACGCCGACGGAGGCAGGGACACTGCAATACGCCAATATCGCAGGTTCTGAAAATTACGCCATGGGCCTCGCGCTGCCGGCCGGCTGGGAGCAAAGTCAATACGGTGTGGTCTCGCAGACCAGCCAAACCGGCGCCGGCTATTCCGTCACGCTCGACTACTCCCGTTTTCGGACGGTGCGCGACGACGGCTCCGCGCTGGCCGGCGACTCGGGCGACTGCCCGCCCTTCTGAGGAGAAAGCATAACGAAGATATCCAAACGCCCACCATCAGGTGGGCGTTTTGGCATCGCGCGCAGTGCCGCACCCTCCGCCGGGGAACGCTCGGCACTCCCTCCAGCCGACAAGCCGCATGAGACCGGCGAGAACAATCACGACGGCCGCCATCATCAGTGACCGTTTTGGAAACTCATCGAGCGAATGCGCCATCAGCGAACAGCCGCCCGCCACCCCGGTCGCTGCCATCTCCTCGGCGCCGTCATCGTCGCTCGGCAGCACCGCTTCAATCCCGTCGTTCCACTCCTCGATGAGCGATCCGTTCACCACCGTATCCGCGTCGCTCTCCATCTCCTCCTCGACCACCGTCTCCGCCGCATCGACGGCGGACGCCTTCCCGCCGAAGGAAACAGCCCCCTGTCGAAAGACTGGATCCAGCTGCAGGCACATGCCGTCCGGCCCGCGGACGATCCCTTCATGTCGATGCATCGTCCGGCAACGCCACGCACCCTCCTCGATGACCGCGCAGGCGTTCGACTCGATGCAGACGCAGCGTCCCGGCGTCAAATGAGGTATCGCGTCCGGATCATCGATATCCCGATAGAAGTCATCGTTCGGGACGAGTGCCGTATGCTCACAGGAGGGCAACGTCTCATCGTCGACGGTTCCCTCTCCGACGATCTCCACGATGCGCCCGTCGGTCGTAAAGAGCGAAATGGTTTCCTCCAGCAGGGAGAGGCGATGTGCGCCCTCCCCGATGGCGAGGAGCACACGGCGCATCTCCCTTTCAAAACGCATCCGCTTCCACGCGCCGCTCGTCCGACGTGCGATGATGCCCGCCACCGCCTCCTCCATCAGACACGCGTGTTCGTCGATCCGCTCGCACCGCACGATTCCCTGCGGAAGCCACAACGTCTGTCCCTTTGTCGGAAACCCCCTGCCGAGGAGCACCGCTCCCCGTTCTCCTGCAACGAGTTTTTCGTCGTCCTCGCTGTAGACACGCAGCAAGCGCAACGCCTCTTCGCTGACATGCACCTCTCTCGTCGTCGCCACATAACCCACGCGCGGCATCGCTCCCTGAAAGACCGTCTCGGCGCGCATATCCCCCATGCGTTCGAGTTCCGGCGTCATTCCAACCTCCTCGCCGAAGGAGACGTTCAGGCGCTCGCGTCCGCTCTCGTCGAGGACGACGGCCGGAACCTCCACGCCATCCTTGATATTCACGATGACGCGGTTGAAGACGATGCGCACGTCGCTTTCCGGCAGGATGCGGACAAGCGCCCCACGCCAGAGATCGACCTGCAGATCGCGCAGAACGACGATACCGGTCCCGCCGATCTCGAGGAGGGCCTCGTCGCGCCCCTCCATCTTCACGTTGAGATGAACCTTGTAGTCGCCCCCCTGCACCTCCGGATTGAGCGGGGAGAGAATCGTCGCCCCGGCAGACTTCCAGTTATCGACGGCGAAAGTCCTGTTGTCTTCCATGCCAAATCCGCCGGCGGCATGATCGTTCCGAACGTCCGCATCTGTCGGCACCGCATCGCGAAGCAACGCGTGCGACCATGCGAACGGACGCTGCTCTTCACCAAAGAGGGTCGTCCCCCCCGCCTCCCGCTCGGCCGAACGCGTCCCTTGGTCCCAGAGGGGGACATATCCCGCAAGGATGACCCTTTGGTATTCCGGCGCGTACGGATCGTCGTGATTTCCGTTTAGCGTCATCCGAATCGGCTGCGTCAACGACGCACGATGCGGATGATGTGCCGTTACGATGTCCGCCGGTGTCACATCGTCATAACAGGTCGTCTCAACGGAGGTCCACAGCTTGTGTTTGGTATCAAAGCACATCCCCTCCGGCGCAGAGCCAAAACGTGCGTCTTCCATGCGAACGCGATAGCGTCCCGTCAAGCGCGCATGATCGATCGTCGGCTGGAAGAGGACGACGTTCGCTTGAAAAGCATCTTCCTCGCCAACATTTGAACAACTCGTCCGGCTGTCGCGCGTCACGCAGCTCTGCGCCGGAGCGTGCAAACGATAGGATTCGGGCGACTCCGAGATGCGCTCGAGGATCGCAGCGAGACTGCAGGTCTTGGGCACCGATGCATCGGAGGCGCTCCGCGAGACGACGACTGCCGGCGCCATCAGATCGGCTATCCGCTCATACCGCCCTCCCATCGGGAGTCGGCAAGGAGAATCATCCGTCAAACTCGACGCGATCCCCATGGGAATGCCGCCCAACACCTCCCGCGACAGCCCCCCCTCGACGATCGAAAAGGTACGGCACCGAGGTCCCATCCCGTGAGTGCACATCTCGAAATCGCGCTGCGCCTCCTCCTCCAATTCATCGCAGCGTTCGTATCCGACGCCCCCCGTCGGACCGGTATAGGCATCGCTGCAGAGGCATCGGCTGTTATAGCGCTTGTCTCCCTCGAGTTTCGAGTAGAAGGGTCCCCCCATGCAGCGGGATTCAAAACGCTCCTTGTCAGCCCGTGCGACGGAGGATGACAGGAGGGTGGCCACGACGACGATCAGGGTGCAGCGGAAGAATCGATGCATGCGACGCTCCTGGGAAGGGGGGCCCCACTCGCCCCATACTTCTGTATCGGACGTGCGACAGGTCAATGTTGCGATTCCGGAAGGAGATCGAAGGGACGGCGCCAGAGGCCTTCCGGCAGAGGATACACCTCTCCGCGGAAGTCATGTATCATATTGTTTTTACTTATTATTTACAGGGTTTTTCAACACGACCATAACAGCGGAACGAAAAGCCCTCTCCGGAAGATACGCTTTTTTTGACTCAGGGCAGCCTCGGTGTGGAATCAGTGTTTCCGTGCCTCGCGTCTGAGCGCAGCATCGTCGATCGGCTCCACCTCCGGTTTCACCCGCGGGAGAACGATGGATCCACCGAGCCAGGGATAGGGATTGCCGACGATCTGCACCGGATCGAAGCGCAATTGTAACTCCGACGCTCCGAAGAAGGCCTCGATGAGTTCCCGCGCATCCTCCTCGCCGATACCCAGAAGCTTGACCTTGTTCGGCCACCGGAACCCGACGCAGGTCAACGGGCTCAGACGTCCGCTCTGATCGAGCGTTCGGGAACAGGCCCGCCGATGAATCTCCTTTTGCCAGGGGCCAAAGAAGAGATCGATCTTTCCATCCGATCGTTTCCCACGCTCGACCGTCATTCCGTATGCAAAGACCTTCTCCGGCACGATGACCGAAAGCGTATCGAGTCGTCGATATTCCTCGGATGTTACACGGTGCATCACCTTGTCACCCATCGTTCCTCCTATTCCATCGCCAACTCGCGAACCCGGTAGCTCTCCTCCAGAAACCGTTCGTTGGCCTCACGGCATTCGTTGCGGACATCCTCCGACACCTGGCTCCCGGCAGGAAACCAGTCGTTTCCAAAATCGCCATACTGGACAAACCACTGGAACTGCTTGCTCATCGATCCGCCGGAGAAGGACAACCCTCCCGAAAGCATCATGCCGACATCGTACAATCGGGATGAAAGGGCGAGCGGCGTCATCCTCGCAAAACGGAAACAAAAGTTCCGGCTCTCCTCCCCGCGACGCGCCCGGGGTCTCGGCCACCCCACCTCGACGACCAATGCACGCTCATCCTCACACCACCAGCCGTTGGAAAAAGCGCGCACGATGAATTGATACGCCTCGTCCCGCCTCTCCGTTGTCGTGAGCATCGCGAGGTGATCGAGAAGACTGTGCTGCAGC
>CAYPII010000102.1:0-2773 GCA_964410765.1 uncultured Myxococcales bacterium | reverse complement strand
GCAGCAGGAAATGATCATAGCGCGCTCGATCGTCCCGCAGCGTCTGTGTTGGAAGCTGAAAGAAGGTCTCGGCAATCTCGAGCAGCGTTTTCCCGTCCGCCGCGAGATGAACAAGCGCCTCCAGGCGTTCAGCGAGGGCCGCATCCTGCCGGAAGAGCACCTCCGAAGCAGCCCGCTTCCGCGCCTCGCTCGTCGCCCCCGCCTTCCTCGCGCCAATCTCCGGGATGTCCTCCAAAGTGGCAAGGACCCTCTGGAAACCAAACGTCTTGCGCTGATACCAAGCGACGAGCTGCCGTCGTGCCTCGCGGCGCACAGGAGCCAACTCGCTCGTTGAACGGGCGACGCGTTCCAACAGCGTGATCGATGTCGGCCGTGCGATGCGCCCCAGAGCACGCAGGGAAACGATCTTCACATAGGGATGCACCGCGCTCTCTTCCAACATCTTTTCGAGCACGCCGGCATCGAGAGGACGCGCTTGTCGGCCGCGCTCATAGAGCGCGTCGAGCGACTGCAGAAAATCAAAGCACTGTTCCGGCAGAAAGGATGCGCCCTCGTCCTCCGGCAAAGCACAGCGCGGAGGACATTCGGCAAGGAAGGACGCGTTGACGCGCACCGACTCACCCGTGAATACCTCATACGTGCGAACGATCTGATACTTATAGGAACTATCTCAAAATGAGAAGGTGGTGTCCGGCTGGATTGGTGTTGTGGGCGGGGGCATGGAGATACCCAGGCGCCCAGGTCGAGCGGAAGATCGGTTTTTGAAGGCGATCCAGCGTTGGATCCCGACGGTCAGGCCGTGCGGAGGGCGCAGATTCAGGGCGTCAGGGCGCACCACGAGCGCACCTCGACGTCACGAGCTGAAATCCTAGACAACTGCCGCGGCCGGCGATCAGGTATTCTTCCAGGTGGTCAACAGCCAGCTCACCCGGATCGTCAACCGCCAACTCAAACGTCGCGGCCAGGTCGTCATGGACTGCTTCCATCCATTTTGCTTCGTCTGGCGGTCTCGTTGAGTGCTCGGCAAGCGTCTACTTCGACTGCGGCCACGGGGCTTTCCACGTCGACCGGGCCAGGAACCTTCACGACCAGGTCTTGAACATCCGCGGTAGGGCGTTCGAGAGGATGAATGGTGGCAAGCATGTTATAAGTTGTTGATCAGCGAAAAAGATCGAACAAACATTGTGTGCCACGTGCCATCGAGCATGTTTAAGGAGGCTCCAATCGTGATCAATGAACTCAAAAAGCGGCTGGGAGAGTGACAACGGCAGTCGTGCCCACGCCCAGCTTGCTCGTGATGCTTATCTCGCCGCCGATACCCTCGACGAGCCTTTTCACCAGAGGCAAACCCAGGCCCGCGCCTTTGACCTGACCCGTAAAGTACTTCTCGATCTGGTGGAATTTTTGGAAAAGATTCTCCATTTCCTCAGGTGGAATCCCCATCCCGTTGTCCGCAATGGTCACCGTCACGAAACCCTTGGGAACGGCCTCCGCGGAGAGCGCGATCACGGCCTCACGCTTGTCGTTGAATTTGACGGCGTTGTCCAAAAGGTTTTCGAAAATGGCCTCGAGGTGCACCTGCGCGATGAACGCTTTGTATGCCTTTCCTCGAAGGACATTCGTGCGGGAGATTCTTCGACCCGGGTAAGATTTGGAGATGTGATTCCATGCCTTTTCGATAATCTCTTCAAGATCAATCGGCGCCGTCGCTTTCTCCTTAATGCTTCCCGAAAGGGTTGAGAACCGGATCAGTTGGTCGAAGAGGTTGTTCAGGCGATCGAGGTTCTCGGAGACCTTTGCCGTGGCTTCCAGCTGCTGATCGGTGATCTTGCCGAAGACGCCCTTTTTCATGGATTCGAAGGTGGTCGTCATGATCGCCAGCGGGGTTTTCAGTTTGTGCGAGATCAACGAGAGGAACTCGTTCTGGTGCGCCTCTTCCCGGCGTTTCTTGGTCGCATCCCGGAGGGTAAAGGCGATCTTCCGGGTATTTCCCTCCATGTCACGAATGACGTCGATGGAAGCTTCGAGAATGAGGGCCTGCGCTGTTGCCGTCTCTTCCCGCACGAGATCGAGCATTCTGTGGGGGACCGAAAGGTCCGAAAGACGTTCTCGTCCGCCGGCGACGGCGAAATTCCTGGTCAGGATCTGGATGAGGTCTTGCCCTTCCCCATCGGAGATGCCCAAGTAGCGCCCGGCCACTTCGTTGTGCGATTCGACTCTCCAATCTTTGCCGCAGATGATGACGCCTTCACTGATCTGGCCGATGATCGCCGCCAGCTCTTCCTTCTCCTCGAGGCGGAGGCGGTAGTAATTGAGCCGGAGGAGGGAGGCGATACGTGCCAGGAGCTCGGTCTTGTCGAAGGGTCTTGAGATGAAGTCGTCGCAACCGAGCTCAAGCGCCGTGATGCGGTCCTCTGGTTCGCCGAGAACGCTGAGCATGACGATGGGGATCATGCGCGTACGATCATTCGCCCTGAGCTTTTGGAGCAGCTCGAAGCCGGACATCGGGGACATCATGATGTCCAGAAGAATGAGGTTTGGGATCTCGCTCTCGACGTAATCTAAGGCCTTTGCCCCGCTATCGGCGAGCCACACGTCATACCCCCGGGGAGCAAGCATCGCCTCCAAGAGCATGAGGTTCTTGGGGTCATCGTCGACACAGAGGATGGCTGCCTTTTTCTCAACCATCATTGCCCCCCTCTCTCACCTGCGCGGCAGGCAGAGTGAAGGTGAACGTCGAACCCCTCCCCATTCCTTCGGATTCAATCCAAAT
>CAYPII010000101.1:0-7466 GCA_964410765.1 uncultured Myxococcales bacterium | reverse complement strand
GAACTCGCGACAACCACGTTGGCAACGTGGAGCTCTACCACTGAGCTACTCCCGCAAAATCGAGGGGCGGAGCTAGCACCGGCCTCCCGCTTTGTCAAGACGGTTGGCCGCTGTCCGCCGCCGCCCGGAAGAAGCCGACCGTGTAGCGGATGCCGGAGGCGATGGAGAAAAAGAGACCGGGGAGCATCAGCAACCATCCGACGAGGCGCCAGTCGAGGCCGAGGAAGGGATAGTGGAGCAGGAGCCCCGTCGTCGCCGAGGAGAGGAAGGCCGACTTGTACTTTCCCCAGTGGCTGGCGGCGATGACGATCCCCTCGTCCACCGCGATGCCGCGCAGGGCGGTGATCGTCACCTCGCGGATGAAGAGGATCGCCACGAGCCAGGCCGGGATGCGCCCGAGCGGGATCATCATGATCATCGCGACGAGGAAGAGGAGCTTGTCGGCGAGCGGATCGAGGAACTTGCCGAAGGTGCTCGTCAAGCCGCGCCGGCGGGCGAGATAGCCGTCGACGAGGTCGGAGCCCATCGCCAGCGCGAAGATGATCCCCGCGAGGCAGGAGAGCGTGCGGTCCTGCACACTGTCGGTGTTCCCGACGAAGAGGAGCATGAGGATGATGACCGGGGCCGCGGCGAGGCGGCCGATCGTGATTCCGTTGGGCAGGTTGAGATAGCGTTGGCGCACGGCGCTCCCCTCGGCGTCCTGACCTTTCACCTTTGCACGGCGTTGTCAAAGCCATTGTCCCCCTCACCGCTCTCTGCTACGGTCGATCGCACCATGCACGAGAGCGACTACCTCATCATCGGCAGCGGGATCGCCGGGCTCACCTGCGCCCTTACCGTGGCGGACAGCGGCTCGGTCTGCCTCGTGACGAAACGCGAGCGCGAGGAGTCGGCGACGACCTACGCCCAGGGGGGGATCGCCGCAGCGGTGGGCGACGCCGACTCCTTCGAGAGCCACACGCAGGACACGATTCGCGCCGGCGCCGGCCTCTGCCACGAGGAGGTCGTGCGCACGATCGTGCGCGACGGTCCCCAGCAGGTCCGGCGGTTGGTGGACTGGGGTGTGGGCTTCACGCGCGGCGAGCACTGGCCCTTCGACCTCACCCGGGAGGGCGGCCACAGCCACCGCCGCGTGCTGCACGCCGGCGATTTCACCGGCCGCGAGATCGAGCGCGCGCTTCTCGCCGCCGCCACCGCACACCCGAACATCACGATCCTCGAGGACCACATCGCGGTGAACCTGATCACCATCCGGCGCCTCGATCCAAAGACGACCGCACCGGATCGCTGCCTGGGCGCATACGTCCTGAATATCCCGGCGCGAACGGTCGAGACCTTCGTCGGCCGCACCACGGTGCTGGCAACCGGCGGGGCCGGCAAGGTCTACCTCTACACCTCCAACCCCGACATCGCCTCCGGCGACGGCATCGCCATGGCCTACCGCGCCGGCGCGCGCGTCGCGAACCTCGAGTTCGTCCAGTTCCACCCCACCTGCCTCTATCACCCGAAGGCGAAGTCCTTCCTCATCTCGGAGGCGACGCGCGGCGAGGGGGGGGTGTTGCGGCGCACCGACGGCACCCCCTTCATGCACGAATACGACGAACGCGGGGACCTCGCCACGCGCGATATCGTCGCGCGGGCGATCGACGCCGAGCTCAAGCGCCGCGGCGACGAGCACGTCCTGCTCGACCTCACGCACCTGGGCAAGCGTTTCCTGGAGAAGCGCTTTCCGACGATCCTCGAACGCTGCCGGACCTTCGCCATCGACATTGTGCGCGAACCGATCCCAGTGGTCCCGGCGGCGCACTACTTCTGCGGCGGCGTGCTCTGCGACGTCGACGGCGCCACCGATATCGACGGCCTCTTCGTCTGCGGCGAGAGCGCCTGCACGGGGCTGCACGGCGCCAACCGCCTGGCGAGCAACTCGCTGCTCGAATCGGTGGTGATGGCGACGCGCACCGCGAAGCGCGCGATGACGCGCCTCGCCGGCAGCGTGCCCGCTCCCCCGCCGATCCCCGACTGGGATCCGGGCGACGCGACCGATTCCGACGAGGCGGTCGTCATCACGCAGAACTGGGATGAGATCCGGCACACGATGTGGAACTACGTCGGCATCGTGCGCAGCAACAAGCGCCTCGCGCGCGCGCTCGCGCGGCTGGAACTGTTGCGCGAGGAGATCCGCGAGTACTACTGGCGGGTGACGGTGACGAGCAACCTGGTGGAGCTGCGCAACATCGCGCTGGTCGCCTGGCTCACGATCCGCTCGGCGATGGAGCGCCGGGAGAGCCGCGGGCTGCACTACACGATCGATTATCCGAATCGGGATGCCGCTTTCGAACGGGATACGGTGCTGCAGCGGGAGCGCCGCGAGCGGGGATGATCGTCACTGCGCGTACTTGTTCGTGCGCTTCTCGCCCTGCTCCTTCGCCGCGATCCGCCAGGTGAGCGTCGACTCGCCGATCATGCTGTAGAAACGCAGCTTGACGAACTCGCCGAACGGGACCTTCGGAAAGACCACACGGTAGGCCTTCGACCAGCGGTTGAGGTAGGGAAACATGATCTGCTCGTACGGGCCGATGGGGACGAGCTCGATCGAGAGCGGCTCGACCGTCTTGTCCCCCGTGATCATCTCGATCTTCCAGAAGGTATCCGGCCCCATCGAGAACTGCTTGTACTCCTGCTTCGTGTAGAAGCCGATGAAGAACTGCCAGCCGCCCTCCTGCTCGTATTGCTGTTCCGATCGATAGCGCTCGGCGTCGGTCCCCTCCAGATATTTGATGGCGATCGTCTTCTTGACGTACGCATTCCGAAAGCGCTCGGTGAAGAGCGTCGCGCGCCAGAGCAGCTTCGCCTCCATCGTCTCGGCGCTGTAGAGCTGCCCGCGCTTCGTGGCGCGGCGCACCTCCCACCGGTAGCCCAGCGCGAAGGCATCGACAGCAGCCATGACGACGATGAGTCCTAGCGCGAGTGCTGTGAGACGTCTTGCCATACGGTCTCCCCTCCATTGAGCGCGAGCTGATCCTCCGCGACCGGCTGCGCGGCGCGGTCGCCGACCCAGGCGAGCAGCGCGTCGAGGACCGCCTCCCCTTCCACATCGTGCAAGAGATCGTGCGCCATCCCCTCGTAGATGCGGTACTCCTTGTCCGTCGAGGCCAGGCGCACCGCGAAGCGCCGCGTCCCCTCCGGATCGACCAGGCGGTCCGCGCTCCCCGCGAGGAAGAGCGCCGGCGCGTGCACGCGCGCAGGCAGCCCCATGGCGAGCTCGGCGGCGCGTTCGATCTCCAGCGCGGTTCCGACGGTGATGCAGCGACAGCGCAGCCGGTCCTCCGCGAACTGCTGCAGCTCGCCGGCGTCGCGCGTGAAGTACTCCGGCGGAGCGACCTCGACCAACGGCAGCGCGGAGAGGAGCCCTCCCGCGCGCCGCAACAGGCGCAGCCGCCGCGCAGAGGGAGGTGCGTACGGCTGCACCGCCGCCGAGAGGCCGACGAGTCCGGCCAGCGGTGCGGCGTGCAGCAGCTCGTAGCGAACCGCGACGAGCGCCCCCAGCCCGGCCCCCACGAGGAAGAGCGGCGTTCCCTCGGGGAGCTGGCCGCGCGTGAAGTCGACGAAGTGCGCGAGGTCGTCGACGAGCGCCGCCACGCTCTCGATGTGGCCACGGCGTCCATCGGAGCGCCCGTGACCGCGCTGGTCATAGAGCGCCGCTGCGATGCCGGCCTCGGCACAGCGCGCGGTCAGGCGGCCGTAGCGGCCGATGTGATCGCCGATCCCATGGACGAAGAGCAGGGCCGCGCGCGGGCGGTCCGGGATCCAGTGCTGATAGAAGAAGCGGCGCCCGTCCGGCGCGCGCGCGTACTTGATGGCGACCTGCATCGGCATGGGGCCCTGCTTAAAGGATTCTCCCGCGCTTTGCAATCATTCCGACCGCGCGAACTCCTCCAGGAGCTTGCGCTGCTTGCGCGAGAGTTTCTTGGGAGTGGTGACCGCAAAACGGACGACGAGATCCCCTCGTTGCCCGCGGCGATGGACGTTGGGCATTCCCTCGCCCTTGAGGCGCACCTCATCGCCGCTCTCCGTCCCCGCCGGGACCTTCACGGAGAGCTCGCCCTCGAAGGTGGGGATATCGATCTTGGCACCGAGCGCGGCCTGCGTGAAGGCGATGGGAACGGTCGCCACGAGATCATCGCCCTCGCGCGCGAAGCGCTCTTCGGAGGCGACATGGATGAGGACGTGCAGATCGCCCGGGGGACCGCCGGCGAGCCCGCTCTCCCCCTCGCCGCGCAGGATGAGGCGCATGCCTTCCTCGACCCCGGCGGGGATCTTGACCGTGAGCTTGCGCGTGGCGCGCACTCGCCCATGCCCGCGGCACTCCGAGCAGGGCTTCTCCAGGCGCGAGCCCTCGCCGCGGCAGGTGGGACAGGCCGTCTGCAGGACGAAGAAGCCCTGCTGCTGCGTCATCTGCCCGGAGCCCCCACAGGTCTTGCAGGAGACGCGCCCGCTGCCCGGCTCAGCGCCGCTCCCCTCGCAGCGTTCGCAGCGCACCTGGCGGCGTACCGCGATCTCCCGCTCGACGCCCGAGAAGGCCTCGGCGAGCGTGATCGAGAGCTCCTCGCGCAGGTCGGCGCCAACGCGCGCACGCCCCCCACCGCGGGCACCGCTGCGGAAGCCGAAGCCCCCCATCCCGCCGAAGAACTCCTCGAATATCCCGCCCATATGCGAGAAGATGTCGTCGAGGTCGGAAAAACCGTGAAAGCCGGCCCCCTCCAGGCCGCGGTGACCGTAGGCGTCGTAGAGCCCGCGCCGCTGGGGATCCGAGAGGACCTCGTAGGCCTCGGAGGCCTCCTTGAAGCGCTCCTCGGATTCGGTGCAGCCGTTGGTGCGGTCCGGGTGGTATTTGAGCGCCAGTTGGCGATAGGCGCGTTTGATCTCGGCGACGCCCGCGCTCCGCTCGATCCCCAAAACCTCGTAATAATCGCGCTTCGCCATGGTACCGACCTGTGAAAGAGACCCCTCCGCCCCTCACATAGGGACGGAATCGCCCCTGGACAAGGGGGGCGAGAGCCATTCCAGAAATAGCCGCGAAATGCAAATTTTAGCGTCAAAAGGGGCCGCTCCCCATCGATCTCGCTCTCACTCCGAGAATAGCGCTCTGATCGGCGTTATCCGTCGCCTCGATATGTGAATTATAAAATATCGCGTAAATTGAATATGATATGTCTTATTCCTATAATTTACTTTATATCTCTCCGGCACAGTCGATTTATCCGCACCTTGGCGTAATTATTGCATATATTTCCCACTGGTTCGTGGAGCGCATCGTGGTATATTGAAATTCAAGGACTTATGACGATGAAACGCACATTTCTGGGGATTCTGGTCATCGCGCTGTGGTTCAGCCTCACCGGCTGCGCCGGGTCGATCAGCGGTGAGGTCTACTTCGACCACAACAACAACGGCGTGCAGGACCTGGGCGAGACGGGCGCCCCCTTCGCGCACATCACCGTCTTCAAGGATGGCCAGGAAATCGACCGCGGCTATTCCGACCAACTGGGCCACTTCGAGACGAAGTCGAAGGGCATTGGGGAGTACTGCTTCCGCGTCGACACCTCGCTCATCGAGGCGAACATCGGTGAGATCCAGAATATCTCCGCAAATTTCCTGAACGATGCGGGCCCTGCGCCGGCGGTCGGGAGCAAGTTTGCCAGCGTCGGCGGCGAGGACAACGAATGCACCGATGCCGACGGCAACGGCGTCTGCGACTACGACGACGAATCCGGCGACGACCAGGACGACGACGGTGAGGATAGAGAGGACGCCGACGAGGACGATGATGACGATGAAGAGCTCTCCCCCACACCGACACCGCCGGTTGGCGCGAGCTACTGCCAGGAGACGAAGCGCAATCTCCACGCGACGATCGGCATCGGCGTCGACTACGATGAGGTCGTCGGCGGCTTCCCCACGCGCCTGCGCAAGACCGTCCATCCCGGCGAGGAATTTGAGATCAAGATCTTCTACCCGAAGGGATGCACGCTCGACGACATGTTCCTCCCCGAGATCATTACGGTGGCCTCCGACTACCAGGGTGGCACCTTCAACCCGAGTCTCGGGCGCGTCACCTTCCGCTCCACGGAGGGGCCGGCGGCGATGGCGACGAAGGCGAAGGCCGCCGCATCGAACGCTCCCGTCGCGAGCATCAGCATCGATGAAATCGAGATCAACACGCTCAAGCTCGTCGTCGCCGATGAACTGCCCGAGCGGCAGATCGACTACTCCATACAGCCGATCGCCCGCTGCGCCGATGTGAAGACGACCCTCCCGCCGATTCCGCTGACGATCGAGCAGGACCTCGACATCGATGTCATCCTGGACAAGCGCACCGTGAGCCCCGTCTCCGGCGGCATCCTCTCCTTCTCGGCGACGGTGAAGAACACCGGCGAGAGCGTGGTGACCGACGGCATCCTCAAGATCGGCGTCCCCGACCGCGCGCAGTTCACCGAGGACGACGGCTGCGCGAACCTGGGCAAGAAGGTCCGCTGCGACCTCCCCCGCCTCGAGCCGGGGGCGGAGAGGGAGTATTTCTTCAAGGTCTCCCTGCCGGAGGTGACGGTGGATACGACGATGACCTTCCCTGCGACCTTCGAGCACGACGCGCTGGAGAATCCCCTGGAGGCCGAGGCGATCGAATTCGAGCTGATCGCCCCCGAGCCGGTAACACCGTAATCACGGAATCCCCGCCATTTCGCACGCTTTTTTCGCCCCCTCCCTTGACTCCCTTGGGAAAAGGCCCCATATGAGCTCCAGCAAACGCGCCGGCAGTCGTCTGCGCTCACCACGAACAAACGCTGGAGGGAGTCATGGGGAAAATCATCGGGATCGACCTGGGAACGACCAACTCGTGCGTCGCCGTCATGGAGGGCAGCGAGCCAAAGATCATTCCCAATGAGGAGGGCAACCGGACGACGCCGTCGGACGTCGCCTTCGCCAAGGATGGCGAGATCCTCGTCGGCCAGATCGCCAAGCGCCAGGCGATCACCAACCCGGAGAACACGATCTACTCGATCAAGCGCTTCATGGGCCGCAAGTACGACGAGGTTCCCGAGGAGATCCGCATCGTCCCGTACAAGGTCGGGCACGCCGACAACGGCGACGCCGAGGTAATCATCGGCGACAAGGTCTATTCACCGCCGGAGATCTCCGCCTTCATCCTGCGCAAGCTGAAGAAAGCCGCCGAGAACTACCTGGGCGAAACGGTCACCGAGGCGGTCATCACGGTACCGGCCTACTTCAACGACAGCCAGCGCCAGGCCACGAAGGACGCCGGCAAGATCGCCGGCTTCGACGTGAAGCGCATCGTCAACGAACCGACCGCCGCCGCACTCGCCTACGGGTTGGACAAGAAGAAGGACGAGACGGTCGCCGTCTTCGACTTCGGCGGCGGCACCTTCGACATCTCCATCCTCGAGATC
>CAYPII010000100.1:0-7497 GCA_964410765.1 uncultured Myxococcales bacterium | reverse complement strand
CGACCAGCTCAACCACGCCTCGATCATCGACGGCGTGCGCCTCTGCAAGGCGAAGCGCTTTCGCTACGCGAACTCCGACATGACCGACCTCGAGGCGAAGCTGGGCGAGGCCGACGCAGCCGGCGCGCGCCTCAAACTCATCGCGACCGACGGCGTCTTCTCGATGGACGGCTATATCGCGAAGCTGGGTGGGATCTGCGACCTCGCCGAGAAGTACAACGCGCTGGTGATGGTCGACGACAGCCACGCCACCGGCTTCGTCGGCAAGACCGGCCGTGGCACGCTGGAGCACTGCGGCGTGATGGAGCGCGTCGACATCGTGACCAGCACGATGGGCAAGGCGATGGGCGGGGCCGCCGGCGGCTTCACGACCGGCCGCAAGGAGCTCGTCGATTTCCTGCGACAGCGCTCGCGCCCCTACCTCTTCTCCAACGCGCTGCCGCCGATGATCTGTGCGGCGACGCTCGCGGTGCTCGGCATGCTGGGGAAGAGCACCGAGCTGCGCGACCGCCTGGAGGAGAACACGAAGCGCTTCCGCGCGGGGCTCGCGCAGGCCGGGCTCCGGGTCCTGGAGGGGACGCATCCGATCACGCCGATCATGTTCGGCGAGGCGAAGCTCGCCGCCGACGTCGCGCGCGACATGCTCGGCGAAGGCATCTACGTGAAGGGTTTTTCCTACCCGGTGGTTCCGAAGGGGCAAGCGCGCATCCGCTGCCAGGTCTCGGCGGCGCACACGCCCGAGCACCTCGACCGCACGGTCGAGGCCTTCACGAAGGTCTGCCGGAAGCACGGCGTGATCTAGGAAGTCGGCTGGAGTTTCCGCACCGCCATGCCGCAGTTGGAGCCGATCTCGTTCTCCCGCGTATCGCCGATGGAGAGGATGACCTCGTAGCCGCGTGCCGCGAAGTCGCGGCAGAGCGCGTCGACGCGCTCAGGGGCCTCGGGGGGGAGCGCGGTGACAAGCCCTGCCTCCGCCGATCGCGCGGTGGGGTTCAGCGGCGTCAATTTCACCACACAGCAGGCCGGATCGAAGTGCTTCGCGACGATCGCCGGGTCAATCGGCGCCTCTTCGGTGACCGCGAAGTTGAGCGCGACCTTGCGCGTGCCGGATACGTGGAAGCGCCGCGTGTAGTCGCCCAGCTCCGCGAAGGAGCACTTCGGCGCGGGCATCAGGCGGTCGCGCGCGACGGGATCGGTGGCGTTGAGCGAGAGCTGGAGCTGTACCGATCGCTCACCGTAGACCGCGTGACGAAGCGTGCACAATTTCTCGAGCCAGCCGCGCGCCGCGGCGGGCGCGGTCGTGGCGATACAGGGCATCAGCCCCGGGGCGTCGTAGTGCTCGGGGAGCGTGCCGAAGACGTCGAGGACGGCGGGGTTGAGCGATGGCTCGCCCATTCGCGCGAACTGCACCTTGAACTTCTCCACCCGCTGCAGGCGATCGCGGCCGTGCAGCGCTACCGCCGCGTCGATCTGCGCGAACATCTCCGCCGCGGTGAGATCGCCGCGGTAGGAGCCGCCGGCGTCGCACATCGGGCAGTCGATCGGACAGCCGAACTGCGTGGAGATGATGATCACCCACTTCTCGTCGGCGGGGCGCTCCGGATCGCGCGCGTCGACGAACTCGGCGAGGTGGTCGTCGCTGCTGCGAAAGCGCGCGACGAAGACGCGCGCGAGATGTTCGTCGCCCTGCTGCGAGAGCAGCTCCATCCGTGCCGGCGT
The DNA here is from genome assembly GCA_964410765.1 of uncultured Myxococcales bacterium. Lineage (GTDB taxonomy): Bacteria > UBA10199 > UBA10199 > 2-02-FULL-44-16 > JAAZCA01 > CAYPII01. The sequence continues at coordinate 5,778 of CAYPII010000100.1, read as the reverse complement.
TGTCATTCCGCATTCCATGGGTTGTGCTCCGGGGTTTCGTTTCGGCGTCCGAGGTATTCCGCGACCGCCATCGCGGTGGCGGTGCCGTCGCCGGTGGCGATGGCGATGTGCCGGTGCCGGCCGCGGCTGCAGTCGCCGGCGAAGATGACGCCCGGCGGGCGCGTGCGCAGCTCCGGATCGAGGCAGTCGGCGCAGGGCTCCTTGCCGATGCAGACGACCGCGAGGTCGGCGCGCATCTCCTCCCGCGTTCCCGCGCGATCCAGTTCGAGCGCGAGGGCGTCCTTCTCTTCCGCGAAGCGGGTTACCACACAGTCGTGCACGACCTCGATGTTCCGTTCCTGCGCGCGCCGCACCAGCAGCGGCGCGCAGCGGGTGGCGTGCGCGCGCATGAGGATGCAGGTCCGCGCGGCGCGCCGCGAGAAGTTGAGCGCTTCGTCGAAGGCGGCGTCTCCGCTGCCGATGACGACCACCACCTTGCCCTGGTGGTCGAGCATCTGGGGATCGGGATAGGCGAAGACGCGGCGGCCGGTCAGCTCGCGTTCGCCGGGGACGCCGAGCAGCCGCGGGACGAGGCCGGTGGCGACGACGAGCGCCGGCGCGCGGCAGACGGTCTGCGTTCCGCGGACCTCGAAGCCATCGCCGCTGCGCTGTGCCCGCTCGACGTGTTCGGGGATGATGCGCACCGCATGGGCCTGCACCTGTTGAACGAATCGCTCCATCAGCGCGCGGCCGGTGATCCCGTCGGGAAAGCCGGGAAAGTTTTCGATGCGGTTCGCGGCGAGCGCCTGGCCGCCGAGCCGGACCCCTTCGAAGAGGACGACGTCGAGGCCCTGACGGCGCGCCTGCATGGCGCAGGCGAGCCCCGCCGGACCGCCGCCGATGATGACGAGATCCACCTGCAGGGGGGGCTGTTTCATGTGGGGAACTCCTGTTCTCCTGCGAGGAGATCGATCGCTTCGACCGTGGAGACGATCGAAGCAAAACCGTATTTCAGGTTCAGCAGCGATGCCGCATGATACTCCGGTGTCTTCGCCGCGGTCGCGTCTTCGACGACGATCGGCTGCAGGTCGCGGAGAAACGCGTCGCGTGCCGTCGTCTCGACGCAGAGGTTCGTCGTGACACCGCAGAGGACGAGCGCATCGATCTTTCGCTCCGCGATCCACTCGGCGAGCCCGGTGCCGGTGAAGGCGCTGTAGCGCTCCTTGCGAAAGAGCGGTTCGTCCGCGCGCGGCTGCAGGGCCTCGACGAGCTCGCCCTCCGGCTCGCCCTCCCAGGGGAGCTTCCCCTTCCACCAGCGCCCCATCTGCCCGGTCGGCGCCTCGTGCCGATGGGCGTGCCGCGTGTAGGCGATCGGCACGTCGTGCGTGCGCGCGGCGTCGATCAGTCGCTGGACGTTCGGCAGGATCGCCGGCGCGGCGGGGAGAAAGGCGCGCCCCTCCGGGGCGAGGAAGTAGCGCTGCAGGTCGATGACGATGAGGGCGGTGGGCATAGGGTGTCGCCAGTGGAGGGCTTGTAGGCCCCGCGGAAGCGCTTGTCAACGCTCGGCGGGCGGGTCATCGACGTCGCGGCTCCCCCACAACAGCCGCCAGTAGGGCTTCTCCTCCAGGACGATGCGCAGGCGAAAGTGCTCGGGGAGGATGGTGCCCGCCGGAAGCCCGTCGATCGCCGCGCGCAGGCGCTCCTGCCCCGGATTGACCGACCGGGTCGTGATCGTCACGGGGAGCGCCGCCCCCTTCTGCTGCAGGAGGTATGCGGCGTGCTGCGGGCGCTGGGCGATCAGGACCAGATCGTCGGGTACCACGAAGAGCTCTGCCTCCCCCTCATCAACGCGGTGTCCGACCGCCTCGGCGGTCAGCGCGTGCGTGCCGGTGAGAAACCAGTATCCGGCTGCGGCGGCCAGCCCGACGAGCAGTAGGCCCAGGAGGACGACGGCGCGCACGCGCGTGCCGAGTGCCGTCGCGGAGAAGTTATCGATCATGCGGTCGAACCGGTTCATCGCGACTCCTCGTTTCGTTCCTCCGGGACGAGCTCCTCCTCATCGACGATGCGTACCGCCGTTCCCCCGCCGGCGTGCTCCGCCCGTTCGAGTGCGGCGATGAGCTCCTCGGGGGTGCGGAAGGCCTTGCGCGTGATGTGCGTACCGATGAAGCGCAGCGCCTCCGGGCCGAGGGCATAGGGGAGTTCGTCGCCCGGTTCGGTGGGCAGCGTGCGTTGCATGCGTTCGAAGAACTGCCCCAGGTGGACGCCGTCGGTCTCGGGCAGCAGCAGGAGGAGGCGTTCGCGCCCCAGCCGTGCGCAGTTGTCGCCCATCCGAATGCGCCGCTTGATCGCGAGATCCAGCGCCTCCATGAACTCCTCCGCCGCCTCCGGTCCGTGTTCCCGTTCGATCGCAGAGTAGGGCACGGCCGAGAGGAGGCCGACGCCGAAGGTCGAGCCGTAGCGCGCGGCGCGCTCGAGCTCGAGGGCGAGCTGTTGGCGGAAGGCAGCCAGACCCCCGAACTGTCGCCAGTAGTAGCGCGAGAAGGCGCCGCGCTTCTCGATCAGCTCCTCGAAAGTGCCGCGCTCGACGAAGCGCCCCTCCTCGAGAACGAAGATCACGTCGGCGGTCTTGATCGTGGAGAGGCGATGCGCGATGACGATGACGGTCTTGCTCTTGCGCAGCTTCGCCACCGCCTCCTGGATGCGGTATTCGCTCTCGGCGTCCAGCGCGCTCGTCGCCTCGTCGAAGATGATGACGCGCGGGTGGCGCAGGAGCGTGCGCGCGATGGCGATGCGCTGGCGCTGTCCGCCGGAGAGCAGTTCGCCGCCGACGCCGACCGGGGCGTCGTATCCGCCCGGCAGCCGTTCGATGAAGTCGTGTGCGCCGGCAAGCCGCGCCGCCTCCATGGCATCGCCGCGTGAGCGCCCCGCGTTCCCGTAGAGGATGTTGTCGACGATCGTCCCGTCGAAGAGGCTGGCGTCCTGCATCACCATCCCGATCTGTCCGCGTAGCTCGTGCACCCGTACCTCGGAGATATTCTGTCCGTCGACGAGGATCATTCCCTGCGAGGGGTCAAAGAAGCGCAGCAACAGATTCACGAGCGTCGTCTTGCCGCTGCCCGATGCCCCGACGATCGCCGAGACGCTGTGCGGCGCGAACTCCACGTCGACGGCGTGCAGCACCTCCTCGTCGGGGGCATAGCAAAACGAGAGATCGACCGCCTGCACGTCGCCTTCGCGGAGTGTCAGCGGCGAGCCGCCCCCCGCGCCCTCGTCCTCGCCCGGGCTCTCCAGCACCTCGTCGAGGCGCCGCATCGAGACGAGACTCGTCTTCCAGGCGGTGAAGAGGTCGAGCAGCGAGCGGATCGGGTCGCCCAGTTGCTCCAGGTAGAGCATCAGCGCTATGATCTCGCCGATCGTCAGACGCCCCTGCACGACCTGGTAGCCGAGGAACCAGGTGAGGAAGACCGTCCACATCTGGAGCGTGAGCGAGTTCGTGAAGGATTGCGCGATCTCGAGCAGCCGCCCCTTGATCGCCACGCGGTAGCGTCGGCGCAGCAGCTTCGCAAACGAGAGCGTCTCGTTCTCCTCCTGGCCGTAGGCCTTGATCGTCTTGACGTTGGCCAGGCGCTCCTGCGCGCTGGTGTAGATGTTCGCGTCCGCATCGATCGACTCTCCCTCCACGCGCGCCAGGCGGCCGGCGTAGAAGCGCGTTTCCAGGACGTAGAGCGGCACCGCCAGGAGGGCGAGCAGCGTGAGCTTCGCGTTGATGACGAAGGCGATGGCGAGGATCGCCAACAGCCGCCCGCCGTCGATCAGCAGTGTCGGCAACACGCCGCTGACCATCGCGATCGCGTTGGAGACATCCTCGGTGATGCGCAGGAGCAGGTCGCCGGAGCGCTTCTCCTGGTGAAAGCGCAGCGGGAGGCGCTGGATGGCATGGAAGACGCGCCGGGTCAAATCGACCGTCGTCTCCTGGTTGATGTAGGCCTGCAGGTATTCCGCGGCGACGCTGAGGAAGAAGTAGAGGAAGTAGGTGACGATGATCGCGAGGATCGTCTGATTCAGCAGCGCGAGGTCGCGGTAGGCGTAGGCGTAGTCGAAGAGGACGCGCGTGAAGAGCGGCATGAGCAGCGCGAGCAGGGTGACGAGCGCGTCGAAGCCGATGGCGACGAGAAAGAGGCCCCGGAAGGGTTTGAGGACCGCGTGATACCGCCTGAGAATCGCCAGATCGCCCATGGCCGGGCTATTGTGTCCGAAGCGCTTGAAAATGCAAGGGGTTGAGGCATGCCGACATGGATCGTCGGGGTGTGTTTTTCTTTTGACGCGAGCGGGGGGCGATGTTAGTCGTGTCACTAAAATTAAATACGTAACACTATTCGGAGGAACGATGAGACGCTGTGCTGCCCCCGTAACGATCCTGTTCCTGCTGCTCCTGGCCGGTTGGCCGGTTCTCGCCGAGGAGGGGACGAAGGACGATCAGCTCGTCGATCTGGGCCGGATCGACGTGGTCTCCCCGTCGATCATCGCCGGAAACCGCGTGACGGAGTACGGCGGGCAGATCACGACCGTGACACAGGATCAGATAGAGGCGCTCGACGCCATCGATCTCTCCGGGGCGCTGCGGACGACGCCGGGGGTCAACATCACGCGATACGATCATGTGGGCTCCTTCGGCGGCGGCTCGGGCGGCGCCATCTTCATACGGGGGATCGGCAGCAGCCGGCCGGGCGGCGAGATACAGACGATGATCGACGGCGTCCCCGTCTACAACGCGGTCTGGAATCATCCGCTGCTCGACCTGTTGCCGGTCAGCGAGGCCGGTCGAATCGACGTCTACAAGGGGGCGCAGCCGTCCCTGTTCGGAAACGGGTTCGGCGCGGTCAACATCGTCCCGCGGAGGCGGACGGAGTCCGGCTTCGAGAACAGGGCGAAGGTGGGCTACGGCATGTTCGATACGATCGAGGAGGCGTTTTCCAGCGCCGGAAAGATCGGTCGGTTCGATTACGCCGTCGCGCAGCAGTTCGCGCGTTCGGCCGGCGATCGGCCGGACTCGGGAGGGCGTATTCTCAACGCCTCCGTCCGGACCGGCTTCGAGATGACGGAGCACTGGGATGTCAGCGCCTTTGGCCTCTTCACCGACAATTACGCCGACGACCCCGGGGCGGTGGGGGACCAGGCCTCGAAGGAAGGGCGCTATGATACGCGCGGGGGCGTTGCCGACCTGACGCTCTCCCACGAATACGAAGTTCTGAAGGGAAGCATGAAGTTCTACTGGAGTGGAGGGGAGGGCGATTGGCTGGATCAGTCCGGAAACGCCGACGACACGAAGAGCAACTGGCTCCTCGGAGGTGCGCGCATCGCCGAGAAGATCACCCCCTGGAAGGGCGGCACCATCGACATCGGCCTCGACGTCGATTTCATCGACGGTGATTGTGACTTCACCGACGACGCGGGGACCAAGACGCGTTTCGTGGGCCCGCTCTTCTCGATCGTCTCCGGGAGGGTGGCCCTCGCGCAGCTCTTCGGCAGTCGAGCGGGGTGGTATGTCATCCCCTCGGCCGGGATTCGGCACTACACGCACTCCGATTTTCCATCGGAATACGCCCCGCAGGCGGGATTGGTCCTGGGATACAAGAACACCGAATTCCACTTCGCCTATTCAAGGGGGGTGAACTACCCCGGCCTCAACGTCGTCGCCTTCGCGCAGAACGTGATCCCGGCGCTGGGCAATTCCTGGCGGAATCTCAAGCCGGAGACGCTCCACCACCTGGAGGCCGGCCTCTCCCAGAGCGTCGG
>CAYPII010000099.1:0-7661 GCA_964410765.1 uncultured Myxococcales bacterium | reverse complement strand
ATCCATACGACGCCGATAGCACTCGGCGACGCCCCCTACTACCACTGGCACCTCGAACTCACCCCCCAGCTGGGGCCGACCGCCGGCTTCGAGCGCGGTTCGGACTGCTTCATCAACACGGTCGCCCCCGAGGAGGCGGCGAAGCAGCTGCGCGGCGCAGCGGAGGCATAAGAAGAAGGGGACCCGGAAGGCCCCCTTCGTTCCCACACATCGAACGACTTCAGTCCTGATTGCTGTACTGCAGGTACGAACAGCCGCGGTTGATCTTCGCCGAATCGATCGGGAAGTCGACGTCGGTTGTACAGCGGATACCATTCATCTCATCGCCACGAGCGTCGCTCAGACAGCCGTCGGACTTCTTCATGACGACCTCGGGGTTGTCGACGTCACAGACGTTGTTCGTATAGACCTGCCCCGGTTTGTAGGCGAGCAGGCGGATCGAGTCATAGTACCACTGGTCGTCGCCGTCGGTCTTGACCCGAAGATTCTCCACGACCTCCGGCTCGGAACCGGCGAAGAGGAAGCAGCGATACTTGTGCCGATCGTCCCAGTCGCCACGGTGCGACGGCGATTCGCCCCAGACGTGTCTGGTCATTTCGAAATCCCCCGCACCGCTGATCCGGGGGTCCCCGTTGAGACAGCGAAAGCCCTCGTGATCACTGCAGGTGCTGAGCCACTGGGTCGCCGTCTTATCCAGCTCGCCCGCGATCGTCCAGACCGCCTCGATATCGTTATCGGTGTGCGCATCCTCCTCCGAGCTTCCACCGTCCTCATCCACCCAGTAGCCGGAGTCGAAACCCCGCTGCCCGCCCTCCTTCGTGGAGACAAAGAGACAGAAGGCGGTGTCGTCGCGGCCAAAGCGGATCGTCCCGGTGGAATCGCCCGAACTCCCCAGCCAACGGTTGAGCGTACCGCGGTAGAGAACCTCCCAGACCTCCTCCTCCTGCGTCGCCCCGACCGGACATTCGTCGGTGGGCATCCCCTGTTGCCAGAGTTCGACGAGATCGTCGCGCACGCAGCGGGTGAAGACCTGGACGAGCTCGATCGAGATGTTGCGGATCCCCAGGTTGTCGTCACTCAGATTTTGCAACGTGAAGTAGGCCGCATCGTCGCGATCGCGGATCGCGAGCATCTCCTGGCGATCCAATATCGTCGTATAGTCGGTGTTGCGCGAATGCATCTGCATCCGGAAATCGACATCGCGGCAGTGCTGATAACCGCTGTCCGTGCAGACGTGCAGGCGATAGGATCCCTGGCTGGGCGATTCGTCGGTACCGCCGGTCCGGATCGTCAGGCGAAGCGCCTTCGTCCGCGGCGCCGGGAGCTTTTCCGTCTCGATCGGCCCCACCGCCCCGACGGCATCGATGATGCGGCGATGCCGGTCGAAACCATCCGCCGTGTGCATCACGCCACCGAGGGTCACCCTCTCCATCGAATCATCCTGCTCTTCCTCCGCACCAGCGCCGGAGAGATCGAAGCCGCCGTGGTAGCTCGAGCCGTCGAACGAAAACCCGCCATAGGTCCCGTCGATCGTCACCGTGTCATCGCCCGCGACATCGCCTGAATCGCCGTCCTCGATCGGGGGCTGCACGACATCATCGCCCTCCGACCCGTCGATCGGCACGACCGGCGGATCCATGATGTCGATATCGACCGGGAGCTTCTCGTCGATATCCCCGCCGCCCGAGCCATCGCCCGATCCGAGGCCCGCGCGGATCTGCCCTCCCTCCATGCCGCCCTCACAGCCGGCGGTCACGAGAGCGATGAGCAGCATCGCCGCCACGCCGAAGACCGTTCCACGCCAAACCCGTTTTTGCTTCCCCCTCTGTTTCATCTGACACCTCCTGTTGTGATGCGTTCCCCCCGCACTCTCCTTCTCGGATGCGGGACGGGACAAAGTTGCAGTCCCGGCACAAGAAGCGTGTCCAGCTGGACACACCAGGAGGAGGACTATAATAATTAATGATATCAATGGGATACGGAAAGCCCGGAGAAGCGCGCTGAGCGCCCCCCGCACGAAATCTCCCCTCCCTTGCCTTTCCCCGGGGGCTCTGCTAGGAAATCGCCACCGCGCGGTGGTCGCGCGTGGGCCGGAATAGGGATGCACGACGGTCGTTCAGGCCTTTTCTGCGTCGGCCTGTCCGCCTCGAGCGGTCACCGCGTTTCCCCTCTCCTCTGGCAGTTCACCGATCCTTCACCAGACGCAGCAAGAAGGGCCTGCGGGCCCGGGAGGCTGAGATGACGAAGAAGCGGGTTCTGATCATGGGTGCAGCGGGGCGGGACTTCCACAACTTCAACACCTATTTCCGCGACAACCCCGACTACGAGGTCGTGGCTTTCACCGCCACGCAGATCCCGAACATCGAGGGGCGCAAGTATCCGGCGGCCCTCTCCGGAGCGAGCTACCCCGAGGGCATCCCGATCCATCGGGAGGAGGAGCTCACCGACCTCATCCAGAACCAGTCGATCGACCTCGTCGTCTTCTCCTACAGCGATGTCTCGCACGAGTACGTCATGCAGAAGGGCTCGCAGGTGCTCGCCGCCGGCGCGAACTACCTCCTGCTCTCGCCGCACAAGACGCAGATCAAGGCGAAGTGCCCGGTGATCTCCGTCTGCGCCATCCGCACCGGCTGCGGCAAGAGCCAGACCTCGCGCAAACTCGTGGAGCTCCTCAAGGAACGCGGCAAGAAGGTCGTCGCTATCCGGCACCCGATGCCCTACGGCGACCTCGCCGAGCAGGCGGTACAACGCTTCGCCAGCCACGAGGACCTGGAGCGGCACAACTGCACGATCGAGGAGCGCGAGGAGTACGAGCCCTACATCGACCGGGGACTCGTGGTCTACGCCGGCGTCGACTACGAGGCGATCACGCGCCAGGCCGAGAAGGAGGCCGATGTCATCATCTGGGATGGCGGCAACAACGACATGCCCTTCCTGGAGCCCGACATCGAGATCACCGTCCTCGATCCGCTGCGCGCCGGACACGAGCGCAGCTACTATCCAGGCGAGACGAACTTCCTCACCGCCGACGTGCTCATCATCAACAAGTACGAGCAGGCAAGCGCCGAACAGCTCAATGCCTTGCTCGCGAACATCAAGCACTGCAATCCAACCGCACAGGTCATCAAGGGAAAGTCGCGGATCACCGTCGACGATGAGAAAGCGATCGAGGGAAAGAATGTGCTCGTCATCGAGGACGGCCCCACGCTCACGCATGGGGGCATGAGCTACGGCGCCGGCATGGTCGCGGCCGACGACTACGACGCCGCCGACATCGTCGACCCGAAGCCATATGCGGTGGGCTCGATCAAGGATGCCTACACGAAGTATCCGAACCTGGGGAAGCTGATCCCGGCGCTCGGCTACTACGAGGATCAGCTCCGCGATCTGGAGGAGTCGATCAAGGCGACGCCGGCCGACCTGGTGCTCATCGGCAGCCCGATCGACATCCGCCGCGTCATCGACATCGACAAGCCTTCGGTGCGCGTCGGCTATGAGCTCGACGAGATCGGCGAGCCGAACCTCTCCACCGTCCTCGACAAGCTCCTCGCGTAGCAGCGCAACACGACGCTACGAAAAAGGCCGGCACTTTCGAGTGCCGGCCTTCGTTTTTCTCCTCCATCGCTGCTCAGGGCTGCGCCTCCTCCTGCTTGAGCGCCTTCATCTCCTGCTCCAGGCGATCGAGCTCCTGGCGCTGCGCCTCGATGCGCTCCTCCAGCGACTGGACCTGCTCCCCCTGCTGCTCCTCTCGCTCCTCACGCTCCAGCTGGGTCTCCGGTGGCGTGGCCGGCGCGCTGGGCGCCGTCCCCGCGCGGATCGAGCGCGCGTAGGCCTCCGCCTCCTCGCGGCTGGCGAAGGGCTTCACCCATGTCGCCATCTCGGAGAGGATCGGCTTCGGATCACCGGCCTCCAGCACCTTCTCGGGAAAGTCGAAGCCGAGCATGACCGTCACGCGCGAGTGGCGCTTGTCGTGCTTCTTGCGCGCCGGGACGTAGACGTCGGCGGAGAGGAGCTTGAGGTAGAGCGTGCGGTGAAAGGTCTTGATCCCGGCCACCGCCAGGACGTCGCCGCGCTGCAGATAGCAGTAGGGCTTTCCGCGCCGCGTGGTGAGCTTGCCCTCCTCGCCCACATCGATCACCACGCCGCGGTAGTCGTACTCCTGCCAGCTGATGAACCAGCGCGCGCGCTCCGCCGGAATCCCCCCCTGCTCGACGACCACGTAACCGCGCATATCATCCGGCTTGGGCTCGACGTAGGCGGTGGAAAGCCCGCGGTTGGGCAACGCCGGCGGATAGGCGCTCATGACGGCGTGCTCGATCGTATCGGGAATCTTCGCCTCGGCCGCGACGGCGAACAACAGGATGGCCGCGACAGGCAACAACGTGCGAAAGCGCATCGTCCCCCCTCAGTGCTGCAGCATCGTGAGTGCGGCGCCGGTGAAGCCGCGCACCGGCGAGAGCGCGTGCTCCGTCTTGTGCTCCGTCGGCGAGCCGAAGGCCGCGAGCGCCGCCGCCAACTCCGGCGCTTCGGCGGCGAAGCGGGCGAGCTCCTCGCGCCGGACGATCGCCTCCCAGGCCTGGTGCAAGCTCGCCGCCCCCGCGCGCGGTCCCATCGGATGGCCGAAGACGCCACGGCCGGGGACCATCGCGAAGTCGAGCGTGCGCAATTTTTCGTAGAGCTCGGGCAGCGTCCCCGCCCAATCGCCCCCCCCCGGCACCGGCAGGGCCGGGGCGATCGCCCCCAACGGCTGCGTGCAGACGGCGACGTTCTCGAGGACCTCCTCCTCGGGTGTCGCCATCCGCGCCCCGAAGCCGGGCATGATGATCGCATCGCAGCCGGCGAGCCGCTGCAGCTTCGTCACGAGCGCGCTGCTCACGCCGAAGTGCGGGTGGCGCGACATCGGCGCGATGCAGTCGAAGTGCGCGATCACCGGCACCGCCGCCTGGCGCGCCAGGCCGCGAACGGCCGAGAGGCCCACCGCCATCGCGTTGACCATCACGGCGTTGACCCCCGCGGCGACCGCGATATCGTGCAGCTCCTGCAGGCGCCAGACCTCGTCGGTGATGTTCGCGATGAAGAGCTTCGCCTCGCCGGTGGCCTCCTCCGCCGCACGCCGTGCCGCGCCCACCAGGCGCATGCGCTCCGCGAAGGGAGAATAGGAGGCGTCGGCGAGCATCTCGTCGTCCTTCGCCGCGTCCAGCCCCCCCAGCCACGCCTCCTGCGCGAGCGCCGCGAAGTTCGCCGGATCGAGCCCGACGTTGGGCTTCACCACGCCGAAGAAGAGCGGGCGATCGTGCACGCCCAGCAGGTCGCGGATTCCGCGCTTCCCGAAGCGCGGTCCGGCGAAATCCGCGAGGTAGCTCTCGGAGAACTCGATATCGAGGAGCTTGATCGCGCTGATGCCCGGGCTGAAGAAGGCCCCCTCGCCCATCGCCGCGGTGAGCAGGTTGGGCAGGCGCGTTCCGAAGTTGCCGTGCGGGTGCGCGATGCGGACGATCGCGCGCGTGTAGCGCGCACCATCGGTCGTCGCCGTGAAGGCGGAGCGATCGCCCTCGTCGAGGACGGCGAGCCCCACGACCTTTGCCCCGTGGCGCGGCCGAAAGTCCTCGTCCACGCCCGGGCGCTGCCACTGCGCCGTCGACTGTTCGCTGGCGAGCGCGGCGGCCGCGGCACGCACGTCACCCGTCGCCTCGATGCGATAGGTGAAGAAGAGGTAGTCGTCGCGCAGGAGCGTCTCCTCGTCGGCGAAGAAGGCGTTGACGTCGTCAGCGTACATGGCGGCTCCCTTCGTCATTCCCCCACGATCTTCACGAAAACGCGTCGCTCTGGACGCGGCCCGTCGAGCTCCACGAAGAAGACCGACTGCCAGTCGCCGAGCGCCGGCTGTCCCTCGCGCACCGGAACGGTCTCGGAGGCCCCCATCATGAGCGCCATCAGGTGACCGCGCCCGTTCGGGCGCCCGTCGACGGTCGCCTCGTCGTGACGATAGGCCGCCGCCGGCACCGCCTCCTCGAGGAAGCGCCGCATGTCCTCCTGCAGGCGCTCGCAACGCTCGTTGATCTTGAGCCCCGCCGTCGTGTGCTGCGTGCTGATCGAAACGAGTCCCTCGGTGATGCCGCTCGCCGCACAGGCGGCGCGAACCTCGTCTGACAGGTCGACGAAGTCGATCGGCGCGCGCGTGGCGAAGGCGATCTGTCGGTCGTGCTGTTTCATCGATCCCGCTCCACGATGTAGCGCGCGATGAGCGCGAGCGGCTCCGCCGCGTCCCCGAAGGGGGCGAGCAGCGCCACCGCCTGGTCGACGAGCGCCGCCGCCTGGCGCTTCGAGGCATCGAGCCCGATGAGCGCCGGGTAAGTCGACTTCGCCTGCCCCGCGTCGCTGCCGACGTCCTTGCCGAGCAGCTCCTGGTCCCCCTCGATGTCGAGGATGTCGTCGGCGATCTGGAAGGCGAGCCCCACCGTCTCGCCATAGCGCGCGAGCACCGCGAGCTGTTCGTCGGTCGCGTCGCAGAGGCGCGCACCGGCGGTCACCGCCACCCGCAGCAGCGCACCGGTCTTGCGCTCGTGCAACGTGGTGAGCTTCGCCTCGGTGAGCGTCTGGCCGGTCGCCTCGATGTCGAGCACCTGGCCGCCGGTCATCCCGCGTGCGCCGGTGGCATCGGCGATATCACGGATCGTCTCGAGCAGGCGCTTCGGGTCACGCACCCCCGCCGTGTCGGCGAGGACACTGAAGGCCTCCGCCAGGAGCGCATCGCCCGCGAGGATTGCGGTCGCCTCGCCAAAGACCGTGTGGTTCGTCGGCTTGCCGCGGCGGAGCGCATCGTCGTCCATCGCGGGCAGGTCGTCGTGGATGAGCGAGAAGGTGTGGATCATCTCGAGCGCCACCGCCGCCGACATCACGCGATCCGCGCTCCCGCCCACCGCCTCCGCACCGGCGAAGACGAGGACCGGACGCAGGCGCTTGCCCCCCGCCTCCAAACTGTAGGCCATCGCGCGGCACAGCGTCTCCGGGATCGCCTCGTCGGCGATCGAGCGCGTCAGCGTCGCCTCGACCCACTGCTTGCGTTCCGTAAGGTACGATTGCAAATCCATGGGGATCATCACTCCTTTGGTTCGAACGGTTCCGCGGCGAGCTCGCCGCCGGCCTTCTCGACGAGCTTCTCGACCTTCGCCTTCGCCGCCTCGAGCATCTTCTCGCAATCACGCGTGAGCGCGATCCCCTTTTCGAAGGCGCCGATCGAATCGTCGAGCGAGAGCTTTCCCGACTCGAGCTCCTTGACCACGCCCTCGAGCTCCGCCATCCGCTCCTCGAACGGCTTCTCCTTTTTCTCCGCCATCGCGCGCTCCCCGCGCCGGCGAGCCCCCTTCTCGGCCCGACCGGCAAAATGTTGCCGACAATCGGAACTCCCTTGGAGATTCAGACCCTTAGCGCACGAGCGCCCGATCCGTCAATGACTTTGGCCCGGAAGCTCCCCGGAACGGCATGGATGTGACGCCGCCCGCAGCCGGCCGTTCGTTCCGGACCTTCCGGGGGCCCTTCGTACGGCGCATAAAAGCGCGTCTGCGAGTCGAGCGTATGAGGCGTGAAAAATGCGATCGCTTCTCCAACCTGGCGGTCGACAGGGGAGAACGCCAGGTCGGACAGAAGCGACGCATTTTTCG
>CAYPII010000098.1:0-7709 GCA_964410765.1 uncultured Myxococcales bacterium | reverse complement strand
ACTCATCCCCCGCTCGAGCGCCACCGTCGCCTCGGCGATGAGCGTCGTCGCCTCCGCCCCGTAGAGGTGCACGCCCAGGATCGTTCCGTCGTGGGCGGCGTGGACGATCGCCTGTCCCTCTTCGCTCCCGTCGCAGAGCGCCTTGCCCGACGCGGCGTAGGGAAAGCGGCCGGTGCGGTGTTCGATGCCGAGCTCCTTGAGCTCCTCGGCGGTCGCGCCGACGCCGGCGATCTCGGGCGTGGTGAAGATCGGCGAGGGGACGAGGCGCGCGTCGTAGCTCCCCGCCTCGCCGAAGATCCGCTCCACGCAGGCGATCCCCTGGGCGCTCGCGGCGTGCGCGAGCATCGGGGGCCCCACGAGGTCGCCGATCGCGAAGACCGTCTCGGCGGTCGTGGTGAAAAATTCGTTCACCTTCACGAAGCCGCGGTCGGTGCGCTCCACGCCGGCGGCCTCCAGATTGAGCGCGCTCGTATCGGGGCGGCGTCCGACGGCCACCAGCACCCGGTCGGCGGTGAGCGCGTTGCCATCCGCGAGCGTCACGGTCACCGCATCTCCCTCGACCGCGGCGCGCTCCACCGTCGTCTTCGTGCGCAGCTCGATCCCGCGCCCCTTCATCGACCGCGCGAGCAGGCGCACGATCGCCCCCTCGGCGAAGGGGAGGATCTGCGGCATCGCCTCGACGATCGTCACCTGCGAACCGAAGGAGGCCATCAGGCAGGCGAATTCGCAGCCGATCACTCCGCCGCCGACGATGACCAGTCGCTCGGGAACCGCGCGCCAGGCGAACGCCCCGTCGCTGGTGACGATGCGTTCCCCGTCGATCGGGAGCCCCGGCAGGTCGATCCAGGTGGAGCCGGTCGCGAGCAGGACGCGCTTCGCCTCGATCGCCTCCCCGTCGACGGCGAGCGTCCCCGCTGCGTCGAAGGCGGCGGTCCCGGCGATCACTTCCACGCCGTTTGCCGCGAGCAGCTGGCCGATCCCCTCGCGCAGCTTCCCGACGATCGCATCCTTGCGATCCTGCACGCGCGCCAGGTCGATGCGCGCCTCCCCCGCCTCCTGCAGGACGACGCCGTAGTCGCCCGCGCGCCGAACCGCTTCGAGCGCGTGCGCGGAGGCGATCATCGCCTTCGTCGGAATGCAGCCGCGGTTGAGGCAGACGCCCCCCACCGCATCGCGTTCGATCAGCGCGACGGAGGCGCCGAGCTGTGCTGCGCGAATCGCCGCGACGTAGCCGCCCGGTCCCGCCCCGACGATCGCCAGATCATACGCCATGGTGTGCTCCCCTCTCGTTATCCATGAATTCGATCTCGCGCGTCGATGCGTCGATCACGCGAAAGGCGATGCGCCGCGTCCGCCGCGGCATCGCCCCGGGAAAGTGATCGGCCCACTCCACCGCCGTCACGCCGCGGCCGTCGAAGTACTCCTCCAGCCCCAAATCGTCGAGCGCTAATGCGTCATCGAGACGGTAGAAGTCGACGTGGTAGAGCGGCAGCGCCCCGCCGCGATACTCGTTGATGAGCGCGAACGAGGGCGAGCGCACGAAGACCTCCGGGGGGACGTCGAGACCGCGGGCCAGCCCCTGCACGAAGCGCGTCTTCCCCGCCCCCAGCTCGCCGATGAGCGCCAGCACATCGCCGGGGCGCAGCAAGCGCGCATACTCCTGCGCGAAGGCGAAGGTCTCGTCGGCCGAGCGCGACATCCGTTTCATGTCGCCCGTCCGATCTCGCGAAAGGCGCGCCCGATCGCGCGGATGAGATCCGTGGTGATCAGCGCGCGCTCCGTGTGTTCCTCTGCGGCGATCTCGCCGGCGCGCCCGTGCAGGAAGACCGCCGCGCACGCGGCGTTCCAGGGCTCCATCCCCTGCGCCAGCAGCGATGCAGCGATGCCGGTGAGCGCATCGCCCATGCCGGCCGTCGCCATCCCCGCGCTGCCGGTCGGGTTGATCGCCGCGCGCCCGTCCGGATGTGCGACGATCGTCCCCGCCCCCTTGAGCAGGGCGATCGCGCGCATCTCGCGCGCCAGACGACGTGCGCCGCCCAGGCGATCGGCCTGGACCACCGCCGTCTCGATCCCGAGCAGCCGCCCCGCCTCGCCCGGGTGCGGGGTGAGCAACGTGGGGGCGCGTCGCGCGCGCACCGCATCGGGCTCCAGGACATTGAGCCCATCGGCGTCGACGACGATCGGGCGCTCGCACTCGCGGACGATGGCGTTCACGAATGCAGCGGTCTCCGGCGCGGTTCCGACGGCCGGGCCGATCCCCACCGCCGTCGCCCTCTTCGCCAGCTCCCGCGCCGGGGGCACCCCCTCCGGATGGAAGGCCGCGGTGCCCGCGTCGGGGAGCGGGTCGCACATGATCTCCGGATAGCGCGCGTCGAATTTCGCAAAGGCGCGCTCGGGGAGCGCATAGGTCGCCAGTCCGCAGCCGGCGCGGAGTGCTGCGAGCGAGGCGAGATAGCCCGCGCCGAGGTGTCCGCGCGACCCGGCGAAGATCGCGACGTGACCGTGCGTCCCCTTGTGGGCGTCGCGCGCTCGCGCGGGGAGCGTCGCCGCCACCTCCGCGCCGTCGATGAGCTCCAGGTCGCTCTTCACGGCGTGCACCGCCTCGGGGGGAATGCCGATGTCGATCACCTGCACGCGCCCCGCGTATGCCGGTCCCTCGCCGAGAAAGCAGCCGCGCTTGGGGAGGCCGAAGGTGATCGTCTCGCGGGCGCGCACGGCGCGCCCCAACACCGCCCCGCTGTCGGCGGAGAGCCCGGAGGGGATGTCGACCGCGACGACCGCACCGCGTGCTGATGTGATCGCCTCGATCGCCGCGACGGCCAGCCCCTCGACGGGACGGTCGAGTCCCGTGCCGAGGACGGCGTCGACGACGACCGCCGCCATGGCGATCTGTGGACGCTGCGATGCGAGGAGGCCGACGCCGTCGGCGACGATGACGTGCGTCGTCATGGGGGCGAGCCGCTCCCAATTCGTCCGGGCGTCGGGGGTGAGCATCGCGGGGCTTGCGAGGAGCAGCGTCGTCACGTCGTGACCCGCCGCGATCAGGTGGCGCGCGGCGACCAGCCCGTCGCCCCCGTTGTTGCCGCGCCCTGCCACGATGCAGATCGTCCCCTCGCCGGGGCCGCAGCGCCGCGCCACCGCCTCCGCCACGCCCGCTCCCGCGCGCTCCATGAGCTCGAGCGAGGGAACGCCGTGCGTCTCGATCGCGGCGCGGTCGAGTTCGCGCATCTGCTGTGCGGTGACGAGTTTCATCCTTCCAGGACCACGTTGGCGATTCCGTAGTTGCCGTCGTGCGAGACCATGAGGTGCATCTGCGCGATGTTCATCCCCTCAGCCAGTTCGCGCACGCGTCCGGAGAGCGCGATCGTCGGCCGGCGGTCGCGCTGGCCGATCTCAATCTCCTTGTAGCGAACGCCCTCCTGCCCCTTCGGAAAGAGCGCCTTGATGAAGGCCTCCTTCGCGGCGAAGCGCGTCGCGAAGCGCTGCGCGGGATGCTTCTTCGTGTTGCAGTAGCGGATCTCCTCATCGGTGAAGACTCGCTTGAGGAAGCGCTCCTGCCAGCGGTAGATGATCGATTCGAAACGCCGCACGTCGACGAGGTCGACCCCGATGCCGATGATCACGAATGTCCTCCTGAAGGTTCCAACAACGCTTTCATCTCCCGCACCGCCGTCTCCATCCCCACGAAGACCGCGCGCGCGACGATGGCGTGCCCGATGTTGTACTCGACAACCTGCGGGAGCGCGGCCACGACCCCCGCCGTGTTCTCGTAGTGCAAGCCGTGGCCGGCGCAGAGCCGCATCCTCGTCCCCTCCGCGGCGCACACCGCTTCGACGAGGCGCGCGAGCTCGCGCTCGCGGAGGGCTTCCTCCACCGCATCGCAGTAGCGCCCCGTGTGAAACTCGACGGCATCCGCGCCGATCGCCTTGGCGGCCGACACCTGTTCCGGGTCGGGATCGATGAAGCAGCTCACGGCGATCCCCGCTCCCTGCAGTCGCTCCACGGCACTGGCGAGGGCATCGCCGCCGCCGCGCACATCGAGCCCCCCCTCGGTCGTGAGCTCCTCGCGCCGTTCGGGGACGAGCGTCGCCGTCCGCGGCTGCACGCGGCAGGCGATCGCGACGATCTCCTCGGCCGCCGCCATCTCGAGGTTGAGCGGAACCGTGAGCGCGGCGCGCATTCGTTCGACGTCGGCATCCTGGATATGGCGCCGGTCCTCGCGCAGGTGAATCGTGATCTGGTCCGCGCCGCCGCGCACCGCCGCCTCGGCGGCCGCGAGCGGATCGGGATAGGCCGTGCCACGCGCCTGGCGCAGCGTCGCGACGTGATCGACGTTGACCCCGAGTTGCACCATGCTTCGATCCTCAGGAGAGATGGGCGCTGATCGCGCCGGCGAGCTCGTCGGCCATGGTGCGGATGCGCCCCTGGTCGGGCCCTTCGACGAGGACGCGCGCGACCGGCTCGGTGCCGGAGTAGCGCAACAGCAGCCGCCCCCGCTCGCCCAGCTCGCGCTCGAAGGCCGCGATGCGCCGGGCGATCTCCGGGACGGCGCCGAAGTCCTCCTTGCGGCGCACCCGGACGTTCGCGTTCACCTGCGGATAGGGGTCGAAGATTGCCGCGAGCTCGGAGAGCGGGCGTCCCTCGCGCAGCATGATCGCGAGGATCCGCAGGGCGCCGACGATGCCGTCGCCCGTGCTGTTGTGGTCGAGAAAGATCATGTGCCCCGACTGCTCGCCGCCGAGGTTGAAACCGCCCGCGCGCATCGCCGCCAGGACATGCCGATCGCCCACCGGCGTGCGGACCACCGCAATGCCCTGCTCGCGCATCGCCCAGTCGAGCGCGATGTTGCTCATCACCGTGGCGACGAGCGTGTCGCCCCTGAGCTTGCCGCGGCGCTGCAGGTCGATGGCCGCCAGCGCCATGATGACGTCGCCGTCGACGACGTTCCCCTTCTCGTCGCACATGATGATCCGGTCGCCGTCCCCGTCCAGCGCGATCCCGGCGTCGGCCCCGACCTTGCGGACCATCTCGCAGAGGCGCTCCGGGTGCAGCGCCCCGCAGCCGTCGTTGATATTCGTCCCGTCCGGACGGGTGCCGACCTCGATCACCTCGGCACCGAGCTCAGCGAAGACCGCCGGAGCAACCTTGTAGGTGGCGCCGTTTGCGCAGTCGACGACGAGGCGCAGATCCTCGAGCGTCAGCGCGCGCGGAAAGGCGGTCTTGAGGAACTGGACGTAGCGCCCTGCGGCGTCGTCGATGCGCTGCGCGCGCCCGATGGCGGCCCCGGTCGGGCGCGCCACCCCTGCGCAGTTCGTTCGGATGAGCTCCTCGATGCGCTCCTCGGTCTCGTCGGGGAGCTTGTACCCGTCGCGGTCGAAGCACTTGATGCCGTTGTCGTCGAAGGGATTGTGCGAGGCGGAGATCACGACACCGGCGTCCGCGCGCATGCTGCGCGTGATGAAGGCGATGCCGGGCGTCGGCAGCGGCCCCACGAGCATGACGTCCGCCCCCCGGGAGCAGATGCCGGAGGCGAGCGCCGTCTCGATCATGTAGCCGGAGAGGCGCGTGTCCTTGCCGACGACGATGCGATGCCGGTGTCCCCCGTTGCGGAAGAGCGCCGCCATCGCCCGGCCGATCGCCAGCGCGCTCTCCGAATCCATCGGGGCGTCGTTTGCACGCCCCCGGACACCATCGGTCCCGAAGATTCGACTCCGCTTGTCCATGGAACTCCCCTCCAACGATCTCCGCGGATGGCACGGAATGACGCGGCCTATAACGAAAATGCATAGAAATATCAAGCAAATGAATGGCGTCCGACGCAACGCGGCGGGGAGGGCTCCCCCCACTCAGCGCGGCGGATGGAAGAGCCGGTGGGCCTCGAGAAAGCGACGCGCGGGGGCGACGTCATGAACCCGCAGAACCGCCGCTCCCCCCTCCTGTGCGACGGCGAGGGCGGCGAGTGTTCCTTCAAGTCGATTCTCGACTTCATGTCCTAAGAGCCTTCCAAGGAAGGATTTTCGAGATGGTCCAACGAGGATCGGCGCGCCGAGCTCCCGCAGCTCGCCCAGCCGCCGCATCAGCTGCACGTTGTCCTCCGCACTCTTGCCGAAGCCGATGCCCGGATCGATCAGGATCGCCTCCCGCTCCATCCCCGCCGCGATCGCCGCCTCGATGCGCTCGCCCAGGAAGCCGCGCACCTCGCCGATCAGGTCGTCATAGCGGGTGTCGCGTTGCATGTCGCGCGGGGTCCCGCGCATGTGCATGAGGCAGATAGGGACACCGCGTTCGGCGGCGAGCGCCAGGATCGAGGGATCGAATCGTCCGGCGCTGATGTCGTTGATGATATCCGCGCCGGCATCCAGCGCCCGCGCGGCGACCGCCGCCTTCGTCGTATCGATGGAGATCGGGACCGGGCTCCTCCGGCGAACGCCCTCGATGACCGGCAGGACGCGGCGGCACTCCTCGCAGGCGGCAGTCGGCTCGGCGCCCGGCCGGCTCGACTCGCCGCCGACGTCGATGATCGCCGCCCCCTCTGCCGCCATCCGCAGGGCGTGCTCGACGGCGACACGGGGATCACTGAAGCGCCCGCCGTCGGAGAAGGAGTCGGGCGTGACATTGAGGATCCCCATCAACAGCTGGCGATCGGTGTTCAGGGCACTCGGGTCGAATGGCATCCTAGGCATGCTCGTCTGCGGTCTTCGCGTTCGCGGGGGGCTTCTCCTGTTGCTCCTCCGTCGGCGCCTTCTCCCCCTCCTCCGCCGGGGGCTCCTCGGGCTTGACGACGACGATCTTCTCCCCGCGCATCACCTGCTCGATCTGCACGCCGCCCAGCGACTCGTGTTCGAGGAGCGCCTCGGCCAGGCGCTCGAGCTCCTGGCGGTGTTCGGAGAGCAGCGACTTCGCGCGCTCGTAGCTCGTCACGATGATGCGCTTGACCTCCTCGTCGATCTCGCGCGCGGTCTGCTCGCTGTAGTCGGCGTGCTGCGTAATCTCGCGACCGAGGAATATCTGCTCCTCCTTCTTACCGAAGGCAAGCGGCCCCAGCTTCTCGCTCATCCCCCACTCGCAGACCATCTTGCGGGCGAGTCCGGTGGCGCGCTCGATGTCATTCCCCGCCCCGGTCGTCGGCTGCTGGAAGACGATCTCCTCCGCCGCACGGCCGCCCAACAGGATCGCCAGGCTCTTCTCGCAAAACTCGCGGTTCTGCGTGTAGCGGTCGTCGATCGGGAGCTGCTGCGTGAGCCCCAGCGCCGCGCCGCGCGGAATGATCGTCACCTTGTGGATCGGATCGGTCCCCGGGATGAGCTTCGCCACGAGCGTGTGCCCCGCCTCATGATAGGCGGTGTTGCGCTTCTCCTCCTCCGAGATGATCATGCTCTTGCGCTCGGTGCCCATGAGCACCTTATCCTTCGCCATCTCGAAGTCGGCCATTCCGATGAGCTTCTTGCTGAAGCGCGCCGCGATGAGCGCCGCTTCGTTCACGACGTTCTCCAGGTCGGCCCCGGAGAAGCCGGGCGTGCCGCGGGCGATCGTCGAGAGGTCGACGTTGGCGTCCAGCGGCTTGTTCTGCGCATGTACCGTGAGGATCGCCTCGCGGCCGGCAACGTCGGGGCGCGGCACCACCACGCGCCGGTCGAAGCGGCCGGGGCGCAGCAGCGCCGGGTCGAGGACGTCGGGGCGGTTGGTCGCCGCCATGATGATGACCCCTT
>CAYPII010000097.1:0-7900 GCA_964410765.1 uncultured Myxococcales bacterium | reverse complement strand
GATGTAAAAGCCGTGGAGCACGTCTTCGGAGCGCAGGGTGAAACGGACACGGCGATTGACGGGCAGGTGCAGTTCGGTGCTGGTAATGCCCTGCTCTGGGTAATGGAAGACCCAGGCCCATTGTTTGGCGGTGACATCGATCGCTTCGGGCGGTGCGACGGCTTTCGCGCCCTGAATCTCTCGTTGCGGGGTTTCGTCAAAGGGGGCGGCGTAGGCCGATTGCATCAACTGGGGTTTGGGCAGGTCCACGAGCTGCATGGGGCCTTCACCGATCTCGTCGATGCGGTCGGAACGCTGCTGCGGCGGGGCGGGCGCTTCGTGTTGGCCTTTCGGCGCGCGCGCTGCGCGGAGGCGGTCGAGGTGGCGAGCCGGCGTGGACTCGACGTGCGGCGGATGCTGCATCTCGTTTCGGGGAGGGGCGAGGCGTTCCTGGCCGAGTTCGAACGCGTGCGCTAATCCGTGCTCCGCTTTCCGGGCCGTCGTGCGAAGCCGCGCTCCATCGCGCGGCGCGCGGCCCGGCGCAATTCCTCATCCGCGAGTTCTCCTACGGCGCGATCGATGAAGGCGCGCTCCTCGTCGTCGAGCGACGCGCGCGGGGGCTCGTCCTCGCTCGTCGAGCGTGCCGTGCGCTGGGGGAGGGCGCCGATTTCGAAGCGCAGCTTCGTCGGGCGGCGCGCGCCGTGCGGCAGCGCGCGCTCGATGCGTGCGAGGAGTTCGGGGGTGAGCATCGTGAGCTCCTGCATCCAGGTGGCGTGGTCGACGCGGACGACGAGCGTCGCTCCCTGCAGACGATGCGGCTGCGCGTGCGCGGCTACCGCATCGCCGACGATCGCATCCCACTGCGCCCAGAGCCGGGCGTTGCGAAAGCTCGCGGCGAGTCCCGGCGTGCGGCGGTCCTTACCCAGGATCTGCGCGGGCGTCGACCAGGCGGGGCGTCTTCGGTCCATGGCGCTCCCTTAGCAGAGGGGGCGGGGCGATGCAATCGCCGGAGATTCCGTACGGGTCGCACCGAGCGGGCCTTCCCGGTTGACAGCCATGGCGATTTACGAGATAGTCCGCCCTCTTTTGAGGGGGCCTCATGCGCAAGCGCGAGATCGAACGGTTCAAAAAGATGTTGGAGGAGCGTCGGCAGGCGATCATCGATGCCGCCGAGGCGGCACGCGAGGAGGGGATGGCCGTGGACACCTCCGACCTCCCCGACGAGGTCGACCTCGCCTCCACCGAGGCGGGCCAGACGCTCAACATGCGCCTGCGCGACCGCGAGCTCGTCCTCCTCAAGAAGATCGACAAGGCGCTGAAGAAGATGGACGAGGGGGAGTTCGGCACTTGCACCCGTTGCGGTGATCCGATCAGCGTCAAGCGCCTGGAGGCGCGTCCGGTCGCCGACCTCTGCATCAACTGCAAGGAGGAGCTCGAGAAGGTCGAGAAGGGCTACAATGACTAGGGTGTCATCCCTCTGGTGTTTCCGACCCGCGCTTCGGCGCGGGTTTTTTTGTGGACGCAATCTCCGCGGCGAAGAGGGCGCGCACGGCTTCGCGGCGCTCCTCGAGCGCTGTGCGCAGCGCAGCCGGTTCGGCGAATTCCATCCGTTCGGCGAGCGCCTCCGCGGCGGGGGTGCGCAGGTCGAGGCGGTCGATCGAGCGGCCGGCGAAGGCGCGCAGATGTGCGATCGCGCGCCGAAAGAAGCCGAGCTGTTCGCCGATTGCCGCCGCGCGCTTTGGCGCGAGGATTCCCTCGCTCTCCAGGGTGTCGAGGATTGTGAAGGCGTCGCAGCGGCGCAGCGCCGGCAGCTCGTGCGCGTGCAACAGCTGGTGGCAGGCGAGGATCGATTCGAGGTCGCCAGAGCTCCCGTCGCCGATCTTGAGGTTCCAGGTGTATTCGCCTTCACCCGCGCGCTCCGCCAGGGCGCGCTCGCGCAGGTGCGCGATTGCCGCGCGCACGGCGTTGGCGGGGGGTGGCGCTCGGTCGAGGAGGGTGTCGAGCAGTGTGAGGAGCGCGTCGCGGAAGGGTTCGTCGCCGGCGATCGGCCGCGCGCGCAACAGCGCCAGGCGTTCCCATATCTGTGCCTCGGAGCGATGGTAGCGCTCGAATGCGTCGATGCTCGTCACGAGCGTCCCCTGATGCCCGGAGGGGCGCAGCTCCGCGTCGATCTCGAAGGCCTTGCCGTAGCGCGTGGGGAGCGAGAGCTTCGAGATGATCCGCTGCGCGAGCTTCGTAAAGAACTCCGCATTGCTGATCGGCCGCGCACCGTCGCTCTCGCCACCGCCCTCGTAGAGGAAGCAGAGGTCGAGGTCGGAACCGTAGTCGATTTCGCCGCTCCCGAGCTTGCCGAAGGCGAGGACGGCGAATCCCGCCGGGGCACCGTCGACCAGTCGCGGCGTGCCGTGGCGTTCGACGAGCCGGCGTGCGGCGATCTCCCATGACGCCTGGACGACGACCGTTGCGACGCTCGAGAGCTTCTGCAGGATGCGCGGGAGGGGGAGCGCTCCCTCGGCATCGAGGCGTTGAACGCGGCGAAACTCCTGGCGGCGGAACCAGGCGAGCGAGTCGGCCTCTTCCTCCTCGTCCGCGCTGCGCGCGAGGTTCTCGCGCATCGCCGATTCCAGCTCGAGCAGCTCGTAGTCCGCCGCGAAGAGCCCGTGGAAGAGGCGGCGGATGCCGTCGGTGTGCCTCGTCCGGTCGCGTTCGAAGGAGGTTGCGGCGTCCTCGTCGGCGGAGCCCATGCGGCGCGCGAGGGCGGCGCGCTCTTCCGCCCCCTCGGGAAGGCGATGCGTCTGCCGGTCGTCCTCGATCTGCAGCGCGTTCTCGGCGCGTCGCAAAAATCCGTAACCCTCGCGCAAAAGCGTCGCGGTGTGCGGGTGGATGCGCCCGCGTCGCTCCAGCACGTCGATCGCGTCGAAGGTGTTCGTGGCGCGCAATTCGGGCTCCGCGCCGCCGGAGAGGAGCTGCAGCGCCTGGACGAAGAACTCCGCCTCGCGGATGCCGCCGACCCCCGCTTTGAGGTCGAAGGCGCCGTGCCGGGCGAGCGCGGCGCGTTCGATGCGCTCCTTCATCTCGCGCAGGTGGCCGAGGTCCGCGATCGAGATCGCGCGGCGATAGACGAAGGGGCGCAGCGTCTCGAGGACCGCCGCGCCCAGCGCCCGATCGCCGGCGACGGGGCGGGCGCGCACCAGCGCCCCGCGCTCCCACTCCTGGCCGAAGTACTGGTAGTAGCGCTCCACTGCGGGGAGGCTGTTGGCGAGCGGGCCCTGCGGTCCCTCGGGACGCAGCTCGTGGTCGACGCGAAAGACGAAACCCTCCATTGTCACGGCGGAGAGGGTGCGCGTCATCGCGGCGGCGAGGCGCACGTAGAACTCGTGGTTCGTGAGTCCTCCCTCCGTTCCCCCCTCGTCGGTCTCGTAGAGGACGAGGAGATCGACGTCGGAGCTGGCGTTGAGCTCCCGCGCGCCGAGCTTGCCGAGTGCGATGATCGTGCCGGGGCAGGGAGCGCCGTGGCGCTGGGCGAGCAGGCGGTGCGCGCGCGCGTAGGCGGCGTCGATGCAGGCCTCGGCGGCATCGCTCCACTCGGCGAGCGTCTCGGCGACGGGGGTGCCCAGCGCGCGGTCGCGCAGGAGCAGGCACAGGAGTGCCCGGTACTTGAAGCGCCGCAGCGTCGCGTCGAAGGCCGCGTCGGCCTCTTCCTCGAAGGGGGCGAGCGCCAGATGGAGCTCATCGGCGATCACGTCGGCCGGGCGCGATTGCGCGAGCGCGGCGCGGTCGCAGAAATCGGATGCCCAGGCGGGGTGGGCGATCAGCCGTTCGGCCAGGACGCGGCTGTTGCCGAAGAGGTGCAGCAGCGGCGCGTCGGCCGCGCAGGCGAAGGCGTCGCCGGTCGCGCGTTCGAACGCCTCGCAGAATCGCGCATACTCCTCGCGCCCGCGCTCGGGCCGCGCCGATGCGGCGATGATCTCCTTGATGTCCTTCGACGATGTCATCGGTTTTCTATTCCGCAATCCGCATTCCGAACTCCGAACTCCGAACTTCTTTTCAGCCGATCCTCCCAACACAAACCATTATGATGATACGGGCACTTGAAGCAGGGGGGCTTTTCCGCCGTCACGGCGAAGTTCTCCTCGTGGATCGCGTCCACGATACGTTTGATCTGTTCGCGCCCGTCTGTGCGCCGCGCGTCGTTCCATGCCTCCCGGTGGACGACGCCCAGATGGAGGAAGGCGAGCGCCGTCGTCTGCACCGGGCCGGCACCGGCCGCCTCCGCAGCGAGGGCGTAACAGACCAGCTGCAGGTCGTACTCGCGCGCGCGTTCAGGGACGGCGGTCTCCTCCAGGCGATCGGTCTTGAAGTCAAGGACCTCCACGCCGCCGTCGACCGGCCGGAGCCAGTCGATCGTCCCGTTGATGCGGATACTGCCAAGCTGCCAGTCGAAGCGCACCTCGCGCTCGCCGGCGACCGCCTCGGCGAAGAGCGGGAGCGCAGCGGCCGCGTCGACGACCGCGCGGATGCGGCGCTGGGCCTTGGCATCCGGGAGGACATCGTGCGCGACGCAGGCCGTCTCGACGAGCGCCTTGAGCTCGCGTGGCCGCGTCGGGTCGTAGCGCTCGAGGACCGCATGCACGATCGACCCCACGACGTTCGCCGGGAGGCGCTCCTCACCCTCGGTGAGGAGGTCGCAGGCGGGCGCGCCCAGGACATACTTCAGACGGTATTCCTGCGGACAGCGGGCGTAGGATTCGAGTTGGCTTACTGTGAAGGACGTCACGTGACACGTGACACGTGACACGTGACCCGGAAAAGCAAAAGTGCTGCGTTCCTCATCGCGTTTGTCCTCGATGCGCAACTCGTCGAAGGGGCCGGTGATCGCGCCGTCGGCTGCGACGAAGCGGTGACACTCCGCAGAGCGCTCGATCAGCGGCGCGAGCCAGGAGAGCCACGGCCCCGGCTTTGTGAGCCCTGGATGCGTCGGGAGGAGGAGGAGACCGCGCGCGCGCGTCATCGCGACGTAGAGGAGGCGCTTGGACTCCGCCTCCTCGCCGGCGCGCTCCTCAACATGGATCGCCTTGTAGCGTTCGGAGGGCGTCCGCTCGCCGAAGGGGTGGAGCGGGTCCTTGATCTTGAAGCCGATGCCGCTCGCGCGGCCAAACTGCCAGCTGCCGCCGGAGGTGTGCGGCTTGCGAAAGAGGTCGGGGAGGAGGACGACGGGGAACTCCAGCCCCTTGGCCGCATGGACCGTCATCAGGCGCACCGCCTGCGCGGCGTCGCCCGCGGCGGGGGGGTCGCCCAGCCGCGCGCTCTGCGCCTGCAGCTCGCGGACGAATCGCGTGAAATCGGCCAGCGGTGTCGGCTCCTGCCGTTCGCAGCCCTCGGCCAGCGCCCGGAAGCGATCGACGTTCGCGTTCATCCCGCCGGTGGGATCGAGCCGCGCGCAGAGCAGCTCGAAGCCGGTCGCGTCCAGGACGTGGCGCAGGATTTCGGAGGGGCGCCGGTGTGCGGCCATCGCGGTGAGGTCGCCCAGCAGCGCGCAGCGCGGATCGCGCAACGCGTTCGCGCGCAGCGTCTCCCCCTCCGGCCCCGCCAGCAGCACGAGGTCGTCGTCGGAGAGGCCGACGAGCGGCGAACGCAGCAGGCCGAGGAGTGCCACCTCGTCGGTCGGATCGGCGGCGAAGGCGAGCGCCGCGAGGAGATCGGCGATCTCCTGGCGCCCCAGCAGCCCCCGCCCGCCGAAGAGGCGGAAGGGAACTCCGGAGCGGCGCAGCGCGCTCTCGTAGGGGGCGACGGCGGTGAGGGCCTGAAAGAGCAGGACGATGTCGGCGGGGGCGACGCCGCGTCGGTCGACGAGCTCCCCGATGAAGGCGGCGATGGCGGCGGCCTCGCGTTCGCGCCGCTCACCCGCCTTTGCGTCGGGCGCGGCGTCGACGACGAGTTCGGCGACGGCGGCCCCCTCCGCGCCGTCGGGTCGTGCGGCGATCATGCCCTCGCTGGCCGAGGAGATGCCATCGACGGTGAGGCGGCCGAAGAGGCCGTCGGCGAGCGCGCCCTGCGCCTCGTTGACGAAGGCGACGATGCCGTGGCGCGAGCGGAAGTTCTCGGCCAGGTGCACCGTCTCGCCGCGCGTCGCGGCGATGCGCTCGAGCGCGGTGGCGAAACAGTCGACGTTTGCGCCGCGGAAGCGATAGATCGACTGGCGCGGATCGCCGACGATGCAGAGCTGGTTCGTCCCCGGCTCGTAGAGCGTGAGCGCGAGCTCGGTCTGCAGGTCGTTGGTGTCCTGGAACTCGTCGACGAGCAGGTGCCGGAAGCGTTTCCGATACGCGGCGAGGACCTCGGGGTGGTCGCGCAGCAGATCGAGCGTGCGGATCTCGAGCGCCTGGAAATCGAGTCCGCCGGCGCGCTCGAACTGGTTTTGGAGCTGTTCCTGCGCGCGCGCGAAGACGCGGGCGAGCGCGGCGAGGATGCGCCGTTCCTCCTCGTCGTCGCTCGAGGGATCGGCCAGCGCGCGCTCGGCGTGCCAGCGAAAGTCCATCAGCTCCTCGAGCGCGCCGACCGCGGTGCGGAAGTCGAGCGCGTCGACGAGCAGCGCGGCGTCCTCGTCGCGTTGCTCGAGCATGTCGAGGAGGGTGGTGCGCACCGCCTGGCGCGCGGCGAGCCGCGCGGCGTTCTCGTCGAGGATGGCGAAGGCGGGATCGAGGCCGACGAGCGGGGCGTGCTGGCGGAGCATGCGCGCGCAGCAGGCGTGGAAGGTACCGATCCAGGCGTTCTCCAGGCGGTAGCGCTCGTTGGCCGGCAGCAGCGGGCGCAGCCGTGCCTTGAGTTCGCCGGCCGCCTTCTCGGTGAAGGTGATGGCGAGCAGTCGATCGAGCGTGCTCCAGTCGTCGCCGACGATATGCCGGCAGCGGTCGATGAGGACGGTCGTCTTCCCCGAGCCGGCGCCCGCCACCACCGACATCGATCGGTCGATGGCGTAGATCGCGGCGTTCTGGGCCTCGGTGAGCTCGCGCTCGCTAACGCCCGACGCTCTCTCTGCAGACCTCTGCGAAGTCACAGCTGCGACATGCCTCCGTTGCATCGGGGGCGAACTGCCCCGCGCGAATCGCCTTCACGTGACGCCCCGTTGCGGCGAGCGCGCCGGCGAGTGCTTCCTCCCAGCGCTCGTCGTCCATCGCCGAGCGGGCGCGTCCCACGTCGTAGGCGATTCCGTTGTAGGCCTTCTTCACGAATCCGTGTTGCTTCTCCGCCTGCTGGACGCCGATGAGAAATCCCCCCAGCGCCTCCGCCTGCGGGAGGAGGAAGCGACGCACCGCCTCGACGTAGAGCGGGAGCTGCAGGTGCGTTCCCTCGCGCAGCCCCTTGCCGATGGAGCCGACGCTTCGTCCGGTCTTGTAATCGACGACGACGAAGCGCGTGCCGGCGTCATCGGCGTCGACGCGGTCGACGCGCCCGCCGATCCGCACCGGGGCTTCCCCCTCGACCGGGACCGCGAGCGCCTCCTCCGGCTGTTCGCCGAAGGCCCATTCGTTCACGCGCGGGAAGAGCGGTTCGGGGAGCGCCGCGGCGCCGTCGAGCTCCGTGCGGATCACCTGCCAGGCCATCTGGCGCATCGCCGCGCGCTGGAAGGGGCGCAATCCCTCCGCCGACCGGCCAACGAGCGCGGCGTGTTCGGTGAGCACCTCGTCGAGGAGCGTGTCGACGATCGCCTCGATCCGCTTGCGCGCGTCGCGCGCGAGGACCGCGGTGCGGAAGGCGTCGCCGTGGCGTTCATAGAAGCGCTCCAGGATCGCGTGGATGATCGTCCCGCGATCCTTTGGCTGGATCTCCGGCGTCTCCTCTTCCCGGGGCTTGAGGCCCAGCACTTTCTCGGCGAAGAAGAGGAAGGGGCAGCGCGCATAGCGCTCCAGCGTCGTCGGAC
>CAYPII010000096.1:0-7953 GCA_964410765.1 uncultured Myxococcales bacterium | reverse complement strand
GTGTTCCCCACACGCGTGGGGATGAACCACTACGAACCTGCTTCCTATTGGTGACAGTAGTGAAAAATGGCTCGGGGACAGGCCCTTTCGGGGCCGTCCCCTCGGTGTTTCGTATCGTCTCATTCAGGGAGTCGAGAGTTCGATCGGCTGGGCCTCGAGCGTGCCGCTCGACGCCGCGTCATCGCTCCCCTCGTCGTCCGTCCCCGCGCCGGCGAGCTCGTACTGCGGGATCTGCGCCTGGGGCATCGCGCTCGGGTCCAACTGCAGGACCTCCTCCTCGTCGTCGTCGGGGATGTGTTGCAGCGGTTCGTTCCCCGCGATGACGCCGGCCGGCCGGTTGTCCGCGGTGTAGGTCTGGTTGCACGGGCCGTTGCAGACGTTTACGTCGAGGACCGGGGTCCGGCTCTGCACGGTCACCGGAAAGTCGCGTTCGCTGTCGAGGAAGCCAAAGAGGTGGACGAAGAGCAGTCCCTTGCGGATGAAGCGGTGAAAGGAGTCGGTGTTGTTGTCCACGCTGCTCCGGAGGTGATAGATCTCCAGCGCCCCCTCCTCCACCGCGACGAAGCCCTGATCGACGAGATCGTCGATGAAGCCCTCGGCTTCGCCGTCGTCGGCGAGATCCTCGAGAAACTCGACGATCACCTTCTCTTCGATCGTCTGATCGACCGGTGCGAAGAAGAGCCCCTCGTCGCCATCGTGCTGCTCCCAGTCCATCGGAAAGAGGAAGTCGAGTCCGCGATCGGCGTCGGTATAGGTGTTCACCGGTTCCGGCGTCATGATGTCGGTGTTGTCCGTCTCCGTCCCCAGCTGCGGGCCGGTGCCCGCGCAGGCGGTCAGACAGAACATTGCGATTGCGACGATGAGGGTCAGTTTATGCTTCACATTCCACCTCGCTCAACGGAAAGAGTTGAAAGTTGAGTTGATAGACCGCCTCGGGCGTCTCGCACTCGGAGAGCAGCGCGTGCAGCTCGCGGCGGAACTCCTTGATGCGACGCTTCGCGACCTCGAACTTCTCCTTCGAGACGGCGATCGTGAGCGTCGAGATCTCGCGGTGGTGGGCGCGCATCCGCTCCGTCGCCTCCATCGCGCGCTTCATCATCTCGCGCTGGAAGTTGCAGACCGCCAACGACGTCGCCTCGGACGGCGTGGTGATGTTGCGGTCCTTCTGGAAGAGCGTGCCGTTTTCGTCGAGCCCGACGAGCTCGAGCTTGAGCAGCAGCGCGAGCGCGTCGGCCGCTTCCTTCGGCGAGATGCGCGGGTTCATGCGCTGCGCAATCCACTCGGGGTCGTTCCGAAAGCCGGGGACGCAGATGAGCTCGCGCACCGCGGCGTAGTACCACTTCGAAAAATATTCGTACTGGTCGTGCTCGATGTGCTTTACCTCGATGTAGCGCTTCGAACTCGCCAGCTTCTTGTAGTAGTAGTTCTTCTCCTCGTGCGTCGCCGCCTGGTTGAAGAGGACGAGGTGCTCGAAGAACTCCGCCTCGTGCCGCTTGAGCGAGAGGCCCTTGCAGAATTTACGGATCGTCGTCGGGGTGAGGTTGCGTTCCCCGTCGATCACGAGCTTGAGGTAGCTCGGATTCGAGATCCCCGCACGTCGGCAGAAGGCGCGATAGGAGAAGCCGCGGACCGTCCGCTTCTTCTCCGCGTAGAGGTCGCGCAGATAGGAGCGGTAGTTGAGGTACTCGTAAATCGTGATGCGATCGGCCTGTGTGGTGGTCTTGTTCATCTCACCCTCATTATCGGTGCGGGGACAGGCCAAAGTTGCGAAAAATGTATCCTGGGCGAACTTTTTTTTCGGGGGAGCGCTGGGGCAGGATACAGGGGGATTTGTGCGGCAGCAGCGCGGGTATCTAAAATAATTCTATAATATCAATATGATACAACGATCCTGTGAAGGCCTCGCCGCGGGGCGATGGTGGGGGGATACGGGGTCCGGCTGTATCCTGGCGACGCGAGGGTCCTTTCCGGAGGGAGGCGCCGTGAAGGGCTTGCAGGGGCGGGGAGGAGGGGGGTAGAAGGGCTCTATGGCGAGAAACGACATCATTCTCGAAAACGCGGCGATCATCACCGGCAATGGCCCGGTCTATCCCGACGGGGCGCTGCACCTGCGCGAGGGGCGGATCCACGCGATCGGCCGGCGGGTGCGAGCGCCGCGGGGGGCGCGAAAGATCGACGCCGGCGGGCGCTACGTCCTCCCCGGCTTCATCAACCCGCACATGCACCTCTACGGCCTCCTGGCCCGGGGGATGGCGGTGCCGCGCATGCCCGCCTTCGGCGATGTCCTGCGCCAGCTCTGGTGGCGGCTCGACCGGGCGCTCGATCACGAGGAGATCTTCCTCTCCGCGCTCCTGGGGGGGGCGGCGGCGCTGCGCGCCGGCGTGACGACCCTCTTCGACCACCACGCGAGCTACGGGACGATCACCGGCTCGCTGGGGGTCCTCTCCGAGGCGTTGGCGAAGCTGGGGATCCGCACCTCGCTCTGCTTCGAGATCTCCGACCGTCTCGGCGCCGACGCGCGCGAGGAGGCGGTCGCCGAGAGCGGGCTCTGGCTCGAGAGCGTGCGCAACTGGCTGGAGGAGGACCCCGGCTTTCTGCAGCGCGGGATGGTGGGGCTGCACGCCTCGCTCTCGCTCACCGACGAGGCGCTCGCCCAGGCGCGCGAGCTGATGGAGATCTACGGTGTGGGGGCACACGTGCACGTCGCCGAGGGAATCGAGGATGTCGAGGCGACGCGGAAGGGATTCGGGATGACGCCGGTGGAACGGCTGACCCGCGCCGGCGTCCTCGACGAGCGTTCGCTCGCGATCCACTGCGTGCACGTAACGCGCGAGGACATCAAGGCGCTGGCGCGCAGCAAAGCGACCGTCGTCCACAACCCGCTTTCGAATGCGAACAACGCGGTGGGAACCGCACCGGTTCTCGAGATGGCGGCGGAGGGGATCCCCGTCGTCGTCGGCACCGACGGGATGAGCGCGGGCGTCGCCTGCGACCTGCGCGCGGCGAGCGTCGTCCACAAGGCGGGGGCGGCCGATGCGCAGGCCGGCTGGGAGGAGGTCCGCGACGCGCTCTGGGTGCATGCACCCGCGGTCGCCTCGCGCGCCTTCGGCCTGCCGATCGGCGTGCTCGCGAAGGGGGCGGCGGCGGACGTCATCGTCGTCGAGGCGTGGCCGACCACGCCGCTCACGCGCGAGAACGCCTGGGGGCATATGCTCTTCGGCTGCCTCGCCGCGCCCGTGCGCACGACGATCGTCGCCGGCGAGCTCTGCCTGCACGATTTCCGCCTCGCGGCCCTCGACGAGGCGCTGCTCGCGGCGGAGGCACGAAAGCTGGCGAAGAAATTGTGGAAGCGGATATGATCGTCCGATGGTCCGATAGTCCGTTCGTCCGATAGTTCAACCGGTCTTGCCATCGGACCGACGGACGATCGGACTGACGAGGGGGTTTTATGCCAAGTGGTTTTGTTTACGGTCCGACCTTTGAGGAGATGCTGCACCCGGAGAAGATCGATCCGGCGCTGCGCAAGGAGGCGCTCGCGGTCCTTCAGGGCGATCCGCTCTCGCCGCTCAACCTCTACAACATCACCTGGCGCGATGGCGCAAACCGCATCCGTCACGTGGTGCTCCCCGAGGCGCTCACCGGCGTGCCGACGCCGATCTGTCTCATCATCGGCGTTGGCTTTCCGACCGGCAGCCACAAGGTCGGCGCCACCTACTCCTGCACGATCGAGAAGCAGGTGCGTGGCGCAATCCGGCCGGGAGAACACCGCCTGGTCTGGCCCTCCACGGGCAACTACGGCGTCGGCGGCGCCTACGTCGGCGAGCGGATGGGTTACGACTCCTTCGTCATCCTCCCCGAGGAGATGAGTCAGGAGCGCTTCGACAAGATCACCTGGTACGGCGCGAAGTATGCGAAGACGCCGGGGTGTGAGTCGAACGTGAAGGAGATCTACGACAAGGCATGGGAGCTCTCGCGCGAACCGAACACGATCATCGTCAACCAGTTCTCCGAGTTTGCCAACTACCGCTTTCATTATTACGTCACGGGAACCACGCTGTTGGAGCTCTTCGAGGAGCTGAAGGGGCAGGGCGTGGGACGGCGCTTTGCCGGGATCACCTCGGCGATGGGGTCGGCCGGGACGATCGCCTCGGGTGAGCGCGTGAAGGAGGCGCACCCGGACGCGCTCACGATCGGGCTGGAGCCGGTGCAGTGCCCCACGCTCTACTCCAACGGCTTCGGCGGACACGACATCCAGGGGATCGGCGACAAGCACGTCACCTTCATCCACAACACCGATGCGATGGACGCGATCATCTGCATCGACGAGTGGGACTGCAAGAAGGGGATGCAGCTCATTCACGAAGGGATCGGACACGAGGTGCTCGCGAAGGCCGGCGTCGACTCATCGCTCCTCGACTGCATCAAGGACGCCTTCGGGATCTCGACGATCTGCAACATCCTGGGGGCCATCAAGACGGCGAAGCACTACAAGCTGGGCCGCGACGATATCCTCTTCACGATCGCGACCGACGGGATCGACCGCTACTACAGCGTGATGCAGAACATGGACCGTGATCTGGGAAAGATGGATGCCGAGGAGGCGGCGCGCCGTCACGAGGAGATCTTCCTGCGCCAGCCGTGCGACTTCATCCGCGAGGGGAGTCAGCACGCCAAGGACTGCTGGGCGAACCTCAAGTACTACACCTGGGTCGAACAGCAGGGGAAGACGGTCGAGGAGCTGCGCGCCCAGCGCTCGCCGGAGTACTGGCAGCAACACCGCGAGCAGGTCGCCGAGACCGACCGGATGATCCTGGAGCAGCGGGGATCGTGATCCGTTTACCTTCTCCCCGCTCCTTTAAATATCTGGAAAACAAACAGATATTGACGTATCATGCCTCGCATGATATCATGATATCATGAGTGGGTCCTCTGGGAAATTTCTCCTCCGCATCGATCCCGCACTCCATCGAGCCCTCGCCCGTCGGGCGAAGAAGGCAGGCGTTTCGCTCAACGCCCTCTGCGCGGATTTCCTCCGTGGCTCGCTGCAGGCACCCGATCGAACCCCCTGGTGGAGCGAGCTCGGCGAAGCGGTGGTGGCGCTCCTGGCGCGTCGCTTCGGCAAGGGGCTCGTTGGCGTCTTGGTCTTCGGCTCCTATCTCCAGGGGACCGCGACGGAGGATTCCGATCTCGACCTGCTCATCGTCCTCGATGCCGGCGTGCCGCTCCGGCGCGGCCTGTATCGCTGGTGGGATGAAGCCATCGCTGACCTCTCCGCTTCGGTGGAGCTCAGCCCGCAGTTCGTTCATCTGCCGGATGCCGCAAAGGAGGCCGGCGGAATCTGGCTGGAGGCGGCGATGGCGCACGAGATCCTCTGGGAACGAGGGCGCCGCCTCTCCACGATGCTCGATCGATTGAAATCGTCTATTGCCCGCGACGGCGTGCGGCGCTATTGGTCCAATGGTCAGCCCTACTGGGTTCGGAGGGGAGATGAAGAGCCGGAATCTCGCGAGTGATTACATCACGCGCGCGGGGCATCGCCTGGCGGCGGTCGAGCTCCTCTACGAGCGTCAGTCGTTTGCCGACGTCGTTCGCGAGGCGCAGGAGCTCGTGGAGCTCTGCCTCAAGGGGTTGCTGCGCACCGCGCGGGTCGAGGTGCCGCGCCTCCACGATGTGGGGCCCATCCTGCTGGATGCCCGGGAGCGCCTCCCCGCCTCCGTGCAGCCGCACGCGGAGGCGCTCGCGAAGATCTCCAAGCAGATGCGGCGCGACCGGGAGCTGGCCTTCTACGGCTCCGAAGACCTCACGCCGACGGATTTCTATCAGGAGGAGGATGCGAAGCAGGCCCTGGAGGACGCCCGTTGGGTCTACTCCATCTGCCAGGCGGTCGTGAAATGATTGCGGGCAGGAGGAACGTCGTGCAGCAGTCTCCATTCGAGCGGCTCTTCCTCGAAGAGCGAGGAACCGAATGACCATCGTCATCGCCCATGCCACGATCAGCGCCGGGGAACACGACGAGACACGCCGGGTCCATGTCGTGATCCGCGGGGAGACGATCGAGGAGATTCTCCCCGGCGACGATCCGGTGCCGGCGGCCGACGAGGTGATCGACGCCGACGGGCTTCTGCTCCTCCCCGGCGGGATCGATCCGCACGTCCACTTCGACACCCCCGGCTACACCAGCCGCGAGGACTTCACCTCCGCCTCGATGAACGCCGCCGCCGGCGGGACGACCACCGTCATCGACATGCCCGAGACCTGCGTGCCGACCGTGACGACGCAGGCGAACCTGCGCGCGAAGCAGGCCGCGCTCGCCAAGCTCCCCGTCGTCGACTACGCCCTCTGGGGCGGGGTCTCCGCGAACAGCATCCGCGAGGAGTGGTGGCACGACGAGATGCGCGCGATGTGGGAGAGCGGCGTGGTCGCCTTCAAGATCTACATGATCTCGGGGATGGACTCCTTCGGCGCGCTCTCCTTCATCGAGATGGGGCAGGTGCTTACGCACGCGGCGACGTTCGGCGCGCTCGTGGGCGTCCACGCCGAGGACCGCGATCTCATCGAAGAGCGCACCGCCGAGCTCGTCGCCGCGGGGGAGGATTCGCTGGAGGCCTACTACGAGTCGCGCGCCGATCCGGCGGAGAAGAACGGCGTGGCCGCCGCGGTGCGCTTGGCACTCACCGCAGGCGCGCGCGTGCACATCGTCCACGTCGCCAGCCGCCTGGCCGCCGCGCAGGTGATGGCCGCACGGCAGGGGGGGCTCGACGCGACGATGGAGAGCTGCCCGCACTACCTCGCCTTCACGACCGACGACTTCGAGCGCTATGGCTCGGTGCTCAAGTGTGCGCCGGTGATCAAGCGGGCCGAGGACCGCGACGCCCTCTGGCGCCTGCTCGGCGGCGGCGAGATCGACTTCGTCGCGACCGACCATGCCGCCTGCGAGCCGGCGGAGAAGGACACCGGCAGCGTCTGGAGCGACTACGGGGGACTCCCCGGCGTCGCGTGGCGGATTCCCTTCCTCTACTCGGAGGGGGTGCGCAAACATCGTCTCTCGCTCGGCCGCTTCGTCGACGCCACCGCGACCGCCGCCGCGAAGCGCTTCGGGCTCCACCCGAAGAAGGGAGCGATCGCCGTCGGCTCCGACGCCGACTGCGTCCTCTTCGATCCGGCGCGCTCCTGGACGGTGACGGGGGAGCGCTTCGGGACGCACGGGCACCTCACCCCCTTCGCCGGCCGCACCTTCACCGGCGCGGTCATGAAGACCTTCGTGCGCGGTCGCTGCGTCTTCGACGCGGACGAGGGCATCCTCGTCGAGCCGGGCTACGGGCAGTTTCAGCGGAGGACGGTATGACGACGCAGGCGGAACGGATCAGGGTGGCGGCGAAGCGCGACGCGGAGGCGAACGCGCAATTTCTCGCCGACATCGTCTCCATCCCCTCGCTCTCGTGTGAGGAGGGGGCGGTGGTGGAGCGCATCGGCGAGGAGATGACGCGCGTCGGCTTCGACGAGGTGCGCGTCGACGGACTCGGTTCGATCATCGGACGCATCGGCGAGGGCAAGACGCTCATCGCGATGGACGCGCACATCGACACGGTCGACGTCGGGAATCGCGACAACTGGAGCTTCGATCCGCACGCCGCGTTCGTGAAGGATGGCAGGGTCTGGGGACGGGGCACGGCCGATCAGAAGGGCGGGATGGCCGCGATGGTCGCGGCGGGCAAGCTCATCAAGGAGCTGGGGCTTTCGGGCGACGTGGCGATCGAACAGCTCACCCGGCCTCGCCTGCCCTACACCGACGGGCTGGTGAACCTGGTGGTGGTGGAAGACGCCGGCCGCGTGTCGATGGACGAAGTGATGCGCGTGCTCGCGCCCGGCGGCGTGGCCTATGGGCGCGAGGGCGACGCCTGGAAGAAGACCGTCAAGCCCGAAACGAAGCAGACCGACGAGTGGACCCATTAC
>CAYPII010000095.1:0-7989 GCA_964410765.1 uncultured Myxococcales bacterium | reverse complement strand
TGGTGTGAGAGGACGGCCCCGGTCACTCACCATGACCGGGGCCTCCTACTCGATGCTGGAAGACAATGGCAGGGGCGTGTCCTGAAGGACACGCTTTTTTAATATGGGCATGGATTCGTACGCAGCTTTTTCTTGCAACCGTCGAAAAGGAGGGCAGAGGAGGGATCGGTGACGAAAGCGGTGAAAAAAGTAACGGCTGAAGAGTATGGCCGCCATGCTCTCCTGAAGACGATCGTTCCCGTGAAACTCTTCAAGCGACATGGGTTGATGATCGAGCGAGGGGAGCCGGGTGATGGCGTCGTCACGCTGAAGACCGGTCCTGGCAAGAAGCACCCCGCCTGTTCCTTTACGCTTGATCAGGAAGGGGTGCTCTCGAAGATCACCTGTCACAAATTTCGATGGCCTTCGAGGGTCCGCGTCCACGCGGTCAGTGCTGAGGCGGCGAAGGAGATGATTCAGGCGTTCTTCGGCCGGGAGGAAACGATGTTTCGCCTCGAGCCGATCGAAATTGAGGGTGATCCGCGACCCTGGGAACCAACGGTGATGACCGTGCAGTCCAGACCGAAGATCGAGCTGGAATGATGAACATGATAAGGAGGATTGGATGAAGATTACTGGTGAGAAACAGGCGGGTCAAACGGTTTCGACATCACAGCGGGAGTCGTTTCCGCGTGAGGATGCGATGCCGAAGGACAGCTACATCGACAGTGCGATGGAGGCGAGAGCGCAGGCGACTTCGCTCTTGGCCAAGGTGACGCGGAAGGGAAAAGCGCCGAAGAAGGTGATGAAGCTCGAGGCGGTGGAGGTGCATGGACGAATTCAGAAGCCGCAGGCCTTCTTCATCATGCGTCGCGCGACGCTCAACGTCGAGGAGATCGAAAAGCCGGAGGAGTTTCTCGACCGGCTGATACAGGCGGTCGAGGAAGAACCGTTCTGACGATGGGCGAGAAACTCACCCTCTACCGAAGCTCCATTCCGGCGCAGGCGATGCGCCGGTTTGCCGAGGAGCGGCTGATGATGCCGTTCGCCTCCGGCTCGGGGCCGACCTCTGTCTTCGATGAGACCGACCGTATCGGCGGACGCTCCGACTTCTTCCGGATGGTGCGGCGCTACGAACTCATGATGAAACAACGTGCGGAGATCACGACCTTCACGATGCGTCGCGCGCCTTCCTCGTATTCCTTTGTCGACAATGGTCCGGAAGCGACGACGCTATTTCGAGATGAAGATGCGCTGTATCGCATCGCTCGCGACGGTCGTCCGCTCCACGCACAGGCCCTGGAGAAAATCGTCAGAAATGCTGAGGAGCATCCATATCAGCGGCTCGCGGCCCTCGAGGGCCTGGGGCGCATTCGAGATCCCAGGTCAATTCCACTGATTGGCCGTGTTGCCGCTCTGCCGCTTGAAAACATCGTCTTACGACGTGCCGCCGAACGCATCCTCGGGGCATGGGTGAGAGAGGGGTTCTACGGCCGCCAAGCGGCGAAGCGGGCGTTGGATAAGGGGGAAACGTCGTTAGCCGTTCGAACGCAATCCCTTCCGGATGACGCGGCCATATATCGTCCAGCGACACCGCTCGAATCGCGGCTCGCCATCCTCGAAGCTTACGCCGATGACCCCAACTGGCTCCTCGATGCCGCCGCGATCTTCCTGGCCGTCCCCGCCGATCTGCAGGGCGATGAGGAGGAACGCCGAGACCTTCTCCTGCTCCAGCATGCCTTCATCGATCAGCTCGGAGGGTTGCGTACGACCGATCACGCGGCTCGGGCTTATGATCTCATCAAACGAGGTATGTCGTTCGGCTGGCGCTGTCTCGAAAAGGAGACGCTGACGGTTCCTACGCATTGGTCGGTGTCGAAGGGTGCTCCGGTCATGGAGGAGCGCTCCTTCTGCCTCGACTTCCAGCGCACGGCTCCCCTGACGCACTTTGCGCGCCTCTTCGAGGCGGGCCTACACATCGTTCGCTTTCGTGGGGGGACGAAGGAACGGCTCTTTCGGTCGTTCGTGGCGTACGGCGATTTCGGGCATCCCTGGTTTCCGAGCGGTGCACAAGCCGACGATGATCTTCGCGACCGCTTTCTCGAAGCACATCGGCGCTTTCTCGGGCTCAGCGCGGAGGTGCGGGAGATGGCATCGGAATGACGGATCGTCGGTGGACGAACGCAGGAGCAGGACGACGTCAATATATTGTCATTTTTATCGTTTTGAGTCATCGGAACGCATCACGCAACGACGAGTCGTTATAACCGCTTGAAATCATAGCGATATGAGACGGGGGGAATGGCATGGCCCATGCAGAAAAAGGGGCCGTGAGCCGACGGCGCCTTCATCACGAAAAGCCCAACGGGCGATCGCTGTGCATCGCCATGGTCGTGCTGTGCACCTTCCTCCTCTGCGCCGCTCGGGCGTCAGCGCAGGAATTCGAATCGATCAAGCAATCCCACGAGCTGGGGCCGACGTGCACCTTCTATGGTTTTGTATGGAATCGATGGTTTGACCAAAGCAAGGGTGCCGTCATGAACGTTTCGTGGATCCTCTCCCTTCCCGAGGGCTTCGAGACCACGCGGAAGATCTATAATGCACAGAACGGGACCTTTGTGGATGCCGCGGATCGTCCGCTCGCGGAGATCACCGATTCGCCGCCGACCTGCGCACAGAGCGCCTGCTATTATGTGTACCAATCCAGCAAGCTGATGGTGCGCTATCAGATTACCCCCGTCGTTCGGGACGAATATGGCAACCTGATTCCCGTCCCCTGTGACCTCGTCGAGGTGGAGAACTCGGAATGCGCCGGCATGGGCTGCTCACGTCAGGGCAACCGCATCGTCTGCCCCTGCGAGCCCCTGCATGGCACGTGTGAATACAGCGGTGATTATTACAGCATGCCGCCTTCGCATCACCACAAGTGGATGGTGACGATCGACGGCGGTTCGTGGCCCTATTCCGACCCGCAATTCGTCTCCAACGATGGCCACGAGGCGCCGGGGAGTACGCAGGGGATGTATCCGGTCGAACGGAAGGAATGTCAGCACAACGCCTGCTACATCTTCGAGACCATGAACGACTATCGGGAGCCCGGGGTATTTCGCTACGACTTCTCCCTCAAGGTGACGGGCCATCGCGGCAAGGAGGCCGTCATCCCCTGCAGTCCGCGCAACGTCGTCGAAGACGGTTGCCGCGCCATCTGCCTCGATCAGGGAAAGTTCTGGCAGGGCAAGTTGGCCTTCACGGAGGGCGACGGCCGGACGGGCAGGGGCCCGGCATGTGTCTGTGTGAAAAAAGATCTCGATGACTACGACGTCATAGGTCCGCCGAAGGAGGCGGGGCTCGTGGAGGACACGCCTCCCCCGGGAACGTCGGGTTTTCGGTCTGGAGGGTGGCAGGACGGTCCACTTCCGACAGACGTCGGTGGTTCGCATGGTCTGGGTCCCTCGACGGTGACCGGCGGGCGCACCGTGTCCGAGGTCGCCGGCAGGCAGGAGCTCCACTACGACTGGACACGTCGAGTAATGAACGCCATGGACGGCGATTTCATGGTGCAGCTGAGCGGCGAGCCGATCGCCGCCTATGATGAACAAGGGCGTCCCGTACAGATCGACGGCGATCTCTTCCGGGAGTGGACCGACGAGGACTTCGTCCTCGAGCCGGCCGAAGTCGCAAGTGCCTTCGTCACCTCGAAGGCGGTGCACGACTTCTATGACATCGGTCGCGCCGATGTTGCCCTGGTAAGCGTGGACGAGGATGAGGCCCTCTGCCACGAAAGCGGCGGCGAGATCGTCGGATGCGAGCGCACGCTCTACGACGTCGCCTTTCGTCAGCAGTGTTCCGTCGAGGGGGAGGAGGTCCCAATCCTGGACGACGACCTGCGCGTCCACATCGTCGTCGATCGACATGAGGGGGAGGGCACGGGTCAGCTGCAAAAATCTTTGCAGCCGTCGGGCCCGCGGGAGACAGCGAAGCCGATCGGCTGGTTTTCAAAGCTCTTCGGTCGCATCAGCAACCTCTCGCTCGGAAAGCGGCAGGATTCGGCGAAGGTGCGGACGGATTCCATGCGCATCGTTCGCAACAAGGGGTTGGGACTCTATCCCGTGCAGGTGAAGGATGATGTCTCGGTGCAACCCTTCGCCCCCCAGTGGAGCCGCATGACGGAGGAGGTTCCCCAGGCCAAGCTCGTGCGAACGATCGCCGGCCTCACGGGCACGCTCCATCGCTGCGACGAGACGAGCGCGGAGAGCTGGAGCACCGAATGGATGCCGCGCGGCTGCCTCGACAGCGGTTCGACGACCGACTGCATCGAGGAGTCCATCACGCAGCGCCTCGCGGATGAGGGGCACGAGGCCGAAGAGCCCACCGACCGGACGGACTTTGTGCTCGTGGAGCGCGTCTATCTGCCTTGGGACGAGGGGGCGGTGAGGGGCGCGTGGCTGGCCTTCGTCGAAGGGCCGAATGGCACCGAGCGCTGGCTGCTCGGTGCCGCCAACGGCGAGGTTCTCGAACGCTTTCCGCTCGGCGCGAGCGGTAAGGGAGGGCAAGGGTCCGAGGGCGAGACGGTCGTCAGGGATGCGCACGACACGATTCCGGAGGGGGTCAACGTCCTCATCGGGCGATGGAATCAGATGGGTGCGACGCATGAGGCCGTCGCATCGCCCCTTCTCATGGGGAAGATGCGCATCGATGATAGCGACAATTCGACGATCGATATCGTGAGCTTGCAGTGTGTCGAAGACAACGACGGGCTCGTGGACGAGTATGGCCATACGATTCCAAACGATCTCCCGGGGCTCTGCCGCGAGCACAAACTCGATGCCAGCGGCTATCGCGACACCGGCGTGACGAGCCTGGAGGCGCTCGCGCCCCATCTCCAGGGGGATGCCCGGGAGGTCGCCGAGAGCATCCGCATCATCGAGGAGACGAAACAGAATCTCGAGCGGGTCCTCTCCTTCTGGGGAAAGGTGTATGGTGAAAAGCGGTCGCCGCTGGAGCGAACGCACGGGCAGCTGCTGTGGACGCAATATGGAGGTCCGGGGCAGGACGACTGCTTCGTCATACCCTGCCAGAAGTTTTACTATACGGAGGATGCCAATGCGCCACATCAGCAAAGCTATTGTTGGTCGAGCTCGTGGTATAAGCAGATCCTCTCGTCCGTCCTCGATCCCGTCGCTCACGAGATGGGTCACCTCGTCTATTGGCACGAGCTCGGTATGAACAGCGGCGGGCGGCGGCATCCCGAGTGGGCGGTCCTCTATGGTGCGTCGCGGGAATTGGAGCCGAGCGCCCTGAGCGAGGCCTTCGCGGATTTCTCTGCCGCCCTCATCGCCGACGACCCTTGCATGGAGGGGGCCATTCGTGGCGACTGCTGGCGGTATCTCCGCAAGGACCCGGAGAAGTGCCCCGAATGCGTCTATTCCTATACGCAATACGAAAAGGAGGGGGTCACCGGGGTGGACAAGCACCACAAGCTCTCCACGGTATTCTCCTCCCCCCTCTGGGCGATGCGCTCCATTTTGCGCAAGCCGCTCATCTCCGCGAACCAGTCGGGTTTCAGGGGCGTCGATGTGGCGGACTTCATGCGTCGTTTTCTGAGGGCTTGGATGCGCAACGACACCGACATCCTGGAGGCCGCCGTCTTCCTGAGGCAATACGGAGAGAGCGAGTGGCCCGATTTTTTGGTCAAATCGCGGAAGAAGATCCTGGAAGAGAAGTTTCTCGAATACGACATCGACATTCAAAAGCACGCGAGCGAGGTCGAGCTCAAGGCGCCCAGGGGGAAGGGCGGAGAACGCAAGCCGGCGTTCAAGTCGCATATCAAGAAGCACCGGCGCAAGGGAAAGAAGGCGGAGGCGATCGATCCCGCAGGCGTCCGATTTCACTTTGCCCTCATCGATGGGCAAAAGAACGAGGTGGTCTATAGCACAGATGTCGATGGCACCGATGCGCGCGTCGAGTGGAAGGAGGCGGAGGGTTCTGACGAGGATATGCTCGCAGCGGAGATGACCTTCCGGCCCGACTATGGAGAGATCGCAGGCCTCGCCGATGGGCTCTTCACCGATTACCCCTACAGATGGTCGCTCACCGTCGGCGACGTCGTCAAAGCGGGGTACGGCAGCTCGATCGAGCAGCGCGATCCCCATCCGGAAGCGGCGAGCTTCACCGTGGAGGCGCCGGAGTCCTGGCAGCTCGTACAGCTCGAGCGCGGTGAGGTCGCCCAGGATGACGGGGAGGAGTGGATCACCTATCGGATGCGGGAGGCGAAGACTTTCAACGTCGGTGGCTCACAGAAGCGAAACTTCGTCTTCATCGATCCCCGAACCTATCGCAGGAGCGGTGTTGCGGAGGCGAGCAATCCCCTGGCGAGCCTGCGGCCACGGCGCGCGCACTTCGCGGTGACCGATCAGCGCCTGATGCGCGAGTTCAAGGTCTTTACGGCGCCGGTGGACTACGATGCCGTCGTCGGCATGGGGGCGGAGGGGCTCAAGGGCCTCGACTGGAGGCCGGCGGGGCTGGCCTTCGACCTGCCCCTCGATCAGGAGACGGCCGTTCGCGTGGAGGCGGTCGTCGGTGAGCCGGGCGCGTACACGAAGGTCGGGGACTCCTCCTTCGCCATCGAAGTCACGCGGGAAGCACGGATGAAACCGCTCAAGGGCGAATGCCGCTGGGGCGGGGGCGATCGTCAGTATCACAGGGAGGGCGATCGGTCGCTGGATTTCACGAGCTTTCAGCTCTTTGTCGACGGCGGGACGGCGGAGGAGTTCCCGCAGTATCGTCGCGTCGTCCCGCTCATCGACGACCCGCGCGTCGTCGTGCGCACCTCCGATGATCCGAATGCCCCCTGGGCACACTATCCGCCGGACCATCAATGCCAGCACAGGCACTGCCTGATCCTCTGGGTGGGCACGGAGTACACGCAGCCCACAGAGTACGACATTCCCTGGGGCGTGCGCGTCGAGGACGACGCCTCCTTTGCGGTCTTCGAGTGTCCTCCCCTCACGAAGTCCGTCGAGGGATGTGCGAAGCTATGTCACGATCGGTTGCAGGGGTGGGATGGGGGGACGAACGAACAAGGATGCGCCTGCGTCGACTGCATGGACCTCTGCCAGGGGCCGGGCCGATCGTGGCATGAAAAGTTTGAAGGCGATGCCTGCCGGTGTGAGAGCTGTCACAATATCTGTAAGGAATGTAGCAGTCTGGATCAA
Organism: uncultured Myxococcales bacterium; assembly: GCA_964410765.1. Lineage (GTDB taxonomy): Bacteria > UBA10199 > UBA10199 > 2-02-FULL-44-16 > JAAZCA01 > CAYPII01. The sequence continues at coordinate 796 of CAYPII010000095.1, read as the reverse complement.
ACCCGCCATCCAGGTCGACAGATGTGCCAGCAACCGGGCTCGAAGGAAAATATGGGCTGGGGTGGGGAGATGGCCGGGAAGGCATGCCGTTGTGAGACGTGCGACAGCATCTGCAAGCGACGGGGGAAGGTGCATACCGTTGGATATACAAGGTATCCGGGCATGGTTGAATCCGTTTGCACGTGTGAAAACAAGTCGCGGGAGGAATGCGCCAATCAGGCCGCGCAGCAGTGCAACTGTGCCAACGACAAGGGCGAGTGGCAGAGCTACTGCGATCGATTCCCACAGTGCATGGAAGAGAAATACACGCAGTGTCAGGCGGAGGGAAAACAGGAAACGACGGATGCGAGGGAAGGATGTATGGGGGACGTCGAGAAGTATGCGGACGAGACGTGCGTCAGCGTGAGGTGCGATGCCAACGCCTATCACAACTGTCAAAACGAGGTGAAGGATATTTGTCGCGTCTTCAACGAGAACAGCTGTGGCGATTGCGACAGCTACGGCAATTGTGATGCCAAGGCCTGTCGCGATGCCTTCAACCGTTTCTATCAGTTGGCCGTGGGTATCTTCTGGTCGGGGCTCGGGTGTGCCATCAGCGGTGCCCCCTGATTCGGTGTCAGGATCGTAAAAAGGCCCCCGATCGGGTGCCTTTCAGCGTCAAGTGCTAAGCTTAAGCGATAAAGAAGGGCTCGGTTCCTTCCGAACGCTAAGCGCTTTTCGCTTATCGCCTCACGGATTATTTGTAGTAGTCACGATATGATCGTGCAGGAGAGGCGAGGAGTGACGATGCAATCGG
>CAYPII010000094.1:0-8047 GCA_964410765.1 uncultured Myxococcales bacterium | reverse complement strand
CCCGCCCCCGCTGACGGCGCTGGGCACCTGATCGGTCACCAGCGTCGTCAGCGTCACCGCCTCGCCGACCCCCGCCCCCCAGTTCACGGTGACGTCGACGCGCTTGTAGCCCGTGTCGCTCACCGCGTCGGAGAAGTCAGCGGGATTGACGTAGGTCGTGTCGACTGAACGCGTGAAGCTCCAGGATCCGGCGGAGACCGACGCCGGACCCTCGTCGACCACACTCGCATAGCCGGCATCCGCCTTGATCTGCGCGATCTCATCCATCTTCTCGCGGGCCAGCTTCGCGGCCACGACCGTCAGGTCGGCGCTCAGCGCCTGCTGCGTCACGTTGCCGAAGAGGAACCCGAAGCCGAAGTAGGCGATGCCGATGACGATCATCACGAGGATCGCCTCGATGAGGGTGAAGCCGGCTCGATTCCGGCGCGACAGGCGTTTCATCTCCCCTCCCCCTGTGAAACGATCAGCGAACAGCCCCCGGGCGCGCCGATCACGCGCGTATAGCCGGTATTCGGCTCCACGCGAACGGTGCGCGTCCCCCCCTGCGGCCCCTGGATGACGATGTCCACGGCGGTCGCGTTGTCGGGCACGCCGGTGCTGTCGAACTCGACCGCGGTGGGCGTTCCCTGGAAGGAGGCCGGCGCCATGTCCACCGTCATGTCGTCGTTGGTGAGCGGATCCTTCGCCGGCGCCCCGGGCGCCCCCTCGTAGATCTCGTAGGTGGAGGCGGTGAGCGGGCTGAAGCCGAAGTCGTCGTTCTGCGTCATCGCCAGGTCCTGCGCGTACTGGATGTTCGCGCGCAATCCCCACGCCGCCACGTCGAGCGACGCCCCCTCGTACTCGAAGGGGGTCATCGCGAAGAGGACGAGCGTCACCAGGACGACCATGACCGCGATCAGCTCGAGAAAGGTCAGGCCGCGTCTGTTGCCCATCGTTCGCATCGCTCCCCCGATTCGGTGCCGGCATCCTACCATCCGCCCCCCCCGCTGAAAACAGAAAGCTGTACCCGCTCAGAAGGTCATCTGCGCCGTGGGCGTCGTGCTCGAATCGCTGCAGGCGAAGGTCAGGTCGACCGACTTCCCGACGATGCCCGACGAGAAGAGAACGACGTCGAGCGAAACGTCCCCCTCGATCGTCGTATCGGTGATGTCGATCTCGCCCAACTCCCCCGCGGCGTCGTCGTAGACGAGCGCGCCGCCGATGCGCACCTGCCGGACGGTCTCGCCGGACGCGGGCGCGAGCGCGACGTTCAGCTCCGTCACCGTCACCGCGCTGAGGCAAACCTGCCGCAGGACGACGCCCACGAGCTGCTCGTTGCCAGAGCCGCCCAGCGCCGCCCCGGCGGTGTCGATCTGCAGGCAGTCCCCCCCCAGCGCGTCTGTCGTGATCGTGTGCGTGCGCCGCGCCTCGCCGGAGAGGCCGGTCACGACGATCTCGCGGCTCGCCGGTTTGATCGCGACGGTGAAGAGCGCGTCCGCGCCCAGCGACTTCTCCTCGACGATCGGTTCGCCCCCCTGGTCGATCTCGCGCAGGGCGACCTCCAGCCCCGCCTGCACGGCGTAGAAGGCCCGCGCGCGCTCGATGAAGCGCATGCGCGACTCCTGATCGACGGAGACGAGCGAGACGAGGGCGGCACCCATGACACCCAGGATGATGAAGGCGAAGATGGAGCCGACGATCGAGGTCCCCCGCTCGTTTCGCACGATCGCTTGCGGCCTGTCATGCATCATCGTTCCTCAGCGAAAGTTCGTATACATGAAGTTCCGGGGAAAGACCTCGGTGCGCAGGCGCACCGCCCCCGCATTTCCCGGCGCCTCGACGGTGAGATCGATGTTGATCCGCCGCACCTGCCAGATGAAGAAGGCCATCGAGCCGTCCTCGCGATAGTAATCGAAGTCGAGCGAAGTGACGTTGCCCGCGAGGTAGTCGTCCTCGCGGTAGAGACAGGGGACGCTCAGCCCCCCCTGGCTCACCGTCGTCTGGCGAAAGTTCGTCCCGGAGCCCCCCGCATCGATAAAGCTGAAGCGCTGGTCGCCGATCCAGGTGATGTCGTCCGTCTCGACGAGCAGCATCTCGTCGGTCATCCGGTCGACCGCCACGCGCGCGTTGTGGAAGGCGTTGTTGCGGTTGACGATGAGGGCATAGATATCCAACCCGACGAGGAGGAGCTTTGCCGCGACCGTCGCGAGGATCCCCACGAGGACAACCGTGAGGAGCATCTCCACGAAGGTAAAACCGCGCTCGCGTTTTCGTCGGCGCATGGCGCCCTCAGTAGTCGGCGAAGATCGTCGCGATCGTGATGCGCTCGGAGAGCTGCCCCCCCCACCGCACGGTCACGGCCACCCGCTTGAAGCCGGAGTCGGCCTCGGGCGTGACGAGGTCATCTCCCGAGACCTCGATAATCTCCGTTGTACGCACGTAGGGGGAAAACTCCTCCGAAAAATTCTCCTGCGGATAATCGCCCGCGTCGATCGCGGCATAGCCGTCGCGCACCTTGTCCACGGCGATGCGCTCGAGCTTCTCGCGGGCGAGCACCGTGGCGATGCCGTTCAGATCGGCCTGGAGCGCACCGCGCGCGGCGTTCTCGAAGAGCTGCATCACCCCCATCATCCCCACCGCGATGACGATCATGGTGAGCAGCATCTCCAGGAGGGTGAAGCCCCTCCGCCCTCTCTTCGGGCTGCGCATCATCCCCCCTCGGCGCACATCTCGCAGCTGCACCCGGAGCCGTAGTCCAGGACGTCCACGACGACCGCCCCGGTGTTCTCGATGACGTAGATGCGGCGTATCGCCCCACTGTCCGCGATGACCGACACATCCCCCCCGCCGCCGAGCACCGGCGCGCCGACCTTGTCGAACTCCACGCGGTAGCTCTCACCCAGCGCCACCCCCCCGAACTGCTGGAGGTCCTCGACCATCGGCTGGCGGTCGTGGGGATCGGTCACCGGCGTCGCCTCCGTCCCGCGGTAGACGGTGTAGTTTCCACCGGCGATGAAGAGGACGCCGTGCAACGCCTCCTGCGTCGTCGCGAGCTGCTGGGCAAAGCGGATGTCGGACTCGATCTTCCAGGAGGCGGCATCGACGGAGACGTTCCCCACGTCGCCCGTGTAGGAGATCAACAGGAGGGCGACGGCACCCACCAGGACCATGATGAGCATGAGCTCCATGAGCGTGAAGCCGCGGCGCATAGCGCTCCCCCAAAATAGACGAGGGGAATCGACGTCAGCGCATCGATTCCCCTCTCACATTCCCCCTCGCGGAGGATCAGATCACCACCGCTCGTTCGGACCGCTTACTGGAATGTCCCGTTCGTCGCGTTATAGGTGTAATCGATTTCCGTCGGTGCCGTATAGACGTTCCCGGCCTTCGACCAGTCCGAATCGCTGATCCCCTGGGCGAGGACCGTGTCGAAGCAGGTCGCGCACGCCGCATCCGCGTTGGCGTCCAGCGATGTCGGATAGCTGCCCGCGCCGCCGTTCTGCACCATATCGTTCGCACGATAGAGAGCAATTCCCGACCGGACCGCACCGACGACACCATCGGTCGCCGCCTGCTCCGCATCGCCCGACAGGTCGATGAACTTCGGCAGCGCCGAGACCGCCAGGATACCGAGGATGGCGATCACCAATACCAACTCCACCAATGTAAAGCCCTTGCGATTCATAACCCCCTCCTTTTTCAAGTTATCAAATTCATGAAAAATGACAATTGTGACTATAATAAAAATAATTTCAATACGTTACAAACCCTCACCGACAATTCATTATAGAGTCTTTCCCCCCCATTGTCCAGCATGATTCCCCCTCCCGGGAGCTCGATGCCACGGTTTATAACCCCTTGTCAACACACCCCTTTCTCCGTCCCCCGTCCGGGGGAAACCCCCTACCAGTATTCATACCCGGGAGTCGAACTGCGCACCCATCCGCTCATGGCGTCGTAGCGATAGGGGTGCCCGAAGGGGTCGAGGAAGCGCCCCTCCTCGTCGATCTCGGTCAGATCGATATACCGATGCTGCTGCCGCTCCTCCGGGAAGCGGTAGTGCGCCCTCGCGAGCTCCGCGATGCTCTCGGGGTTGCGCCGCTCCATCGCCTTGAAGAGGTTGATGGAGGTGCGCAACGCCTGGAGCTGATAGAAGAGGAGTTTCTGGTTCGTGATGCGCCGCTCGAAGTTGATCGAGGCGAGCATCACCCCCACGGTCAGGACGGCGACGATGATGAAGACCAGGCGTTCGATCGTGCGCTTCTGCATCCGATCCCTCCTCGGATATTGAAAACCGGGGACACAATACTTTTTTGCGAAAATTTATTTCATTTTCAAATTCAAACTGTTCAGGGTTCGTAAAAAAGTTTTGTGTCCCCCGTTTTCCAGGGGATTCGGCTCACCATTCCGTAAATCCCTCCGTCACGCTGTGCACCCATCCCCGCTGCGGATCGTAGCGATAGGGATTGCCGAAGGGATCGACAAAGCGCCCATCGGCATCGCGGGGGAGGCGCTGGAGGTAGGGGCGCGGATGTCCTTCGAAGGGATAGCTCTCCGCGGCCAGCTGCTGGAGCGACTGGGGCATGCGATCGTTGAGGAGACGATAGAGCTGCACCCCCGCCCGCAGCGTCGAGAGCTCCTGCACGAGCAGCTGACCGCGGCGCACCCGCTCCCGCCGCGCGTAGAGCCCCACGGACAGGACGACCGTCAGGACGACGACGATCACGATGACCGCGTACTCATAGGGTGCCCGTTTCCGCTCCCGCATCGCTCCCTCCCCGCGGCGATCTATCCGCCGCTGATCACCGCCGACATGTTCCAGATGGGCAAAAAGATGGAGAGCGCGAGCAGCGCCACCATCCCGAATATACAGACGAGCAAGATCGGCTCCAGCAACGTCGTGAGATTCCGAATCGTCTGGGCCACCTCCATGTCGTAGTGCTGCGCCACCGTGGAGAGCATCTCGCCGAGCGCACCGGCGCGCTCGCCGACGGCGGTCGTCTCGACGATGACCGGCGGGAAATAGTGCCCGCTCGCCAGGGCCTCGGAGAGCGAGGCGCCACGCTGGATCTGCGTGCGCACCTCCTGGAGTTCCTGGGAGTAGGCCGCATTGCCGATGACCGTCGAGACCACCTCCAAGCTCCGCGGCATGGAGAGGCCGCTGCGATAGAGCGCGGAGAGGATGTGCCCGAAGCGCGCGTTCGCGACCTTCAGCGCCAGGGGCCCGAAGACGGGGAGGCGAAACTTGAGCGTGTCGAGCCGCATCCGCCCGACCTGCGTCCCCGCGAAGCGCCGGAAGCCGATGTAGAGGGCCGCGGCGACGCCGAGGGCGACGTACCAATAATGGCGAAAGAACATGCTGATGGCGATGAGGACGCGCGTCGGTATCGGCAGCTCGGCGCCATAGCGCGAATAGAAATCGACGAAGCGCGGCACGACGTAGGACATCAGGAAGATGACCGCGAAGATGAGGACCGTGATGACGATCTTCGGATAGAGCGTGGCCCCCTTCACGTTCTTCTGGATCTCGAAGTCCTTCTCGAGAAGCTGCGAGAGATTCTGCAGTACCTCCTCGAGCACGCCCGCCTCCTCACCCGCCGCGAGCATGGAGACGTACATCTCGTTGAAGATCTTCGGGTGCCGCCCGAAGGCCTGCGAAAGCGTCGCGCCCGCGGCGACATCCGCACGAATGCGCACCAGGGCATTGCGCAGCGTGCGCCCCTTGATCTGCTTGACCATCGTCGCCAGGATCGTGTCCATACTCACGCCCGCCTTGAAGAGCGTGTAGAACTGGCGGGTGAAGAGCATGAGCTCGTCCTGCTTGACGCGCTGGAAGTAGTCGCCGATCGATTTGACCGAGATCGAGGTCGTGCTCGCCTCGCGCACGTCGAGCGGCACCATCCCCTCGCGGAAGAGCCCCTCCTTGAGTTCCTCGGCGTCGGCGGCCTCGATCTCCCCGGTGAAGAGGATGCCGTCCTTGTCCCGCGCACGATAGTGAAAGAGTGTCATGCCCGTTCCTCGCTAGTCGCGCTGTTCCGTGACGCGCAACACCTCGTCGACGGTGGTGACTCCCTCACGGATGCGCTCCACCCCCTGTGCACGCAGGTCGGGGATCCCCTGCTTGCGCGCCTCCTCGGCGAGCTCGTCCTCGGAGGCATTGGCGATGATCTGGCGGCGCAGCTGGCCGGTGATCTGCGCGATCTCGAAGAGGCCGATCCGGCCGGAATAACCGCTCATCCGGCAGTGCTTGCACCCGCGCCCCTTGAAGACCTCGCTGCCCGCATCGAGCCCGAGGGCGATCAGCTTCGCCTCGTCCTCCTGGACGGGACGCCGGCAGTGCGTGCAGATGCGCCGGACGAGCCGCTGCGACATGACGCCGATGACCGCGGAGGCAACCATGAAGGGCTCGACGCCGAGGTCCTCGAGGCGGACGACCGCGCCGAGCGCCGTGTTCGTGTGGATCGTGGTGAAAACGAGGTGACCGGTGATCGCCGCGCGCACGGCGATATCCGCCGTCTCGCGGTCGCGGATCTCGCCGACCATGATGACGTCCGGATCCTGGCGCAGGATCGAGCGCATCGCCGAGGCGAAGGTCATGCCGGCGCGGATGTTCACCTGCGCCTGGTTGACGCCGACGATCTCGTTTTCGATCGGATCCTCGATCGAGACGATGTTCTTGTCCTGCGAGTTGATCCGCTGCAGCGCAGCGTAGAGGGTGGTCGTCTTTCCGGAACCGGTCGGTCCGGTCACCAGGAAGATGCCGTGCGGCTGATGGATGATCTCCTCGAAGACCGCCCGCTCCTGTTGTGTGAAGCCGAGCGACTCCATGCCGAGGACCTGCTCGCGCGTGAGCAGGCGGATCACGACCTTCTCCCCGTGCATCGTGGGGTAGGTCGAGACGCGCAGATCGACGAGCCGCCCCTCCACCTTGATGCGCACGCGCCCATCCTGCGGGACGCGGCGCTCGGCGATGTCCATCCCGGCGATGATCTTGATGCGCGTGACGATCGGCAGGTGCAGGTTCTTCTTGAGGATCAGGCGCTCCTCGAGAACGCCGTCGATGCGGTTGCGGACCTTGAGCGCGTTCCCCTGCGGCTCGATGTGGACGTCGCTCGCGTGTTCGCGCACGGCACCGCGCAGGATCCGGTTCACCTCGGCCACGACCTTCGCACCCGAGGCCATCTCCTTGAGCCGATCGGCGATATCCTCCACCGCCTCCGATCCGTACTGCACCACCTCGATCTCGCCGGCGGCGCCGGCCCCCTCGTCGGCCCCCTCGGCCCCGCGGTAGTTCTCGGAGATGAGCCGCTCGATCTCGGCGGCGGAGGCGAGCACCGGCTGCACCTTGCACTTGAGCGCCGACTGCAGCTCGTCGATCGCGAAGACGTCGAGCGGATCGGCCATGGCGACGGTGAGCGTATCCTCGATACGGAAGAGCGGCATAAAGTGATACTTCTCCGCCAGACTGAGCGGGACGGTCTTGGTCACCTCCGGATCGATCGTGTAGTCCTTGAGCGAGACGAAGGGGATGTTGAGCCGCTGGCTGAGAAACTCGAGGACCTGCTCCTCGGTGATGAAGCCCTTCTTGATGAGGATGTGGCCCAGGTCGCCGCCCAGGTTCTTCTTCGTCTCCTGGGCGACGGCGAGCTGGTCGGCGCTGACGAGTCCGGAATCGACGAGCTCCTGGCCGATGTTGTCCAGGACCTGAAAGCTGACGCGCGGCATGCACTCCCCCCCCTCAAACCGCTCTATCCTAGCAAGTGCCGCAGTCCAGGTCAACGCGCCCGCTCGCCGCTGGTATCGCGGTCATCGGATATGGTATAGGAGAAAGATGAATCGATTCCCCGATCATCCCCCCTCCATCGCCATCCTCGGCCTCATCCTCGCCGCGATGGTCTTCGCCGTCGTCGACTGGGGGGTCTACAACTTCGACATCTGGTGGCATCTCAAGACCGGCTGGCTCATCTGGCAGGAGGGGGCGATCCCGACGACCGACCCCTTCTCCTACACGGCGGCCGGCGCCCCCTGGTTCAACCACGAGTGGGGCTTCCAGGTCATCGTCTGGCCG
>CAYPII010000093.1:2840-8309 GCA_964410765.1 uncultured Myxococcales bacterium | reverse complement strand
CATGAAAATCACGAGAAAGATCACCTCAAGACGCAGTTTCTAGAGGTGCCCTGATGCTATTATTGGCAAATGGTCGCTCAATCCCCGTTCGAACACTTCCCGACCGCCGATATTGCAGCTTCTGATCCCGTCCGCCAATTGACGGGTTGCCCACAGGTAATCGAGCTGGTGCTCAATCTTGCCGTCCTTTGGTTTTTTGAACGTTGGAGTCGAACGCGGGTCAGGGTGATACTTCCTAACACAATCAATAAGGCCGATATTTGCCATCCTGTCCAGGAATTCCTGATTTCCGCTTCCCCAGGTCTCATCGAATATGATCGAGCAGTTGAAATCACCCCCAACGATAATCTGCCTGCCTTCCTCGATTTCGTCGTGCAGGTATTGCCAGATGAATTCGGTCGCCCATATATCGTTCGGATGCCCGTCCCCCTGGATTTCCAGTTGCGCGTCCCTCGGAATGCCATAGCCGTCGACAGGGAGATTCCATGCAGGTGAGTGGCAGCTGAGGAAAAGGACCTCGCCGCGCGGAGTACGGACTTTTGCCCCGATGACACTCCCGCCGAATTTGTCCAGCGCTGTCTTTACCCACGGCCGCGGGCGGGACTGCAAGACGGTCTGCGTCGCCTCAAGGCTCCTGTGCACCAGAACAGCCGAACCCCAAGTCTGTCTCCGGCCCGTTTTAGCCAGAGCCAATTCGTGAAAGACTGTGTAGCTGTTGGAGATATCTTCGGGGATTATTGCCTCTTGAAGCAACGCTATGTCGGGTTGCAGATCGAGAAGATAATCCCATGTTTCAGGAGATCCCCCGCCCCTCATATTCCACGTCACTATGGTTAGTTCACTGGGCATTTCTCATCTATTTCCTGGGCGCCTTAGATCTCGGACCTGTTTATTATGTCCGTCTCTTCCAAAGGCTCGCCCATGGTCCAGTATTTCTTGCCGTCGACATCGAGGTAAGTATGCGTCGTGCCCCAGAACTCCGCCCGGTAGCCATGTTCGCGGATGAAGATCACAAACGACTCAAATACACGCTTCATCTCCTCACTCGCCAGCTTATCTTTGACTACATACTCGTGTGGAGCGGTCTTGGCGTAAGTCTTTGCAAACGTCCACTCTACGGAATTGATAAATTCCATGAGCTCTTTAGGGATTCTGCCCATCCCCCACCTTTCACCTTTCACCTTTCACCCTTAACCCGCCTCTTTCTCCCCCACCCTCTCCATCACATGCGCCGCAAGGACACTAATCGCTTTCGATCACCCTCGCCACGGGGCCGGAGCACTTGACGCACTTGCCTTCCAGGACGAGATCCCCGCGATCGACCTTCATGCTTTCGAGCACTATGCCTGTCATATCGCGACACCTCGTGCACCAGACGTTATTGAGGAGCTTCACCCGCACCTCCTTGGGCACAGCCTCCCAAAGCTTTTTTGCCTGCGGCGTTTGTTTCATCCCTTGTCCTCCCTACTCCCCTTCTGCCCTTCCCTTTCACCCCTTCGACTTCGCTCAGGGCATACTTTGAGCTTTCACCCTACGCCTTGCGCCCACTCGCCGCCGAAGAGCTCTGCCTGTTCAAGAACGGTCTGGGTCGCTTTTTCCTGTTTGTCGGGTGGGTAGCCGTATTTGCGCAAGAGCCTTCTCACCATAACGCGAAGCTTGGCGCGCACGCTTTCCCTCAACGTCCAATCTATCGTCACGTTATTCCGCACGGTCTCTACAAGTTCCTGTGCAATCTTCTTCAATACTTCATCGCCCAAGACCTTCACGGCACTATCGTTCGTCTCGAGCGCATCGTAAAAAGCGACCTCCTCCTCAGTAAGCCCCAGCTTTTCACCCCTGGCATTGGCCTCGCGCATCTCTCTGGCCAGCCCTATCAACTCCTCGATCACTTTCACGGCCTCGATCGTCCGGTTCTGGTACCGCCTGATCGTCGTCTCCAGCATCTCGGCAAAGGATCGTGCCTGCACGATATTCTTCCTGCGCCTGCTTCTGATCTCGCCCGAAAGCAACTTTCTGAGCAGCTCGACGGTCAAGTTTCGATGCGGCAACGCGCGTACCTCGGCAAGGAACTCCTCTGATAAAATCGATAGGTCCGGCTTTTTGAGACCCGCGGCCTCAAAGATATCAACCATGCCTTCGGAGACAACGGCACGGGAGACGATCTGTCTGATGGCGTAATCAATCTCCTCCTCTGGCCTTGTCTCGCCAGGCGCGCGCTTTGCAAGGGTCGCCTTGATCGCCTGGAAGAACGAAACGTCGTCGCGAATGCGCAGCGCCTCTTCCTGAGGCACCGCAAGAGCGAAGGCCTGCGAAAGCTCCTGCACGGCCCCGACGAAGCGATCCTTTCCGCCCTCCTGCCCAAGAATATGCTCCTGTCCAAGCGGAAGGAGGCCCACGCGTTCAGCGGGCGTACCGCTCATCCACTTCGACCAGTCAAATCCATGAAAGAGATCACAGCACACCTCATACTTCGTCAACATCGCCTCAACCGCTTCCTTCTGATCAATCGCAGTTTTTCCACTCCCCCCGCTCTCCGTATACGTCGCGAGCGCTTTCTTCAATTCATGCGCCAGCCCCAAATAATCGACGACCAATCCGCCCGGCTTATCGCGAAATACGCGATTAACCCGCGCAATTGCCTGCATGAGGCCATGGCCACTCATCGGCTTATCCACGTACATGGTGTGCAGGCTGGGCGCGTCGAAGCCGGTCAGCCACATATCGCGAACTATGACGATCTTGAAGGGGTCACTTGAATCTCTGAAACGATTAGCTAGCTCCTCGCGTCGTTGTTTGTTGCGAGCATGTTCAGCCACCCTTGGCCCTTCCGAGGCGCTCCCGGTCATAACCACCTTAATAAGCCCCTTCTCGTCTTCCTTGTCATACCAACCTGGCCGCATCTTCATGATCTCATCATGCAGATCCATGCAAATACGGCGGCTCATGCACACGATCATGGCCTTGCCGTCCATCGCCTCAAGCCTGTTCTCGAAGTGTTCGACGATATCTTTCGCAATGAGCTTGAGTCGCCTGTCTGAACCAGCGACAGCCTCTAGCTGCGCCCATTTCGTCTTTAGTTTCTCCCTCTTCGCCGCCTCTTCCCCCTCCGTCACATCCTCGAAGTTCGGGTCGATATGCGGCCGCTCGGATTCATCGAGCGTAAGCTTGGCCAACCGGCTCTCGTAATAAATGGGAACAGTCGCCTTGTCCTCTACCGCTCGCTGGATGTCATAGACGCTGATGTAATCGCCAAATACCGCACGCGTATTCGCGTCTGTCTTTTCGATAGGCGTACCCGTAAAACCGATGAACGATGCGTGCGGTAATGCGTCGCGCATATGCCTCGCGAAACCGTCTATGAAGTCATATTGGGAACGATGGGCCTCATCTGCAATCACCACGATGTTCCGCCTGTCAGAAAGCATCGGATGGCGATCGCCTTTCTCTTCGGGAAAGAACTTTTGAATCGTGGTAAATACTACACCACCAGCTTCCACAGCCAATTTATCACGCAGATCTGACCGGCTCTCGGCCTGGACAGGAGCCTGACGAAGTAGATCCCTGCAATATGAGAAGGTTTTGAAGAGCTGATCGTCAAGATCGTTACGGTCCGTCAGGATAACTACTGTCGGATTTTGCATCAACGGGTCGCGAATAATGCGACCTGCAAAAAACGCCATGCTGAGACTCTTACCTGAACCTTGCGTATGCCACACAACGCCAATACGCCTGTCGCCATGCTCGCCGCCGCTATTCTTAGGAATCTTAGCCTCGCCAATCACCTTCGCTGCCCTCAGAGTCTCAGCTATCGCGGTATTGACGGCATGAAATTGATGATAGCCTGCAAGTATCTTGCTTATGTTCCCCGTCCCGGAATCCTCAAAAGCAATGAAATGACCGATTAAATCAAGCAGGTGCCTCTTCTCGAATACTCCATCGAGCATGACCTGTAGTTCAATCATGAATGATTCAGCTAGCTCATCGCTCGACGATGTCCTCCAGGGTTTAAACCACTCTCTACCTGAAGTCATAGTTCCAATACGCGCCATCACACCGTCGGATATGATCAAGAAGGCATTATATGAGAACAGCGTCGGGAGCTCCGCCTTGTAGGTCTGAAATTGCTGATACGCGCTCCATATCGTGGCGTCCTCGTCGGCCGCGTTCTTGAGCTCGATGAGGACGAGCGGCAGGCCGTTCACGAAGACCGTGACGTCCGGACGGCGGTTGTGCTTGTTCTCCGTGACGGTGAATTGGTTGACGGCCAGCCAGTCGTTGTTGTCAGGATCTTCATAATCGATCACCCTGGCCTGCGCGCCTGCAATATGACCGTCGGCGTGTCGGTATTCGACGGTCACTCCATCGACGAGCAGGCGATGCATGGCGCGATTGCGCGCCTCAAGCGTCGGGCCATCCGGCCTTATGATCTTGCGAAAGGCCTCTTCTATAGCATCATCAGGCAGCTCGGGGTTGAGCCTCTCAAGCGCCTGACGGAGACGCCCTTTGAGCACGACCTCGTCGAAGCTGTCCCGCTCCGCATGCGGTTCGCCGGGCGCGATCTCGGCGCCGTGCTTGATCGCATACCCCAGGCTTTCGAGCCAGGAAAGCGTCGCGTCTTCGATGACGGATTCGGTAAATGAAACGCTCATTTCTTTCCCTCCAGCCGCTTGATCTCCCGATCGAAGTCGGAGACGTATTCACGATCCTGCCGCTGGCGAAATACCTCGTATTCGGCCTCGGCCTTGAGTTTTGCCTCCAAGGCACTGACCTTGCCCTTGTCCCGAAGGATCGGATAGTTCGACAATTCGAGGAATCGTTCGAGAAACCCCGCCCATTCGGCCATGCGGGTGAGGATTCCTCTCTCGGCGCGATTTTCCGCGAGATCGAGATAGGCGGAGACGATGCGATTCAGCTCCTTGATATGGGCCTCGTTCAGATAGTTCTTCGCAACCGTCGCGTCGGACTTGAGGATCATCCCGTGGGGAGCGCGCTTCCAGGTAGTGAGCCCCATGTGGATCTTCGATGCATCCGCGGATGAGGAGATGAGTTCAGCCGCCGTCTTTCCCGTGATGGCCCAGTGCAGCTTGTTCTGGACCGTGGCGAAGAAATCCTTCGTGATCGGCGAATGAGGGTCGTAATCGACCGACAGGGCGTAGATGTCGGTGATCTTCTGGTAGAAGCGCCGTTCGCTCGCGCGGATTTCGCGGATGCGATCGAGCAGCTCGTCGAAGTAGTCCTTGCCAAAGAGCGTCTTTCCCTGCTTGAGCCGCTCGTCGTCGAGCACGAAGCCCTTGATGATAAACTCCCGAAGCGTCTTCGTCGCCCAGATGCGAAATTTTGTCGCCTGATAGCTGCTGACGCGGTAGCCCACGGCAATGATGGCGTCGAGGTTGTAATATCGAGTCTTGTAGCGCTTGCCGTCGGCGGCAGTTGTTTCCAAAATGGAAACAACTGAGCCTTCATGCAACT
>CAYPII010000093.1:0-2830 GCA_964410765.1 uncultured Myxococcales bacterium | reverse complement strand
GAGATGCTTATTGACTGCCGGCACCTTGACCCCGAAGAGCTCCGCCAGAGCTTTCTGCGTCAGCCAGACGGTCTCGTCCTTGAAACAGACCTCCACCTTCACCGCGCCATCGGGGGCCGTGTAGAAGATGAACTGCTCTTTGCTCACCTCAATATCCTTCCCCCTGCGCGTCATGACGCATACCTCCCCGCGGGTCTCCCGGCATCCCTCACGCCCGAAACCATGTCAGGCCTCCTCGACGACGGATTCGGCAAATGCGGCGGTCATAGGCAGTCACCCCTCATCGCCCGAGGAAATCGGCATGTCGAGCTCGGAACGGCCGAGCCAATAGCACGCCAATGGCGCCGGCACCTTGATCAGGCTCGTCTCCACCCCGCCTCTCGTGACGGCCTCCACCCTGAAGTCATCGCAATCGCGCGTGATCACATAACCCCGCTTCAGTTTTTTCTCTGCACAGAATTCCAGCATCCCCTTGAGCTCCGCCTGTCCGGTCGCCTGCGGGGACCGATACTTCACCTCGAATGGCACGAGCCCTCCGCCGAGATCCGCGATGATATCCACCTCGTGATCCTTTTTGCCGCGCCAATAGGAGAACCCGATGCTGGAGGCATAGTAGCGCGTGTAGACGTGTTTGAAGAAGGCCGTCTCTACCGCGCGCGCCAGGGCATCCGCATCCTCGAGCAACGATTTGCCTTTGAGGAGCACGCTCCCGGCGATCGCCGGATCGGCGAGGTATATCTTGGGCTTCGCGCGCAGGATCTGCTTTCCGTATCCGAACGGTAGCAAGCGATAGATGAGGTGTGTGGCTTCCAGCAGGGAGATGAAGTTGCCGACGGTAGGGCGCTTGAGTTCGAGATGCTTGCACAGCTCCGTGAGGTCGAGCTGCCCGCCGTCGTGGAGGCAGAGATAGAGAAAGACCTGCTCCAGCTCCAACACCCGGCGCACGCCGAAGAGTGCCGTCATGTCCCGCTTGAGCACCTTGTCGACGATATCCTCGCGCAGGAGCTTTTGCGCGAGGGGGATGCTCTCCACCAGCGCGCTTTGGGGAAAGCCGCCGCGGAGGAGATATTCATGGAAATCGCCCACCAGCGGCCGTGCCGCTTCACCAACTTTGATGAAATCAGTCTGTTTCCAATCGAGGAGGTCCTTCAGGGAGTCGACTTTCGGGAGCGACGGCACCGGCCGCTTCCTGATCTGCAGGTATTCGAAGAAGGAGAGCGTCGCGAGACGCACGGTCTGCCAGCGGCCCACCCCCGACTCCTGGCCCTCTGCGCTCAACGGCGTCGCCGACCCGGTTACTGCGATGCGGCGGCGCTTGTCGAAATCG
The DNA here is from genome assembly GCA_964410765.1 of uncultured Myxococcales bacterium. Lineage (GTDB taxonomy): Bacteria > UBA10199 > UBA10199 > 2-02-FULL-44-16 > JAAZCA01 > CAYPII01. Next base: position 1,503 of record CAYPII010000093.1, on the reverse strand, counting down.
ACCTGATGCTTGACCCACGTCTGCCAATCCTTCGTGACCTGAATTTCGTCAAGGAAGAGATATTCCGGCCCCTCGAGCGCCGGTTCGAATTCGCGCCAGAGCTGCACCAGGGCGTCGAGCTTCACGAGCTTGAGCAGCGGATGGTCGAACGTCGCGTAGAGGATGTTGTTCGCCGGCACGCCCTGATTCAGGAGTTGATCGATGGCCTGCAGGAAGAGCGTGGTCTTCCCCACCTGCCGAGCGCCGCTCAGAAAGAGCGCGCGCCCCGCGGGGGGATGATCCATCCACGTCGCGATCTCGCGAAACGCAGCACGCCGCCAGATGGGGAGGTCCGGAAAACGCCCCCCGGACCACCAGGGATTGTATTGCCGCAGGACAGCAAAGAGCTCATCTTTTGTCGTTATCATAGGTATATTTAAACAAAATACGCTCAATAATACAAGTGTACTTTACTTAAATGATCTATTTAGTGCGTTTTCTACGGTTTTATGAGAGAAAAAGCTTAATCTATTGATATTACAGCCTTTTTAGTCACATCCGCACCAACCCCGGCTTCAGGCCAAGGCGCTCCTGGAATTCGGGCGGGATGTCGCTCCAGTGCTCGATCAAGAGGTCCACGAGCTGGCGGCCGTTGATGAGCCCGATGCGTGGAAAGCCGGGTTCGAGCGCCACGTCGGCCGCAGCACCTTGAAAGTCGGCCGTCGTGATGAACGCCCCTTGGCCGTTGGATGGAATCGCCTGGCGGAGCTGCTTGACCACGTTCGCAGCCACCTTGGACCCAATCTTATATCGCTTCGCCTGGACAAAGAGTTTCACCTTGGCAAGGTTGGCGACGTTGAGCTCGCCCGTCGCATCCACGCCGCCATCGCCCGACCTGCCCGTCACCTCCGAGCCTTCAAAGCCAAGCGCCGTGAGCAGGTGCGCGACCAATATCTCAAATTCCTTGGCGTCGAGCTCAAGGATCTGTTCGAGAGCGACATGATAGGGGTCGTATTTCGTCGCAATTTGTTTGGGCGCAAGGTCTGCCCGGCCGATCGCTGCCAGGAACTCATCGCGTTGCGATATGGCAAAGACCGTGAGCGAACCCCTGATGGTATTTTGAAACGGCACCGAAAAGTCGCCGCGCCTGAGCCTCTCCTTCGCCCACTCGACGCGGCGCCTCTGGCGATATGGGCAACCATCGTCACCTTCGGCATAGAAATAAGATGGATCGGGCGCCACAACCCCGTAATTCAACCACTCGGTATCTTCCGCAGGCGTTACGACAAAGTCACCGGCCTCGATTTCGAGAAGAAACCGGGCGATCTGGCCCACCTGTTGTCCGACGACGATATTGCTCGCATCCTCCGGATGCGCTGACCTGTAGATAGGATAAAGCTCCTCCCTCGCCTGGATCGCCGCTAGATCATCGCCGGGCAACCAGCCGATGGCCACATATCCGCCCTCGACAAAGTTCTTCGTGAATTTCCCCGACTCACCCCTGACGCACCAGACGTTGGTCAT
>CAYPII010000092.1:0-8345 GCA_964410765.1 uncultured Myxococcales bacterium | reverse complement strand
GCGCAGACCCGCCACCACTCGCTGACGCTGTGCTGGCAGAGTTCGACGACCACGAGCTCGATCTGCAGCCCCACGGCCAGCGCGAGCGCAGTGCCGCCCACGATCTTCGCCCACAGCGCGCGTTCGGTGAGCAGGCAGATGAGGACCGCCAGAACGCCCATGATCCAGCCGCGCTCGACGTGCTCGCGGGCGTTGGCGACGTTCTCCACCGGCCCCGAGAGCCTGCCACAGCAGTTGCGGATCCAGCGATCGATATGCGCAAAAATCCAGTCCATTTTATTTCTTCTCTTCGATCTTCGCCGACTTCCCGAAATCGGCGAGGCCCTGGCCGAGGACGAGCGCGACGACTATCGCGACGATCTCGTTGACCTTGTCCTCTCCAAATCCCGTGTACTGCGACACCACGACGGCGACGACGCCGCCGATCGCGATCCAGAACTTCTTCGACTTGAAAATTGCCATTGTCTCCTCCCGCCCTCTCGGGCTCAGTTTTCGCCATGCTCAGGTATTCGGCGGCCCGAGATCTCTCGTCAGAGGTCAACCTCGGCGGCCGATTTTCAGCGATCGACCCAAAAAAGCGGAATCCTCCAGTTGGGGCGCCTGCACACGCACTGCCACTGCTCCCGCGTGCGCACCCACTCGCGATCGTAGCAGGAGTGATGCCACCAGCAGAGGACGACGCACTTGACGCGATTCCACAGCCCCGGCGCATCCGCTTCCGCCGTCGGCGTCGTCGTCGCCGGGCGCTCGACGTGCGGAAAATAATTGAAATCAGTCATCGCCAGCGCGCGCATTTCGAGACCGTTGCGATCCATAGCGCACCTCCTGGTGTTCGTAGGTGTCGATGCACTTCATCACCCGCGCATACACGCGCTCCCAGCACGCGCGGCAGCACTCCCGCGTGGAGTCGTCGCGCTCGAGCCGGACCCAAAACAAGAGATCTCTGAGCGTGAGCGGCTTCACGTCTCCCCGCAATCCGCTCGCAACAGGTTGAGCTCGGCGATCCGCTCGCGGTAAAAAAAGATGAGACGACAATAGGCGTCGATGCTCCGCGGATCCTTGAAGACGTAGGTGTAGAGGTCGTTGATGAGACGGCGCTCCGTGCGTTCCCAGTCGTTGCGCGGCGCCGATCCGAAAATCTCATCGAACGATTCCGATTCAGATTTCATTTTCGCCCCCGCGCTTTTCGCCAGTAGTAGAGCAGCGATTCCCGGAGTCCCCGGCGCGCGGGACCGTCCTCGGCGGGCAGAAACGTCGGCGTCATAGGTTTCGGCGGCTCAGGCGGCGCGGTCCTCGCCAAATAACGGCGATACTCCTCCGCGTACTTGAGCACGCGCGGCACGTAGGCCCGGGTCTCTTTGAACGGCGGCATCCCGCCGTACTTCGAGACGTTGCCCCAGCCCGCGTTGTAGGCCGCGAGCGCGAGATCGATGCGGCCCCCGCATGCACGATGCCTGAGACAGCGCGCGAGGTAATCGGCGCCGGCGTCGATCTGCCCCGCGGGCGTCGTGAGGTCGTATCCGTAGCACCGAGCCGTTGCCGGCATCACCTGCGTCAATCCGAGGGCTCCGGGTCCCGATCGCGCGGAGGGGTTGCCTCCGCTCTCGGCCATGATGAGGCCTGCGAGGACGGCGGGGTCGAGGGCGTGTCGTCCCGCGGCCGCGCGGACGAGTTCGCCCCACTTCTCCTCAAATGCCTGCCAGGACAGTCGTCGCATAGGTGATCCTCGATTGTGAGTTCGCGCCGGAGATCGTCGTCGCGATCGCGGATCTCGTGCAGCACGTGCCGGACGAGTTCGTGCAGTGCCCCGCGGCCGCGCTCGACGTTCGCCGGATCGAGAAAACGCTCGACCTCCTCGCGGTGGCGATCGAGCAGGCGCTCGAAGTTATTGCGATGATCGGGGATGAGCTCGCTCATCGGCTCCCCCTTATGTCATGGGTTTGCGTGTAGGATGCGGATCGCCCAGCCCGCGAGCACGCCCGCGACCGTGAGGATGCCGACGCCGATGAATATCAGGCGGTGGTGCAGGTCCAGCCTGCGCCAGATGCTCTTGTGCGAGAGCTCGTTCTGCGCGCAGTAGTTGCGGAGTTTGTCGCGGGTCTCGGCGATGTCATCGACCACGACCTTGAGCATGGCCTTGATCTCGCCGAGGTCCTGGGCGATCTCGATGTCACGGGCGTCGAAGCCGTTGCCGGTTGATGTCATGGCGTGATCCCCTTGATGACCGCGGCGACAGGATGTAGAGGACGAGGTTGGTCATTGCTACATCTCCATTTTGTACTCGTAACTATAATAATAACTGTCGCCGTTGTCGTCTAGCGTCGAGTTCATGAGGTAGGAAGCGTCCGCCGTTGACCTGTGTAGAGCGTAAGTGTTCCCCAGCGACGGATAGCCAACGCCTATCCTTGCAACAGCCCCGCCCGTCGTATATAGCACCCAACCGCTCCGTCTTGACCCGTCTGTGGCGTCCACCTTAAAGGGTAACGACAACAGCAAATTAACAACACCCGCGCCGTTGAGGTCGCCCCCTGCGGAGAGTGCTGTCCCGCGCACCCAGCCGTCCGGCGTTTCATAATAATAATGCGATTCGCTTGTGCCCTGTGGAGCCGTCCCGCCGTTGTCCGCAAACATTTTTCCCGCCGCTGAACCCATCTGTCCCAACGGCATAGTCCTGCGGATTTTAGCATACTCAAAATTGAATCCAGCGGGTGCGGTGACTGCGAAAGTCCACGCGCCGCCAGCCGTTGCGTATGTTGCGTCCAAATATCCAACTTGAGTCACCTGTAAATCCACCCAACTAGCGAGAGCCAACCCTGTCGCCAAAATCATGGCGTCGCCGTGGTCGTCACAATCGGTATCAGCCTTCTGGCACAAGTCCGTCGCCGCTGAACCACTGATATATAAGGGCACTCGTGAGAGCGTGAAATAGCTGTCAGTCCCGTCCGTGATGACACCGACTTTCATGTTCATAACGCTCGCCCAATTTGCGTCCACAATCCCAAACAAATTGCCGTCGGTATCGCTCGCAGCGCCGAAGGTGACGCTCACAGGCGCGGAGAATGTCGCGACCGAACCGTTATTGAGGCCGACCAGACAGGGATTGCTCACCGATAGTGCGGCGTCGTTCTGGCCAATGACCGAGAGCGTGGTCCCCGAGATGTCGAGCTTGCAGTTCGAGACCTCCCCCGCGCTCAGGAGCACGCTCGACCTCGCGGCCTTGATGTTGCCGTAGGAGTCCACGCGCCAGTACGTCGCGGCCCACGCCACCGATGCCACGAGCACCGCGCCGATTGCCCACGTCATGATCTTCGTAAATTTTCCGAATCGCATCTTACCTCCCGTTTTCGTATCGCCCGCAAAAAAACCGCCCCGCGGCGGCATCTTTACACTGCGTGACATATTGTAACTCTACGCCGACAGCCGCGTGACCTTCAGCGTCGCCACCCATTTGATCGTGGTTGCGCCGAGTCCCTCACAAGTTAGGTCCACTGTTTGATTGACCGTGTCCGCGGCGAGATCGATGCCGCCCCACGAGCTGTCATTGACCTCATCGCTGATCGACGCGCCGCCGAGCGAAGTGACATCCCCCGCGGTGTTGCGATAAAACGACTGCGAGATTTTGCCGGCGTAAAACGCGGAGCCGTCGGACTTCCGACCCACGACCGAGGCCTCGACCATGACCATCTCGTCTTCGTCAACGGCAACCGTCGCGAGGTCGGTGACGGTGGCGTCGGTTGTCGTGACCGTGGCCGGAGCGTCCGGGATCCCCGTGAGGACCTTGAGCGCTTCCAGGAGCTGATCGTTGTCGGTCTTGTCGAGGCTGATGCCCATCGCCTCGATGACGGCGGCGATCTCCTCCTGCGCGGCGTTGAGCCAGTCGGCGTGAACGCGCGTTGCCGGCGTGCCCGCAACGGGATCACCGACGGTGAAATATCCGACGGTGCCGCCCACCGCCTCCGGCGTCGGCATCGCCACCGCTGTGCCATAGCTATCTATTCTGTGCATGTGTCAGCTCCCGTAGAAGAAAAGCGCTATTGAATGCGCGGGTTTCGCGCGTGAGAACACGCACTCGAGGGCGTCGTCGCCCCATGTCGCCAGGGGATCACCGGCACGCGCGGCCCCGGCCTTGAACCACCGCACCGTGACCTCGTCGGGCACGAGCACACCGAAGACGTGCGCCCAGTCGTCGTCATAAGCGGGATCCCCGGCATCATCGCCGGCGCGAAACGCATGATATTCTTCGATCTCAACGTCGTAGTCGAGCGCGGCCGCGAGGCTCTCAAAGAAGGAGATGCTCTGCCCGCCGCGTTCCACGATCTTCGCGGTGACGAGAAGACGCCGCTCCTCCGCTGTTTCGGCGCCGCCGGTGCAGTCATCTGGAAGCCCGCAGACGCGCTCCCAGTCCTCGATCATCTCATCCGTCGTGCGGGGATCGGCCTCGCGGATCAGATCCTGGGCGCGGCCATCCACGCGCACGAGCTCATCGGCGGTCGCCGTCAGCACGTTCGCGAGCTCCGAGCCCTCGGTGTTGGCGAAGGCATCGCCCGGCGGCAGCAGTTGCGCGAGCTCGGCCCGGTATGTGTCTACGGATCGACCCATGTAATCGTCCCCAGCATCGGCAGATCGCCGGCAGCGGCGTCGTAATTGGCCGCCGGGACCGTGAGCGTGTGATCGCTCTCGCCGGCGGCGAGCGATATCGCCTCGTGAATGCGGCTCAGGAGGATCGTGCCCCCGGGCTCGCCGTCGCGATAGAACATGTCCGCGAGCTCGTTTTCGACCGCGGCCTTGACCGCCGTTGTATTCGGCACGACCGTAATCGTGAGAGCCACGGGGTCGGCGACGGGCGCGAATACCGTCACCGCGGCCGTCACCGGCCTGCGGGCGTCGATGTAGTCCTGAACGTCCTCGACCTCGCCGGCGTCGGGGATGATGTCGGAGCCGGTGCCGTCGTCGTCGCGAACAAAGGTCACGCCGACGGTGCCGGGGCCCGTGTATTCGGGATAGACCCAGACGCGGGTGACGCCCGCAACCTCAAGGGCCCATTTCTCGTAGTCGGCCTCCGCGCCGCCCATCGGCGGCCTGCGGATGCGGTCGAGGACGCGCTCGCGGAGGCCGTCGTCGTCTTCCTCGTCGGCGCCGCCGCTGAGCTCGTCGCTATCGACGTAACCGGAGGAGTTGACGCCCGTGATCGGCGTCACGAGGACGAGCTCGACATCCTCCTCGGCGTTGCCGTCGGCTCCGGCGGTGAGGGCCTCGACCTCGACTGATGCCACGCCCGCGGCGATCGTCGCCTCGGCCTGGCTCTCGTACTCCCAGCCGTCGGCGCGACTGTATTTCGTGCCCGCGGGTATGACGCCGCCGTTGGTGCCCGTCATATCGACGCTGCCCCCGGCATACGCTGCCGGCGTGCGCGAAATGCCCCAGATCGAGGCCCAGCGCTCCAGATATTTGACGATCGCGGTGTCGGGCATGACCTGCTCGCCCACAAATTCCAGGTGGCCGTGCAGGAGGTGCGCGGCGCCGGCGAGAACCCTGGCGAACACGGTCGCCACGGCACGTCGCAGCAGGGAGCCCGCGGTCTGCAAGCGGCTCTCGAAGTCCTGCTTCGTCCTCGCGACGAGGGTCTCAAGTGGTGGTCGCTCAAAGCTCATGCCGCCGCCCATACGTAGGAGAATCGTCGCGACGCCTGTTCCTGCGGCCGCGCGATCTCAATGCCGATGTTGATCTTATAGAGTCCGCCGCGCTCGGTCGTGACAGCGACGCTCTCGGCGACGCCATCCTCGATGAGCCAGGCCAGCGCCTCTTCGCAGTATTCTTTGGCGCGCCTGAGCACGTCGGCCGTGATCTTCTCCCTGCGGAGCAGCCACAGCTTCGAGCCGATGAGGTCGTCTTCATCGCCGGCGACATCGCCCCACCAGCCCCTGCGGCTCTGCTCCTCGACAGGCAGCTCCTCGGCCGTCGCCCTGCTGTCGCAGAACAGCGAGACGATGATCGCGGTCTCGAGGCCTTCGTCGTGTTCGAGGTCGTTGGAGACCACGCGCACGTCGAAGACGCCGCCGTCGGTGAGATGGAGTTTGATATCGCTCATGTCGTGGGCATCTGCTGATTCGGGGCGTTCGTGACTACTCCGGTTTCGTTGTGATCGTGGCCGTTGCCCCACGTCCGCACGCCGCCAATCGAGCCGTCTTTGTCGATGATATCGGCCTCGCCGGCGATATCGCCGACGACATCGAGCTTGCCCTTGATTTCCACGTCGGCGCTAAAAGTCGCCTTCGGAGTGTTCACAACGACCTTAGTGCTTGAGTTGATCGTCAACGTCGCGGTGTTGACCTCGATCTCGTTGCCGCGCTTGAGCTTGATGTAGTCGCCCTCGTCGGTGTAGAGCGCGACCTCGCCGGCCGTGAGCCCCTTGAGCCGATAGCGGCGATCCTCGACGGCGATGACGATGCCGTGTGAACGCGACCCACCAGGAAATACGCAAACGGCCTCGGCTTCCGGGTGAGGCACGGAGGTAAATCCGTATTCCTGGAAGCGCTCGACGCTGTCGCGGACCTCCTCGGCGAAAAGCCCGATCTGCATGCGCTGGGCCTGCGGCGCGTCGTCCACGGCCTTGACGATAGCCCGGGCGATGCCGAGCAGGACCTTGCGCTTCAGGGGGTCGATCAAGCGCTTGATCGCGTTTGCATCCATCACTCCGCCTCTGGCAGGGGTTCGCCCTGTTTCTTGACCACGGGCTCCGGCAGGAAGGCATCGGGCCGCACCAGCGTGAGTTGCGTCTCACGGCCGCCGTTTTCCGACATCTGCATGACGATCTCGGAAACGAGCATCGCTTGTTTGAGCCCCATCGTCGGCGAGTCCAGCGCCACGAGCTCATTGATCGCCCACAAGGAACCGCCATCGCTCTGCTCGAAGCCCTGCACCGTGACCTGCACGGTCACGGAGTTCGCGGCCCTAGTCATGGCCTCCCACTCCGCGCGCAGCAGCGCGTCGGCGGTGTTGGCCTGATCCTCGGCGATGACCACCAGGGGCCGGTAACGGCCGACCGTGGCGTCCCGGGCCTCGGCCTTGACGTGCGCGGCCGCGGAGCCGTGGTTCTCATCAGTGCCCGTGCTCTGGGCGCGGACGAGGTACTCCGAAAACCGCTCCTTCACGTCGGCGGAGAGCTGGATCTGCTTGATGTTCTTTCCCTCAACCAGTGCCCCACCGGCGCGCTTGACGCCGATGCGGGTCAGCACCAGGGCCCCGGTGCCGTCGCTCGTGAAGAGCAGGCCCCGGAGCTTTGCCGCGCGGTCCAGCGCGTTGAAAACGGTCTCGCCGGGCTGAATGCTGAAATTCTGAAACGCCGCACCTGCCGCGACTTCGGCCTTGACCTCGACGCCGAAGGGCGCCGCCATCGCTCCGGCGATCGCCGCGAGGTCCTGACCTAGGATCTCACCCTGGCCGACGACGGCCGAGCAATCGACGAAGTCCGCGGTCTTGTCCCGGCCCTGTACGACGATCGCATGGCCTCCGGCATCGAGGGCGTTGGTGAGGACATCGACGTAGCCCGTGATGACGGTCTCGCCGCCGATCTTGAGCGTGCAGAGATCGCCGGGCCGGATGATGAGCGGGCCCGTGCCCGTCCAGTTGTCGGTGACGCCCAGCGTGAAGCCGCCGGCCAAGGCCTTGATGCTGCGCATGACCTGCATCAACTTCCAACCGCCGTAGGTCTGCCCGCCGACGCTGAGTTCAACTCCCATGTCAGCCACGGATGACCTCGAGATCGACGCCCGCGGGCACGAAGCCCGGGTTTTCGACGCGATTCCTGCGGATGATGTCGGCCTCGCGATCGAGGGCGTCGTAGAGATCGTGCGCGATCACCAGCGACGGCCTCGTGACGTTGTTTCTCAGCGTCACGAGGTCCGGGAGTGTCTCTCCCGGCGCCGGGACCGCCTGCGTGAGCGCGACGCGGAGATCCTGCATTGATTGATAGACGGCATCGTCGCCGACGGCCGCGCAGAGCTCGTCGAGCTCGTCGCAGAGCAGCTCGCGCTCGGCGAGCGCATCCTGATATGTTTTATATTGCTTCTCACCCGCGGCGATGGCAGCGACCGCGACCGCCGAGGCCCTTACGAGGGCGACGACGGCCTCGGTGTTCTGCTCCTCGCGGGCCCGCGTGGTCGTCGCCGGTGCGCCAGTCGGCGTCGGCGAAAACGCGGCTTCGCCATTGGCGGGATCCCCGAAATCGAAGAGCGGCCGCGCGATCTCGACGCGGCCCGCGGCATCCGTGGGCGTGTAGGCGACGGCGTCGGTGATCGACACCCCGAGCCCCGTCAACGCGCCATAGGCGCCGGTGATGGAATCCC